>NZ_CP020465.1:3600000-3953758 GCF_002076895.1 Cognaticolwellia beringensis
AAGCTAATAACCAAACGTTAAATCAATAATTACGCAAGAAAGGCAACTAGACAGTTGCCTTTTTTATTGCCTATTCATCGGGTTGTGGGCATTGTGCAATAATTTCGTCTACGCCTTGTTCATTTTCTTGTAATAGTTTTACATCAAATTTCCAAAGGTAATATAAGTGCTTTAATACTTCATCTTTTGAGTCTGCAAGCGATACATTTTGATGCGGAATATAGCGCAAAGTTAATGAGCGATCGCCGCTAATATCAGCATTAGTAATTTGAATGTTCGCTTCTAAATTACTTAAGTTGTATTGATCAGATAACATAGTGCGTATTTTTTGGTAGCCACTTTGATTATGAATAGCACCAACCTCAATATAGCTTTTATCGCTGTCATCGTGTAAATGAAATAGTTTAAAATCTCGCATTAACTTAGGCGATAAATACTGACTTATAAAGCTTTCGTCTTTAAAGTTTTCCATGGCAAAATGTACGGTATCTAGCCAATTACTGCCTGCTATGTCTGGAAACCATTGCTTGTCCTCTTCGCTTGGTTTTTCGCATATTCGTCTAATATCTATAAACATATTAAAACCTAGTGCGTAGGGATTTATGCCAGAATAGTAAGGGCTGTTATAGTCAACTTGTGCGACAACATTAGTATGATTATGTAAAAACTCTAACATGAATTTATCAGTCACTAAGCCTTCATCGTATAGGTGATTTAGAATGGTGTAGTGCCAAAAACAAGCCCAACCTTCATTCATCACTTGTGTTTGCTTTTGAGGGTAAAAATATTGTGATACTTTCCTTACAATACGCACTAACTCTCGTTGCCAAGGTTTTAAAAGTGGAGCATTTTTTTCGATAAAATAGAGAATATTTTCTTGTGGTTCGCTCGGAAATACCGCTTTAGATTTTTTACTGTCAGTTTCATTATCTGCAGTCGTTTTCCAAAGCATATTTACTTGTGACTGTAAGTAAGATTCACGTTCTTTTTGGCGTTTTAATTCTGCTTCTAATGATATTTTTTGTGGTCGTTTATAGCGATCAACTCCATGGTTCATTAGCGCATGACACGCGTCGAGGCAAGCTTCAACTTCGTCAATGCCATGTTTATGTTCGCAGTCAGCAATGTATTTTTTGGCGAAGACCAAGTAATCAATAATTGAACTAGCATCGGTCCACGACTTAAATAAATAATTACCTTTGAAAAATGAATTATGGCCATAGCAAGCGTGTGCCATAACAAGTGCTTGCATAGCCATGGAGTTTTCTTCCATTAAATATGAAATACAGGGGTCTGAGTTAATAACAATTTCATAGGCTAAGCCCATTTGCCCGCGCTTATAGGTTTGCTCTGTTTGAATGAACTTTTTACCAAAGGTCCAATGGTTGTAGCCAATGGGCATACCGACACTAGCGTAGGCGTCCATCATTTGCTCGGCAGTGATCACTTCAATTTGGTTAGTGTAGGTATCTAAACGATAATGTTGTGCAACACGCTCAATTTCACTTTGATATTGTTCGAGCTTAGGAAATGTCCAGTCACTGCTATCGTCGAGTGGTTTTCGCTTAGTCATAAAAACTCCTTATACCAATTGAAACGAATAATCGATCATTTTAAAGTGGTGTAAATATGAAATACCTTTGTGCTTGCATGGACGTTTTAGTTATCTCGTTATTGCTTTTGCATTACGCTAGTGACTGAGACCCATAAAAGAGCATGACTCCACGGCATTTTTAAATCATTATAAGTCAATGTAAGCATTTATGATTAGTCTGAAATAATAAACATCTACTATAAATGAAATTATCTATTGCTTGAAAAAATACTCATGAATATTTAGTTTTCTTATAAGTCATCACATAACATTACTAAGCGGCTTGTACACTTTTTTTCTTAAATAACGCTCTAAATACGGGGTAAATATCTTCAATTGTTCTAATATGTTCCATTGAAAAAGCATCATTGGTATCAGCAATTTGTGAATATTGTTGCCAAAGACTTTGATGCGAGCGTTGCGTGATTTCGATGTAACTAAAGTATCTGGCTTTAGGTAATATACTTTCGCGCATTAATTTCTGACAGTGTGGCGAGTCGTCAGCCCAATTATCGCCATCGGACGCTTGAGCACCATATACATTCCATTCTCTTTCATTATAGCGCTGTTCTATAATGTCGATCATTAGCTCTAAAGCGCTCGAGGCAATGGTGCCACCAGTTTCTTGCGAATAAAAAAATTCATGCTCGTCAACTTCTTTGGCTTGGGTATGGTGGCGAATATAAACCACGTCGATGGTTTCATAGGTCCGAGTCAAAAATAGGTATAAAAGAATATAAAAGCGCTTGGCAATATCTTTAGTGGCTTGATCCATAGAGCCAGAAACATCCATTAAACAAAACATCACAGCTTTTGACGTTGGGACAGCTTGTTTTGCATAATTGCGATAACGTAAGTCAAACGAGTCAATAAAAGGTACTTTTCTAATGCTAGCTTTAATGATTTCAATGGCTTTTATAAGCTTATTTTTAGCTCGAACGTTGTCGTGTTTATCTAGCTCTAGCAAGGCTAATTCTGCTTCGAGTACTTTAAGTTGGCGGCGTTTATCAGCCGTCATGGCAATTCTGCGCGCTATAGAGCCTTGTAAAGATTTTACAATATCAATATTTGAAGCTGCTCCTTCCGCGCAATAACCGGAGCGTACGGTTTTATAATCAATAATTGTATCTAATTGATTTTGCTCTAAATTGGGAAGTTCTAAATCTTCAAAAAGTAAATTTAGATATTCATCCTTAGAAATAGAGAAAACAAAGTCGTCACTACCTTCACCAGAATCACTTGCGTCGCCTTGACCGCTGCCTTGACCTTGGCCTTGTTGTTGCGGTGGTCGAGCAATTTGATCGCCAGTAGTAAACTGGTCATTACCAGGGTGAACACGGTCTTTAATGCCACCGCTGCCTTGATGAAAAACAGGTTCACTTAAATCTTTTTTAGTGATGGTAATGTTTTCACCACTGGTAATATCAGTAACGCCACGTTTATTTATCGCCTCAGATACAGACTTCTTAATTTGGCTTTTATAACGCCTGATAAAACGCTGGCGGTTAACCGTACTTTTATTTTTGCTATTTAACCGCCTATCGATAAAGTTTGTCATATATGCTCCTAACTTAGTCGTAATAGGACTAAGTACAGCCTAAGAAGATTTTCTTACGCGCAAATACCATTCAGAAAGTAATCTGACTTGTTTTTTTGTATACCCCTTAGCCATCATACGTTCAACAAAGTCGTCGTGCTTTTGTTGATCATCATTAGATGTTTTATTGTTAAATGAAATAACAGGTAATAAGTCTTCTGTGTTTGAGAACATTTTTTTCTCGATTACCGTGCGTAATTTTTCGTAGCTGGTCCATAACGGATTTGTGCCATTGTTGTTGGCTTTCGCGCGTAGGACGAAATTTACAATTTCATTTCTGAAATCTTTTGGGTTACTAATTCCTGCTGGCTTCTCTATTTTTTCTAATTCATTATTCAGTGCTTCACGGTCAAATAGTTGTCCAGTTTCAGCATCTCGGTACTCTTGATCTTGTATCCAAAAGTCAGCATACGTAACATAGCGGTCAAAAATGTTTTGTCCATATTCAGAATAAGACTCTAAATAAGCGGTTTGAATTTCCTTGCCGATAAACTCAATAAACTGAGGCGATAAGTAACCTTTGATAAACTCTAAATATCGCTCACTGGTTTCTTTCGGTAATTGCTCACGCTCTATTTGCTGTTCAAGTACGTAAAATAAATGCACAGGGTTTGCCGCAACTTCTAAATGATCAAAGTTGAAAACACGGGACAATATTTTAAAAGCAAAGCGTGTTGAGAGCCCTGACATGCCTTCATCGATGCCTGCGTACTCTCGGTATTCTTGATATGATTTTGCTTTTGGATCGGTATCTTTTAAGCTTTCACCGTCATACACGCGCATTTTAGAATAAATACTGGAGTTCTCTGGTTCTTTTAGGCGTGAAAGTACCGAAAATTGTGCTAAGGTTTCTAATGTATCTGGCGCACATTGTGCTGTATTTAATTCACTGTTTTCTAATAGTTTTTTATAGATTTTAACTTCTTCCGAAACCCGCATGCAGTAGGGCACTTTAACAATATAAACACGGTCTAAAAATGCCTCATTGTTTTTATTATTTCTAAAGGTGGTCCATTCCGACTCATTGGAATGCGCCAGTAAAATACCGTTAAAGGGTAGAGCAGAAAGACCTTCGGTTGGGTTGTAATTACCTTCTTGTGTCGCGGTTAAAAGTGGGTGTAGCACTTTAATTGGCGCCTTGAACATTTCAACAAATTCCATTAAACCCTGGTTGGCACGACATAAAGCACCCGAGTAGCTATAAGCATCAGGATCATTTTGTGCGAAGTGCTCTAATTGGCGAATATCAACTTTACCAACCAACGCTGATATATCTTGGTTGTTATCATCACCGGGCTCGGTTTTAGCGACGGCAATTTGATCAAGAATAGAAGGATAAATTTTTATCACTTCAAATTTTGCAATATCGCCCTTAAATTCGTGCAAACGTTTTGCAATCCAAGGTGACATGATCGTACTGAGATAGCGCTCAGGAATATTATATTCTTGTTGTAATATTTTACCGTCAGCATTGGCATCAAATAAACAAAATGGATGGTCATTTACTGGGCTGCGCTTTCCGTTTGCACTAAGCACATAAATAGGCTCTTGCTGCATTAGCGCCTTTAGTTTCTCAGCTAATGATGACTTACCGCCACCTACCGGTCCCAGCAAATAGAGAATTTGTTTCTGCTCTTCCAAGCCTTGAGAAGCGTGAGTTAAATAGGCAACAATTTGTTCTATCGCTTCTTCCATGCCATAAAAATCTTTAAAGGCGGGATAACGGGCAATAACCCGATTGGAGAATATTCTACTTAAACAAGGCTCATTTGAAGTGTCTATCATTTCGGGTTCGCCAATGGCTTTTAATAACCGTTGTGATGCACTTGCATATGCCATAGGGTCAGTACGACATAAGCTAAGGAAATCTTGAATTGAATAGCACTCTTCTTGTGCTTCGTCGTAGCGTGATTGGAAATGTTGAAATATACTCATAACCGCCTCCAGAAGATAAGTCGTTCATACTGGGCTGATAATTCGACCATACGAGCAATGTAACTTATCAAACCCTTCTAAATTATTAGACCGTACTTTTACCTTTCCTATTTTATTTACTTTAAGTCTAGGTGTTAATTTTTAAAGTGGTTAAAAAATAAAGAAAAAAATTGTAACCAGAAGCTATTTTCAATAAGGATATATTGTCTAAACTACACGCTTTCTACTTTAATATGAGTTGGTTTAATACCAATATAATCGACTAAGTGACCAACTTTAAGTGCTGATCAATATTTAAAGCACATGTTTATTGTTCCAGACTAAACATAAGTACCAGCATCCCTGCCGGCACATGTTTATTGTTCCAGACTAAACATAAGTACCAGCATCCCTGCCGGCACATGTTTATTGTTCCAGACTAAACATAAGTAGCAGTTTCTACGAAAAAGATTTATTCATGACGTTTGGTACTAAGTTCATATATGGGTAAGTTATTAGTATGCTGTAGCAGCGATTACCTAAATGGCTAGAAAAGACTGGAGAGGCAGCGCAGATGCTGACGATTTACATTAGCTTAGAATGAGCGATTATTTATTTTAATTAATGGTATAAATTAGCTAAAAAAAAGGCCAGCAAATAATGCTGACCTTTTAAAATTAGATTTAAATTATTGTCTTGTAGCGATTAAGCGTAGTTTGCAGATGCAAAATCCCAGTTCGCTAATGCCCAGAAACCTTCCATGTAGCTAGGACGAAGGTTACGGTAATCAATGTAGTATGCATGTTCCCATAAATCTACTGTGATAAGTGGTGTTACACCTTCATCAGTAAGTGGAGTTGCTGCATTAGACGTATTAACGATAGCTAAGCTTCCGTCAGCATTTTTAACTAACCAAGTCCAGCTTGAACCAAAGTTGTTGATTGCGCTGTCAGTGAATTTTGCTTTAAATTCAGCAAATGAACCAAAGCTTGCATTAATAGCAGTCGCTAATGCACCTGATGGCTCGCCGCCGCCGTTAGGGCTTAAGCTATTCCAGTAAAATGTATGGTTCCAAATTTGTGCAGCGTTATTGAAAACACCAGCAGAAGATGTTTTAACGATATCTTCTAATGACTTTCCTTCAAAATCAGTACCTTCGATAAGACCGTTTAACTTAACAACATAAGTGTTGTGGTGCTTACCATAGTGAAACTCTAACGTTTCTTGTGAAATATGTGGTGCAAGTGCATCCATTGCATATGGTAGTGCTGGTAATTCGATAGCCATTATATTCTCCAGTATGTGATTATAAAAAATTATTCTAATGCTAATTTAAAGAAGTAGTTTGTTTTTTTCTAAAACCTAGTAAACTACTCGGGTATTAAAGCTTTATATAGTCTACCCAAGTATATAGGTATTACCATAGGTTTTATCAAGGCTATTAAGTTTTAATATATAAGTTTTTTGCTTTAGTATTTATTGTTCTGTTTATATTCGTCAGTTTTACTTTAAGTATTGGGCACAATAATACCAAACTTAATACATATTGTTTCATTACGTGAAATGTTATTATTAGTTAAATTGGTATAAGTATTAATTTTTGAGGATATTATGGAAACAATCGAACGCATTAAAGAACAAATCAGTGAAAACACAATTCTCCTTTACATGAAGGGTTCACCAAAGTTACCAAGTTGTGGCTTTTCTTCACAGGCTTCTCAAGCGTTGATGGGCTGTGGTGAAAAATTCGCCTATGTTGATATCTTACAAAACCCTGATATTCGTGCTGAATTACCAAAGTATGCTGATTGGCCAACATTTCCACAACTATGGGTTGACGGTGAACTTGTCGGCGGTTGTGACATCATCATGGAAATGTATCAGCAAGGTGAATTACAAACCTTGATCACTGAATCTGCAGCTAAAAATAGTTCGGCAGAAAGTTCAGAGTAACTATTGAATTATCACTTAACGCCACCATACTAGGTGGAGTTAACATTAAATAACTTAAATTTATTTTAAAAAATTGGAGAATATAATGAGTGTATTAGTCGGTCGCGCAGCACCAGATTTTACAGCAGCAGCAGTTTTAGGTTCAGGCGAAATTGTAGATAGCTTTAACCTAGCAGAAGCGATTAAAGGTAAAAAAGCCGTCGTGTTTTTCTACCCACTTGATTTTACTTTTGTATGTCCTTCAGAGTTATTAGCTTTTGATCACCGTATGGAAGAATTCAAAAGCCGTGGTGTTGAAGTTATTGGTGTTTCAATCGATTCACAATTTTCTCATAACGCGTGGCGTAACACCGCAGTAAACGATGGTGGTATTGGTCAAGTTCAATACACTTTAGTTGCTGATGTAAAACATGAAATTTGTAAAGCATACGACGTAGAGCATCCAGAAGCTGGCGTTGCATTTCGTGCTTCATTCTTAATTGATGAAGAAGGCAGTGTACGTCATCAAGTGGTTAATGATTTACCACTTGGTCGTAACGTTGATGAAATGATCCGTATGATCGACGCTTTACAATTTCACCAAGATCACGGTGAAGTTTGTCCAGCAGGCTGGAACAAAGGCGATAAAGGCATGACCGCAACTACTGAAGGCGTTGCAGCTTACCTTACAGATAACGCTGATAAACTTTAACGCTTAAGTTAATTTATTAGTAAAAAGCCGCGTTTTAGCGGCTTTTTTGTGTCTGATTTTTAACTCTATACATTAAAAATCTTTGTAAAATAGTGTATTACAGTTACTATACTAAGCAGAGTTGGATTGCTTGCTGCTTATATTAATAAGCTATTATCAAAAAGGAATGTTGATGTATTATCCTAAGTTCATTTATGAAAATTTACCGTATGCTTATTTTTTAGTCTGTGCATATTTACTGGCTTTTTATGATACGTGGCCCGTTTATACGTCTGCTGGTTTACTCTATTGTGCCGGTTGTATTACGCTGGTCACTCGCTCAGAATATCGTCGTCTTGATCGCCGTAAAGACATTGAAAATAACCCCGCGAAGAAAAACAATTTACCTGAATGGCTTTACGAATACTTACCCTACGGATACTTTGCTGTTGCGATGGTTATTGTATTAAAAACAACGTCCGCGACCTTACAGTTTATAGCTTTTTGTTTAATGATATTAGCGTTAAGGAATTTGCTTTTCAGAATGAATAACCGCCGAAAAGCAAAATCACTATTTTAAACTTAGCAACATGGTATTAGATAAATGGTGAATAACTTCATCGTTTAATCTTCAGTTGTAGTTTCTTGTGTAGTATTTTCTGGCTCGATCAATGGCCAGCCACCCAACTGTTGCCATCTATTGACAATATAGCAATATAACTCAGCGGTTTTTTCCGTATCATATAATGCAGAATGCGCTTCACTGTTATTAAAATCAATTTGTGCGGCAGCACAGGCTTTTGCTAATACTGTTTGACCTAATGCTAAGCCTGACAATGTGGTGGTATCGAAACTAACGAAAGGGTGAAAAGGTGAGCGTTTAATTGAGCACCGTTCAGTAACCGCATTAACGAAGCCTAAATCAAATGATGCGTTGTGGGCTACTATAATGGCGCGTTGGCAACCGGCAGCTTTCATTTTTTTACGCACAAGTTTAAATATCTCAGTGATGGCTTTTTTCTCATCTACTGCGCCACGTAACGGATTAGTGGGGTCGATACCGGTAAATTCTAAAGCGGCTTTTTCGAGGTTTGCGCCTTCAAAAGGGTCAACGTTAAAATGAATCGTTTCATCTAAACTGAATTGGCCACTAGTTTCATCTAAAGTCAGTGTCGTTGCCGCAATTTCTAGTAAGGCATCAGTCTGAGCATTAAAACCGGCGGTTTCAACATCAATAACGACGGGGAAATAGCCTCGAAAGCGTTGAGCAAATAGTGATTTATCAGCATGAGTATTAGTTGCTGTTGTATTATCAGACATAAAGGCAATTGGTATTGGTTAGCATAAATATTGTTGGAGATTATCGCAGAAATAATCGCTTAAGGCATCACCGAAGATTAAAACCATAACATTTAATTTTGGGAATATTCCAATAAACTGTTAAAGTTATTCTTGATTTTGTCGATAGTAAAGATGTCGCTATTAAATCCACATTAATTGACATGAAAATTAATTTTATGAAAAAAATTATAACGCTAGTTACATTATCATTATTTATTTCCCAAACTAATGCGGGCATTAGGCAATATCGCGCAGATATTGAAAACTCAACTTAGCAGTTAACCGATGATTCTCGGCTGCAATGTACGCTATCACATCAAATTCCACGTTATGGTAAAGCTAAATTTTATAGTTCAGCAAACCGTAAAATGAATATGGAGTTTGAACTGGAAATGATGCGATTACCCGACAGTTATTCCCTAGCCGAAGTACGCTCTGAGGCACCTAATTGGCGACCAGGGGTTGCCGGAAGGGTGCTAGCAGATATGAAACTTCATAAACAATTCTCACCAAGTTTGCCGAAAAAAATTGCTTGGAACATGCTCAATGAGCTTGATCAAGGCATGAGCCCAACTTTCTATTATAATGACTGGTATAGCGCTAACGAAAAAATTACGGTTGGTTTATCAACCGCTCGTTTTCAAAAGGCCTATCAAGCTTTTGTTAGTTGTGTGAGTAATCTGCTAGATTTTAACTTTGATGATATCTCTTATACGGTACTCAACTATCAGTTTGGCTCTGATAAATTAACTAAAGCATCGCAAAAACGTATGAATATGATCGTTGAGTACTTGTCGCTTGACTCTCAGTTAGAGTTAGTTTTAATCGATGGATACTCTGATAGTTACGGCGGTCGAAATACCAATCTTAAAATGTCTGAACGGCGTGCAAATAAAGTGCGAGATCTGATTGTTAGTAGTGGCATTGATGCGAGTCGTATTGAAGCAAATGGTTATGGTGAAAAGCGTCACGTCGCCTCCAATGAAACAATTATCGGCCGCAGCAAAAATCGCCGAGTGGTAATACGTATGGAACAGCCTTAACGTTTAGCTGTAACATGCGAAATTGATATAATTATCACTTGAAGAGGCCTGTAGATTCACTGTAATCTACAGGCCTCTTTTGTTTTGGAAACATTATATGAAATTTTCTATTCGCCTTGTCGCCATCTTGTGTTGTGTAATACAACTCACTTGGATCCAATCAGCTTCTGCACAAGTTAGCGATGCGTTAACTTATGCTAACTATGATCAAGTCAAAATTAGTCACCTTTATCTAGATCTTGATGTTGATTTTGACAAAAAATCATTAAAAGGTTTTGCCGAATTAACGCTTAATTGGCTTAATGATGATATCGCCAATGTTACTTTAGACACTCGCGATCTAGAAATTCATCGAGTCATGGCAAAAAATGCAAATAATCAGTGGGTAAAATTAAATTACAAACTGGCTAAACGTGATGATGTCATGGGCTCAAAATTAACCATTAAAACGCCTTTTCAAACGCCTACCATAAGAGTTTATTACAACTCATTACCACAGGCTTCAGGCTTGCAATGGTTGTCTCCTGAGCAAACTGCAGGTAAAGACAAACCGTTTATGTTCAGTCAAAGCCAAGCCATTCATGCCCGTTCTTGGATACCAATTCAAGATACACCAAGCGTGCGCATGACATACAATGCCCGCATTACGACTTCTGATGATTTACTTGCGGTAATGAGTGCTGACAACGAACCTGATACAGCCCGTGATGGTGATTACTCGTTTTCAATGCCACAAGCTATTCCTGCTTATTTAATTGCCATTGCAGTGGGTGATTTGCAATTTAAAGCTATGAGTAAGCAAACCGGTATTTATGCTGAGCAATATATTTTAGAAAGAGCTGTCGCCGAATTTGATGATACACAACTGATGATTGATGAAACCGAAAAGCTTTTTGGTGCTTATCGTTGGGGCCGTTATGACTTACTAATATTGCCGCCAAGTTTTCCTTTTGGCGGTATGGAAAACCCACGATTATCATTTATTACCCCAACCGTGGTAGCAGGCGATAAAAGTTTAGTGAACCTAATAGCTCACGAGTTAGCACATTCTTGGTCAGGTAACTTAGTGACCAATGAAAGCTGGCGCGATTTATGGTTAAACGAAGGTTTTACCAGCTATGTTGAAAATCGCATTATGGAAGCTGTTTTTGGCGCCGATAGAGCCTTAATGGAACGAGCGTTAGATGCTCAAAACTTAAGTTATGAAATTGCTGAGCTACCGCCAGGCGACACACAATTGTATATTGACCTTAAAGGCCGTGATCCTGATGATGCTTTTTCTGGCGTACCTTATACCAAAGGGCAACTATTTTTAGTTTATTTAGAAGAAAAGTTTGGTCGTGAAAAGTTTGATACTTTTATCATGCAATACTTTGATGATCATGCATTTCAAAGTTTAGGCACCAAAAGTTTTGTGACATATTTAAAAGCTAATTTGACCGACAAATTTCCTAACATTGTCAGTGATGTTGAGCTAAATGAATGGATTTATGAACAAGGTTTACCCGTTTATACCCCTAAACCTCGCTCAAATGCTTTTATTAAGATTAATGAAATTATTGCAAAATGGACCAGCGATCAACTTGAATTAGCGCAAATACCAACGCAAAAATGGACCTTGCATGAATGGCTACACTTTATTAATAACTTGCCATTGAATATATCTCACGAGCGTATGACAAGTTTAGATAAAACATTTAACTTAACCAACAGTACAAATGCTGAAGTTGCTCATGCATGGTATTTACTGGCATTACGCTCTGGTTATAACGCTGTTTATCCAGCAATGGCAACATATTTAGAGTCAATAGGTCGTCGTAAGTTGATTGTTCCTTTGTATAAAGAGCTTGCAACATCTGCCAAAGGCAAAGAATGGGCACAAGCGGTTTATAAAAAAGCCCGCCCAGGTTACCACCCGCTAGCGCAAGGTACGGTTGACGCTATATTGTTAAACTAACGGCTGGCTTAACCTAGCTTTGCCTAGTTAAGCTTAGCTGTGTTTATTTGAGCAGCTTACAACTATAGTTAATCGTATTCGATAACATAAAAAAATCACAAAAAAAACATCGCCATAAGCGATGTTTTTTTATGTTCAATAAATTAAAAATTTTATGGTTTATTAAATGCAGCTACGGGCTTACTGTACGTTTATTTACAATAACGTCAACTTGACGCTGTTTATTTTGTTGTGAAATTACTACGCGTATTTGTTGTGACTCTTGTTGATAATTCAACGTTAAGCGGCCGCGTTTGCGTTCACGCTCTATTGGTTCACCGTAGCTTTTATTATAAAAATCTATCACGCTATCTTCTGAAACTGAGGTGAAATAATTAATCACCGCGGGTATGTTTTCATCAAATTTAGCAAATATACGCGCGTCTTCAAGTACCGGTATATCAACTTTATCTAAAATACTTTTTTCGGAATTAGTGGTTTCTGCGTTAATGCTAAAACTGACCATGAACAGTATTAAAGCATGAGATAAAAATGAACTCTTTGGTATAAAGCGCAATGCTGGCATCACCAGATCCTTTTAAGTTATCAATGTGATATAAATCATAAACGTAGTTACATTATTATGAGTGTGCACGTTGATCTTTTTGCTGTCAAATTTTAGTATTAATGCGACTTGCAATACGTGGCTAATATTTAAACGCACGATCAAACAAACACCAAAAAATGAATGATGCTTGAGCTGATTGTTTAATACTTGTCAACATGCTGATTATTATTTGATTTACTATGAACGGTCAACAAATTCATCACGATAATTATCTACCCATAGTGCTGTAGCACCACAAATAGCCACGGGCATTACTACCAAATTTACTAACGGGATCATAGAAAATACCGCCGTAGTTATACCAAAACTATAACTTAAACCTTGGCGTTGCTTTAATGTTCTGCGCATACGCGTAAAACTAATTTTGTGATTATCAAATGGATAATCTATATATTGTACGGCCATCATCCAGGCAAGAAATAAAAACCACAGTACTTGGCCAACAATCGGCAATAACCAATAAAGTAAAAAGAAGCCAGCAGCACGCGGTAAATAATAACCTAATTTGCTTACCTCGCGACTTAGCGTTCGGGGGATATCTTTTACCACATCCAAAGCACCACCGTCATGCAAGGGTTGATCTGTCAATAAAGCCTCAACTTTTTCTGAGAGTAAACCATTAAATGGGGCGGCCAACCAATTGGCTACTGAGCTGAAAATAAATGAAAAAATAATCAATACAAACAAAACTGCTAATGGCCAAATAAAACTACTTAGCCAAGAAAACGAATCACCAAGCCAATCTTCTAAGGTCAACATATAACTTTCTAGCTGCAAAAACATATAATAAAAAGCATAACTAAACAGTACCAAGTTTACCGATAATGGAATAAATACAAAGCGGCGAATTCCTGGTGTTCGGATCAACTCAAAGCCTTTGATAAAATATCCTGCACCGCCATTTGCTAAAGGGGGATTGTCATTATTGTTCATTGTTGTTTTATTAACCTAACTAGTTGATATTCATAGCCCGATTATAGGATCCTTAGCATGATATGAACAGTATTGTGATGTTACAAATTACATCAATTTCTGTTACAGTGGCGGCAGTTACTGATGTTTAATGTTAATTCTATTGTCTTACAAAATTTTAGCCAATAGATACTTTGATTAGGTTTTTCGATTTAATGCGACTCAAGCATATAAAATTGGCAGGTTTTAAATCCTTTGTCGATCCCACCAAAGTCCCCTTTGAACAACAAATGACCGCTATTGTTGGGCCAAATGGCTGTGGAAAATCGAATATTATTGACGCTGTACGTTGGGTCTTAGGCGAAAGCTCTGCGAAAAACTTGCGCGGCGAAGCCATGACCGATGTTATTTTTAATGGTGCAGCTAGTCGAAAGCCGATTGGTCAAGCCAGTGTCGAGCTAGTGTTTGATAATACCCAAGGCCGTATTCAAGGCAACATGGCTGATCGTACTGAAGTGTCGGTGCGTCGAGTAGTGAATCGAGAAAGCACTAATACTTACTATTTAAATGGTACAAAATGTCGCCGACGCGATATTACCGATATCTTTTTAGGAACCGGTTTAGGTCCTCGCAGTTACGCTATTATCGAACAAGGGACTATTTCTCGCTTAATTGAATCGAAACCACAAGAATTACGCGTATTTATTGAAGAAGCCGCTGGCATTTCAAAATATAAAGAACGCCGTAAAGAAACAGAAACCAGAATACGCCATACCAGAGAAAATCTTGCAAGATTAAACGATATTCGTCTTGAGCTTGATGTTCAAATTGATAAATTGCATCAACAAGCACAAGCGGCTAAACGCTTTCGTACCTTAAAACAACAAGAGCGTAAATATAAAGCCGAGCTGGCGGTATTACGCTGGCAAAAATTTGATCAGCAACGTCAACTGCATCAAACGCGCATCGTAGCGTTGGAAAATAAAGTGGCAAGCCAAAATGCAGAGCTTAGTCAAAACGACTTATTGATCATTGAATTAAAAGCAACCATGAATGGATGTAATGATAATAATCAAACATTACATCAGCAAAAACTCAATGTAACGCAAGATATTGCCCGCGCAGAACAGCAAGTTAAATACTTAAAAGAACAATCAGAAAAAACTCAAACCGATAATGAGCTAACACAGCAACAATTACTAAATGCACAGCAATTAATTTTAGCCGAGCAAGTGCAATTGCAATTGTGTATCACCCAGTTAGATGATCAGCAACCCGAGTTGAAGTCCCTCGAAGCGGCACTGGAAGCGTGTCAAACTGAACTAGCGCAACAACAGGCCCAACAGAAAAAGTTGCAAAGCCAGTGGCAGCAACAACAGCAAAAGCGTAATGTTAATCAGCAGAAAAAATTAACTTTGCATGCCAGTATTACTCAACAAGAAACTATTATTGAACAAGTTGCCCAACAAGTATTTAAGTTGCGTGAACAAATGGCCTTGCAGCCTTTAATAGATACTGCAGAAAGTGCTGATGAGCAATATCAGCAACAAAAAGATATCGCTTTAGCAACGTTAACAGAGCTGAAAAAGCAACATAGCGAGTTGACTAATAAAGAAATAAACCTGCAACAAGCGTCTCAGCAGCTAAATCAGCAATTAGCGGTAGCTGCAGGTCAGCATGCTGTTAAAAATCAAGTAATTGAAAATTTAGAGTTAAAGCTTGCAGATAAGTCGCCTTGGAGTGAAAAACAAGCCGCATGGTTTAACAAGCAAAGTATTACAGATTTTGTCTCGTTACAAAGTCAGCTAGATGTTACCGAAGGTTGGGAGCAGGCGACAGAGGTTGTGCTATCTCATTGGTTAGCGGGCCATCTTGTTGATACATTACCGAACGCCGATGCTAACGGAAACTTAACTGCCGACAACTTATGTTTTGTTTATCAGAATATCGCAGAGAGTATTGAAAAAAATCTTGAACAAAGCATTGAACAAAGCATTGAGCAAAGTAGGGTTGACAAAAGTAAAAGTGCTGCAGCTGTAAAAAGCAACACATTAGCGAGTAAAGTGAGCGGGGTCAGTGCATTAACTGGTTACTTTGATGCTATTTTTCTAGCTGAAAATTACCTTGAAGCCAAGCAAAAGTTACCGGGCTTAGCAAGTCATGAAAGCGTTATTTGTCCTGATGGCACATGGCTACAACATCATATGCTGACCAAGGGTAAACTTGAGCAAGGTTATGACTATATTAGTTTACAGCGTCAGCTTGAAAATGAACAAACTTCGCTTCAGCAAATACTGAAAAGCCAAGCAAATATCGAGCAGCAGCAAAATAAATATCTCGAGCTGTTGGCATTATTAAGCAATGAAAAAAGTCTGAATAGCGAAAGTGTCACGTTACAACAAACTAAACTTAATGAGCTCGATAATGTCATTTCATTAAAAGCTCAAGCGAATCAACAACAACAAAGCCAGCAGAAAAAATTAGCAGAACAAGTTGAAGAATTGTACAAAAGTGAAGTTATTGCCAAGCAAAAACTAGCTGATTTTCAAGCACAATTAGCACAAATATCTGATGACACTGAAGATGACGTAGACGGTTTTTCTGAGCAACAAGAGCTGTTGCAACAATCGATAGAAATAATACAAACGCGCAGTCAAACATTACACCAAAATCGGCATCAGCTGAGTTTAGTGGTTGAACAGCTCAAAAGTCAGCGTATGCAACGTGAGCAAAGTATTCGTTCAAATCAAGAAAATGTTAACTTATTGACCCAAAGATTAACCAGTAATAGCCAAGTTTTTACTGACAATAGTCAGCCAATACAAAAATTTGAGCAGCAGTTACCACAGTGGCTTGATAACCTAACGGCGATTAATGAAAAGTTGGAATTTAATCAGAAGACCTTAAATGACAGCCAAACACGTTTGGCAGAGCTAGAAATACAACAAAAAACCAGTCAAAATAAAATCAGTGGCTTTAATGAACAACTAGCGCGTTTACATTTAGACAGTGAAGGTTTTAAATTAAGGGCAGAAAGCACCTTAGAGGTATTAGCTGAACTTCAACAAAATATCGATAAAGTAGTTGAAGCCATGCCAGAAAACGCTAAAGAATCGCTCTGGCAAGCGCATTTAATTAAGTTGGCTAAAGACATTCAAATGTTAGGGGCAATAAATTTAGCAGCAATTGAAGAGTATGAAACTCAGTTTGAGCGTAAAAGTTATCTTGACCAACAAGATCAAGACCTTAATAATGCAATAACTACGTTAGAAGCGGCAATTGCAAAAATAGATAAAGAAAGTCGTCATAAGTTTAAACTAACCTTTGATCAGGTTAATAAAGACCTACAGGTGCTATTTCCTAAGGTCTTTGGTGGTGGTCAAGCTTACTTAACGTTAACCGGTGAAGACCTACTAGAAACAGGGGTCACCATCATGGCTAGACCGCCAGGTAAAAAAAATAGCACAATTCATCTATTATCTGGTGGAGAAAAAGCGCTGACCGCATTATCATTAGTGTTCGCGATTTTTCGATTGAATCCTGCTCCATTTTGTTTACTTGATGAAGTGGATGCACCTTTAGATGATGCAAATGTCAGTCGTTTTTGTAATCTAGTGCGAGAAATGTCGCAAACAGTGCAATTTATATATATAAGTCATAATAAAATAGCTATGGAGATGGCGTCACATTTAACCGGAGTTACCATGTTTGAACCAGGTGTTTCACGTATGGTAGCGGTTGATATAGACGAAGCAATCGCCATGGCAGAAGTATAAGAATAGGCTAGGTAATGGAAGATAATTTCAGAAATACATTAATTATTATCAGTGCTCTCGTAATAGCAGCCATTTTCATTCATGGTTATTGGACTATTAGAAAACATAAAAACCCATATAAATTAAAGACTAAAGTTGATCCTGTCGCGCCACAGTCACGTGGTTTTGATGGTTCAGGATTTGATCAAGATGGCGTAAGTAAACCTAAGGTTGTTGGTGCTAATGCCCAGCGCGATGATATTTCTGTAAAGTCTCATCTTGTTGAAGGTAGTAGAAATTTTCATAGTGATGAACCTATGCCATCTGAAGTTCCTCCAGGGGCGTTTGAGATTAAACCTCAAGGACAACGTGACGATTTTGGTGTACTACTTAATGATACCGAGGCAGTGCCTGAGCATTTAAAACAACAAGCTTTGTCGGATGCACCCGATTATGAAGGTGACTTCTTCCCTGAAGCTGAAGATACACCTTCGGTTGCAGATGAAGTCGTTATTAAAAAGCCAGTATATTCTGAACCTGTATATCAGCAACCCGTGACACAGGCAAAACCAGAAGTTCTAGTGAATAAACCTGTTGCCCGTAAAAAAAATGTTCATGCACCTAAAGTTAAACGTAATCAAATGGAAATAAACTTCGGTGATGAAGCTGTAAAGGATATGCCTAGTATGTCGGCCACGCAGGAAAATAAAAAACCTGCTGCTGTCGAGGTTGAGCCACAAGTTATTGTACTCTCGGTTGTTATGCCTCAAGGACTTTCTATGTCAGGTGCTGCGTTATTGCCGACACTACTGACTTTAGGGATGAAATACGGGGAAATGAATATATTTCATCGTCACCAAGATAATGCGGGTAATGGAAAAGTGACCTTCAGCCTTGCTAATATGATGAATCCGGGTACATTTGACCTTGATGATATCGAAAACTTTAGCACACAAGGTATTACGCTTTTTATGACCTTACCTAATCCTGGTGATGCATTTGAAGTGTTTGAGCAAATGCTAAATGCTGCGAAGCAACTTGCCGTAGAGTTTCGTGGGCAATTGTTGGATCACAAACGTAGCGTTATGACCAAGCAAACTGAGCAGCATTATATCGGTCTTATTCGCGAGTTTGAACGCAAGAGTCGTATCGGCTCACTGTAAATTTTCACCCCCGATAAACTTCATCGTCAATAATGTGTAAAACTACGGCACATTATTGACGGTAACTTACTCACTTTCTAAGTAAATAAATTATGTCTGAACTAAGTATTATTAAACGTATTGCTGAAATATGTCAGTTGATTAATCACTACAATCATCAATATTACGTGCTTGACGAGCCTAGTGTACCTGACGTCGAATACGACCGATTAATGCGGGAATTAAATACTTTAGAAACAGAACACCCACACTTAAAGACGGTTGATTCACCTAGCCAAAAGGTTGGTGGGACCGCGCTTAAGTCATTCAGCCAAGTTACACATCAACTCCCTATGTTGTCGTTAGACAATGTTTTTTCTGAACAAGAATGGCAAGCATTTGTTAAACGCTTACTCGATCGTTTAAATAGAGGTGGTGTTACATCAACGCTCGACTTTGCTATTTGTGCCGAACCAAAACTTGACGGTTTAGCGGTAAGTATACGTTATGAAAAAGGGATCTTTGTTCAAGCGGCAACGCGTGGTGACGGTATGGTTGGTGAAAATATCACCGAAAATGTTCGCACCATAAAGTCGATTCCATTGCGTTTACAAGGCACAAGCTTTCCCGATATTTTAGAAGTTCGTGGTGAAGTATTTATGCCAAAAGCAAGCTTTGATGCTTTAAACAAGCAAGCAATTAAAAAAGGCGAAAAAGGTTTTGCTAATCCACGAAATGCTGCCGCAGGTAGCCTACGTCAGCTAGATTCGAAAATTACCGCAAAACGTAATTTAGGATTTTATGCCTATGGTATTGGCTTTGTTGGCGCTTTGAATGAGCTTGACGATGACATAGAAAGTGAAGTTGAAAGTATTGACGAAAGTTGGTTGGCAAACTCTCATTATCAACGTTTATGCCAAATAAAAGCGTTAGGCTTACCAATGTGCCCTGAAGTCAAACTTCTGGAAAATGCCACGCAGGTAGAAGCTTTTTATCAAGACATATTACAACAACGCGAAGCGTTAAGTTACGAAATAGACGGTACAGTTTTTAAAGTAGATGACATTGAACTACAGAAAAAATTGGGCTTTGTAGCCCGCGCGCCACGTTGGGCCACGGCATATAAATTTCCCGCACAAGAAGAGCTAACCCTACTTGAGTCTGTAGACTTTCAAGTAGGTCGTACAGGCGCAATTACGCCCGTAGCACGCCTTAAACCGATATTTGTTGGCGGTGTTACAGTCAGTAATGCCACGTTACATAACCAAGACGAAATCGACCGTTTAGGTATACAGATAAATGATACTGTTATTATTCGCCGCGCGGGTGATGTTATTCCGCAAATCGTAAGTGTCGTACTTGAACGTCGACCTGACAATGCTCAGGTGATTGCTTTTCCAACCGAATGCCCTGTATGTCAGTCTGCAGTTTTAAAAGCAGAAGGAGAGGCTGTGTTGCGATGTACTGGCGGTTTGTATTGCCAGGCACAACGCAAAGAAGCTATTAAACACTTTGCTTCGCGCAAAGCACTTGATGTTGACGGTTTAGGCGATAAATTAGTTGAACAATTAGTCGACGAAGGCTTGATCAAAACCCCTGCAGATCTTTTTAAATTAACCGAACTTGATGTCAGTACTATGGAACGCATGGGGCAGAAGTCAGCGGCTAATTTAATTAAAGGTCTTGAGGCAGCCAGAACAACAACCTTAGCAAAATTTGTTTATGCTTTAGGCATCAGAGAAGTGGGTGAAACAACAGCTTCAAATTTAGCGCAATATTTTCTTAACTTTCCTGCTATTAAATCGGCGACTACAGAACAATTACAGCAAGTGCCAGATGTTGGCGTTATAGTGGCAAAAAATATTGTTAATTTCTTTGCTCAAGATCATAATATTGAGGTAGTTGAAGAACTAGAAAATATAATGTCATGGCCTGATATTGAGCGTAAAAGTGATGATGAATTGCCGTTAAAAGATCAAACTTTTGTGCTAACCGGCACCTTAAGTAAAATGGGCCGAAACGAAGCCAAAACAGCTTTACAAGCATTAGGAGCTAAAGTTTCGGGTAGCGTTTCAGCAAAAACAGATTATTTAGTCGCTGGTGAAAAAGCAGGCTCTAAATTAGTGAAAGCGCATGACCTGGGTGTTAGTGTGTTAACCGAAGATGAGATGATAACTCTGCTTAATAGCTAATCATTTTACTTGCTAAATAGCCAAGCGCACAAAGGCATATATAAACAAAACTATCGGTAAAGGCAGTAATATTGTAAAGAGTATTGTTTCACACCATTCAATGGTTCGGTAGAACTTAAACCAAGCGAGATTTTCTTCTCGCGTTGACGGTAGTACCTGAAAGAAAAACATAAACGCAGCAACGACTAAGCTTTCAATGGCAACAAACAATATCAGTATTGCTAACCAAACCAGCACGCTAGGGGTTTTTAGTTGAATTTGTGACTGTAAGCCTATAAAAAGCACAAAGAAGAATATACTCCAGGCTAAAAGTTGCCATTTAAAACGGGCGAATGTAATCGCGATATAATTAAAAAGTTCTGGACTGATTGAAGATAGCATTTAGTGAAAAGCAACTCCTGCTGATTGTTGATAAAGTAAATAAGAAAGAATTTGAAAAATCATGTTTATACCAAGTTGATTAATTAACTTAGTATAAATGCTATGTTTTAGATTCAGCATAACGTTAAATATTAACAATACTCAAGTATATCGACTAACGCGATGAAATGTCAGTGATACTATTACAGTACACAATAAAATTTAACTTGTGTGTATTGGTAGATGTAAACTTTTTTGACATACCGGCGCTTTAGTACAGAATAAAATAGATAACATTAATTTGAGAGCATCATGAAACTAGGTAGTCGAACGAATATTAATATAAAGTTTACAGCCATTACTTTTCTCTGCATTAGTAGTATAGCTTCAGCGACTACTGCATTGGATGAGCATACAAACAATCATCAAGATAAATCGTCCATCACGTCAGGGCATAAAGCGACTTTAATTACGGGTGGTAATATTGCTGAAAATAGCAATACTGAAGAACCACATAAACCGCTAACGGCAAAACAAAAAGCGACACCGTTAGCGAGAGTGTTAGCGCAATCGGATAATCAATTATTAGAAAGCCCGTTTAACGAAGATAGAACATTGAATTTAGAGATTAGTGAGCTTAGAGATAACAGCGGTTTAGTTTATTTAGGTGGTAAAGTTTCAATCGCTGAACTGAGTCGTTATTTAGAGCAATTAAAAACTGAGCTAGGTGAAGAGCAGTTTGCTATATATCGTCAGCACCAAGCGGCACGTGATCAGCAAACCTTTCATGTTACCTTGGTAAATCCATATGAATATCAAACTATTGATAAAGCTAAATTAACAACGCAGACACAATTTCGTGTCATTTTACATGGTTTAGGACGAGTCGAAAATGACGATAAAAAGAGTTACTTTGTTGTTGCCTCTTCGCCTGATGGCCAATTTATCCGTCAAAAATTATTGTTAAAAAATAAAGATTTTCATGTCACTTTAGGTTTTTTCCCTGATGACATTTATGGGGTGAGTAAAGGTCGTGACACGCTAATGAACAAATAAATTTCATTACTTTTAATTTATAAAATTGTGATACATTTGTGATAACTCCGTGAAAGTTTAGCCATGTTTGCTTTGCATACTAATTGTGAAATCATTTAGTCATCAAGGGAAACTTATGAAACTTATTAAAGCCGCATCGGCTATTGCACTAGCGTGTTCAAGCTCAGTGCTAATGGCGCAAACCATTGATATTCAAATTACCAACCTTACACATGCTCAACACTTTACGCCACGTTTAGTGATAGCGCATGATAATACCGTTGACGCTTTTGAGCCAGGCCTTGAGGCAACATCTGCTTTAGCTTGGCTTGCCGAAGCTGGGGTGATTGACGATGCTCAAAATGCAGCATCTTCTGGACAGAACTTTGAAGCACTTTTAGGCCCAACAGATACCGATAATAGCTCAAATACTTGGCATCGTATTGATGGTTTAAGCGCACCATCAAGCACTGAAAACTATTCATTTGATACTATGGATAAATCTCACCTTTCTATCTTAGCTATGCTCATACCAACCAATGATGCCTTTGTTGGCTTAGACAGCATTAAAATACCCACTACTCCTGGCACTTATACTTATATGGTGAACGCCTATGACGCAGGTACCGAGTTAAATGACGAATTAAATAGCATGCGTACTGACATCGTTGAACAAGGTGGTACACCGCTTGGTGGTTATGGTGCACCAGGTGTTGCGGGTGCAGGTGCCTCTCCAGTGCCATTAGGTGTTGGTGGAATGGGTGTTGCGGCCAAAGTAGGTTTTGCACAAGACGGCACGGCAATTGGCGCTAATGAAGTGGTAGATGGTACAGACGGCCCAGTGCATATTCATAGAAATGTTTTAGGTGATACCAGCCTTACTGATGGTGCTAGCGATTTACAGTCGACAGAGCATCGTTGGTTGAACCCTGTTGCGCGCGTAACTATTACTATCCCAGCACCTTAATTTAGGGAGGATTGATCATGAATATGAACAAACTAAGTTTAGCTTTACTGCCACTTATTGCTGTATTAGCAACGGGTTGTGGTGGCGATGATGGCGAGAATGGCGCTACAGGTCCAGCAGGTAGTGCTGGCGTTGACGGGACAAATGGCAGCGATGGCACAAATGGCGCTGACGGTACCAATGGCAACCTTGCGGTTTACACCGTACAGTTAACTAACTTAACTTATGGCCAACCATTTTCGCCGGCAGCTGTAGTGTTACATGAACCAGGCTTCAACACTTTTATAGATGGTGAAACGGCAAGTTTAGGGTTAGAACAACTTGCTGAAGGTGGTGATCCCACCGGGCTGATGTCGGAAGCTTTAGCGGCAACTCAATATTTAGATGCAGTAACTACGCCTGGAGCAACACCGCCAAGGTCTATAGGGGTAATGTCGACATTATTAGTGCCACTTTTAGATATTGATGACTTACGCATTAGTTTTACCACCATGTTGGTTGATACTAATGATGCGTTTACGGGCCTGAATTCGGCCAACATCAGTAACATGACGGTTGGCCAGACTATCAGCTTTATGGCGCCTACTTGGGATGCAGGCACTGAAGCAAATACGGAAACGGCAAGTACAATGCCGGGGCCAGCAGCAAGTGGTGCCGGTGGAGGTGGAGCAAGTGCAGGTTTTGATGCTACCCGTGACGATCTTTTTGATCTGGTTCACTTTCACCGTGGTGTTGTTACTAGTGCCAATGCAAGTGATGGCAGTAAAGAAGGTTTGAGCACCTCGGTACTAACTGAAGCTGACCGTTGGGATAACCCAACAGCCCGTATAGTTGTAACCCGAACACGATAAAAGGCTAAGTGTTTAGCGAGATGTTGAACACTTATATTTATTACAAAGTCTACATTTAATTGCTTTTGGATTAAATACGAGAGTCATTGGTAAAAACCACGAAAGTATTTCTGTGCTTACAAGTTCTTATAAACAGGGTACAGAAATTAATTGAGTTTATTACGCATAAATTACGCATAAATGATGCGTAATAAAGCATATAAAACTCTCTTAAGTGATTTTAAAATCTATTAAATCCACTCTGTGCCACGTTCTTGTCAAAAAGATAATAATAATGGAGCAGAGCATGGATACCATACTGGTTGTTGAAGACGATCAAGATATTGCTGATTTGGTTACTTTAACCTTAAAAGAAATCGGCGTAACGGTTGAACATTGTTTATCTGGCGAAGTAGCCTTAGAAAAACTAGCACATAATCAATATGACTTAGTGATGCTTGATGTCATGTTACCCGGTATATCTGGTTTAGATGTTTGTCGGCAATTACGTGAGCAAAAGCCCGAACAGGTGATTTTAATGGTAACCTCAAGAAACAGTGAAATTGATCGTGTATTAGGCCTTGAGTTAGGGGCTGACGACTACATGACTAAACCTTTTAGCGTCCGAGAACTTCAGGCTAGAGTACGAAGTCAGTTACGTCGAGTACATTTATTATCAAAAATTAGCCAGCAACAATTAGAGAAACAATCACCTGAGCAGTATTTGACTTTAGGTACATTGAAAATCGATTGCCTGTCTCATCTTGTAACACTGAACGGACAGAATGTTGAACTGACTTCAACTGAATTTGACTTACTTTTCTATTTAGCATCACATCCTGACCAAGTGTTTTCTCGTGAGCAGTTGTTAAGTTCAGTGTGGGGATATCACCATAGTGGTTATGAACATACAGTAAACTCACACATTAACCGTTTACGAAATAAAGTTGAAACCAATGCGACTAAGCCTGAAATAGTCCAAACCGTTTGGGGCGTAGGTTATAAACTTTGCCGCCATGGTGTTGCGGCGTGAGACTTTCTCTTTATCACCGTCTATCTCTGTCGTTATTAGTGGTATTTATAGTCATTATTAGTGTGTTTTTTGTCTGGGCAGAGCATTTAGAACAAACCACACGTTACGAGTCTGAACAACATTTACACCTCTCACTTGCAGCAAGTTTAGCCCGAGACAACCCACTACTGCAAAAAGGAGCTTATGATCATCAGGCCTTGAAAAACCTTTTTCATACTTTAATGGTTTTAGGGCCAGCATTTGAGTTTTATTTTGTTGATCCAAATGGTGTTATTTTAACCCATTCAATTACGCCTTCTTTAATCAAACGCAATCGTATTGACTTAAAACCGTTAATACAATTAACACAAAACCAAGCGAGTTTGCCTATATATGGCGATGATCCGCAACATGAAAATCGCAAAAAAATATTTTCAGCGGCACCGGTTTTTAATGGCAGCGAATTAATTGGTTACCTCTACGTTATTGTAACCGGCGAACGCTATGAGTCAGCGTATAGTCGTTTAGATTCAGACCGCCAAGCCGAGCTTTCAATGGTAATGTTAGTGGGCGCATTAGTTTTTCTTTTCATCGTAATGCTAGGTATTTTCTATTACTTTACGCGGCCACTTCGTTGCCTTATCCGAGATATTCAGTTATTAAAAAATGCTGGGTTTGATAAATCGTCTTTGAAATTAACGCCATGGATGCCAAACAGCAGTAATGAAGTGCATCAATTGGGTATCGCGTTTGAAGAAATGGTTAATCAAATTAATGGTCAATTAAATCTCTTACAACAAAGTGATGTAAAACGCAGAGAATTGCTCGCTGATATTTCACATGATTTACGTACTCCGTTGTCGTCTTTACAGGGCTATATTGAAATGATAGCCCATAAAGGCAATGAATTAACGGCACAAGAACGAGAAAAACACATTAATACTGTGCTAAAAAACACCCTGCAATTAAAGTTGTTAATTGATCAAATATTTGAGCTTACACATCTTGAAGGAGGGCAAGTAACGTTAAATTTCGAGACTTTTAATTTAGCCGAATTGCTCTACGATATTATGGCAAAATTTAACCTGCAAACCCGTGCGAAGAATATCGATATATCAATAAAGCCTAGTAGCTCTTACACTCAAGTTTATAGTGATATTGCGAAACTTGAACGCGTGATCAGTAACTTATTAGAAAACGCCATTCGCCACACCAGTGAAAATGGAAAAATCGATTTAATCATTGAAGAGCTTAACGATAATCAATGCCGACTGACGATTAAAGACAATGGTACCGGTATCAAAGCAGACGAGTTATCTTATATTTTTGACACCCGTTATCGTGCTAGTAATGCAATACAAGATAAAAATAAACACACTGGTCTAGGTTTAGCGATTACTAAAAAATTATTAGAGTTATTGAAATCTGATATCAAAGTGCAAAGCACGTTAGGTGAAGGTACAGCATTTTCATTTAACCTTAGACGGGTCATTCCTTAAAAATACTCAAAGTTAGCTTTATTCAATAAATAATAGATATTTATATTTTCATTACTTAGAATAAGATATTAAAGCATTTATTTTAAAGCAATTTTTTAAGGAAGTTACATGAACTTAAAGTTGGCAATATGCCTAGCAATAATAACGTTAACCGGTTGTACTAAATCTTCTACCGGTCGTTCGCAATTGATGATGATGTCAGAAAGCGACCTTAATAAAATGGGCAGTGCTTCTTTTGAAGAAATGAAAACTAAAGAAAAAATTAGTCAATCACCTGAAATCAACCGTTATGTGCAATGTGTTGCCAATGCTATTACCGTTAATGTGCCAAAATCGGCGCATGACGGCGCTTGGGAAGTGGTGGTATTTGATTCAGAGCAAGTGAATGCCTTTGCGTTGCCGGGTGGGAAAATTGGTGTTTATACTGGCATATTAAAAGTAGCGGAAAACCAAGACCAATTAGGCGCTATTATTGGTCATGAAGTAGGGCATGTAATCGAACATCACTCAAACGAGCGTTTATCGTCAAACCAAGTTAGTCAAATGGGCCTTTCAATTGTCAGCGTGGTACTTGAAAGCCAAAATATTGAAAGCCGTAATATGGTGATGGCAGGTTTAGGTTTAGGTGTGCAATACGGAGTTTTAATGCCATATGGTCGTAGTCATGAAAGTGAAGCCGATATAGTTGGCCAAGACTTAATGGCAAAGTCGGGTTTTGATCCAAAAGGTAGTATTAAGCTTTGGCAAAATATGGCGAAACAATCATCAGGTGCGCCACCTGAATTTATGTCTACTCATCCTTCAAATGCGACCCGCATTAAACAGTTAACTGAGCATTTGCCAAAATCAACGCCAATTTTTAAACAAGCTACGGCGCCTAAATGTGTTAAACCTGCTATTTAATTTAGCCGTGTAGTATTGTCATCGAGCATAAATTGCTGAAAAGCCCGTGAATACGGGCTTTTTTATGTAAGTTTAAAATGAATCAAACATTATTTTTTCGTGATACGCCAAAAAGCAAAGCTTGCAACAACGAATAAAATCATAGGGTAGTAGGCGTTTGCTACCACCTCTAATGGCGATATTTTTAAAGTGGCTCCGAGTAATAGCGCTTGTGCTCCGTAAGGTAATAACCCTTGGTTTATACAGGCATAAATATCTAATAAACTTGCTGATTGGGCTGGGCTTATTTTACCGTCAGTCGCTAAGTCTTTCGCCGTTTCACCGGTAACGATAATAGATACAGTATTGTTAGCGGTGAAAAAATTACAACAAAATGCTAAAGCGCCAATACCAATACCGGCAGCACGTTTTTTATTGTTAGGGCAAACCTTACGCGTTAAGCGCTCAATACTTGTGGTTAGGGCACTTAGGCCACCTTGACGTTTAATTAGCTCGCTTAAACCACCAATAAATAACGACAAAATAAAGATGTCTTGCATACTGGCAAAGCCTTGATTGATATCACTTACCCAAGTCGATAATTGATAGCCATTGTTCAACATGCCAATAGCTGCAGCTAAAACAATACCGATGATCAACACCATAAATACATTCACACCTGACAAGGCTAACGCCAAAATAACGATATAAGGTAAGAAACCGATAACATCTAGTTCTTGGCTAACTTCATGGGTAAGAGATACGCCATTAGCCGCAAGAATCGCTAAACAAATTAATGCAGCAGGAACGGCAAATTTAAAGTTGACCCTAAACTTGTCTTTCATGTGCGCGCCTTGGCTCCGGGTCGACGCTATGGTGGTATCAGAAATTATTGATAAATTATCACCAAAAATAGCACCAGATATAATACAGCCGGCAATTAGGCTAGCATCGATATCAGCAGACTCTACGAAGCCTAAGGCAATAGGAGCTATGGCAGCAATAGTACCCATGGACGTTCCCATAGCCGTGGCAAGAAATGCTGCGACTAAAAACAAGCCTGGCAACAGGAAATAATCAGGAAAGAGCGACAGTCCTAATTGCACGCTGGCATCAACGCTACCTGTCGCTTTAGCCACTGTCGCGAAAGCACCAGCTAAAAGGTAAATGATACACATGGTGATGATATTTTGATGGCCAGCACCGGCTATAAATTGGCTAATTTGCTCATTAACTGTTTCTCTACCCATGTAAATAGCCAGTAATATTGCCGGAATAATGGCAATACTGGCGGGCAGTTGATAAAAGGCAAAATCAACACCCTGCAAAGTTAGCACTATTCCTGTGCCAAGAAATATCCCAAGAAAAGCCCCAAAAGGAAGCAGGCTTTTTAAGCTTGGAGCTGAATTACTTTTGGGCAACGATGATGACGAAGGCTTTGGCGATATATTATTGGTCATGAATAGGATCTTTTTTAGTTATTATTTTATTCAAATTAAACAATAACTTTTTCTGAAGGAATGTCTATGTTGGATTGCATTATATGGTGTTAATTTTTTTTGTCAATCTAGACGTCTAGAAGTTTATTGTTAATGTTACTGGGTTTAATTTGGCTTCAAATAATGTCTTTATATAAAATGATCTCGCTAGTTATGCTGGCCTTATTATGTCTAAATAGGAGTAAGTAAGAGAACTCGCCATTAACATAGATTAAATCAGTACATAGATGAGCAGAAATGAGTCTTGAGCATGTTACTAAATCATTTATACTTAACTTCAAATTTGTGGTATTCCACTCAGTATTTTATTTGAACATAAAAGCAATTTTTTATATTAATTTACTATAAGGTTATTACCAATAATTTTTACATCATTTAAGTGGTAAGTTATTTTATGTCAGGTATTTAATCTTTTTTTATGCATTAACTTCTAGTGGTGTTAAAGTTTTTATATATTTTAGTTGCTGTTTTAAATAGTTTTACTTTTATTTTATGATTTATTTTTGCTAGAAAATATATAGTATTTAGAGTCCAATACAATTCATTGTGAAGCTGCTTTTATTTTTTTATGTTACCAATAAGTAGTGTTTTTAAATGACTATTGGTAATGATGAATTGTAATGTAAATGTAACCAATGTATAAGTATTCCCTATATTGAAAAAACTTGTATATTTCGACTATATTGATATAACGGCAGGTATGACTGAATTTGACGCGGAACAAGATGAAACGGCGAGTAATTTAGCAAAAAATAAGTTCGATATAAAATGAGTTCGACATTAAATACAATGGATATAAAAGCATAACGATAACTAACGGAGCTAACAGCATGACATCGATAAATACTAATATTGCCCCAGGCGTAATTACCGGAGACGAAGTTCAGCAACTTTTTGCTTATGCAAAAGCCAATGCCTTTGCTTTGCCAGCAGTTAATGTTACTGGCAGCAATACTATTAATGCTGTGCTAGAGACCGCTAGTGAGATTAACTCACCTGCGATCATTCAATTCTCAGGCAGTGGTGCAGCATTTTATGCAGGTAAGGGATTAAATAACGATAATTTACGTGCCTCTATTGCTGGCGCTGTTGCTGGCGCGAAACATGTTCATGAATTGGCTCCAGCTTATGGTGCGCGCGTGATGACTCATACCGATCATGCTGCTAGGAAATGGTTGCCTTGGATTGATGGCTTGCTTGACGCAGGCGAGGCGTATTACAAACAGTATGGGAAACCTTTATTTACTTCCCATATGATTGACTTGTCTGAAGAGCCTATCGAAGAAAATATTGAAACCTGTAAACGCTATCTTGAACGCATGAACCGTATTGGCATGACCTTAGAAATAGAGCTCGGCATCACAGGTGGTGAAGAAGACGGTGTCGATCATTCCGATGTTGATAGCTCGCGTTTATACACTCAGCCAGAAGAAGTTGCGTATGCTTACAAGGAACTTGGAGCCGTTAGCAATCGCTTTACCGTAGCGGCAGCCTTTGGCAACGTGCACGGTGTTTATAGTCCAGGTAATGTGGAATTACGTCCTACAATCCTAAAAGACTCACAACAACACATTCAGAAAACCTTCGCAACTGGTGCACAACCGGTCGATTTCGTTTTTCATGGCGGATCAGGCTCTAGTGCTGCAGATATTAAAGAGGCGATTGGTTACGGTGTCATCAAAATGAATGTCGATACTGATTTACAGTGGGCATTTTGGAACGGTGTAAGAGAATATTCTGCTGAAAAGCATGATTTTTTACAGCGTCAAATTGGTAATCCTGACGGCGAACATAAACCTAACAAGGGAAATTATGATCCTAGAGTTTGGCTTAGACACGCCGAGCAGTCTTTTAAAGAACGCTTAATTCTGATCTGTAAAGATTTAAACAATATCAATTCACTGGGTTGAGGTAACATAAATTGCATCAATTTATAATAAGTGTGCTACGCGTTAATAAGCAAAGCGAGATATTATTTTGAAAGCGAATGATGAAACTGAGTTGAGTTTACTGGCAGGAGTGTATCCCTCAATTGCAGCGGTTACTAGTGCAATAAAAGAGCTTGAAGACGAACTAAACTTGCCAAAGGGAACAGAACATTTTGTTTCAGACTTGCACGGTGAATATGAATCGTTCTGCCATGTCATTAAAAATGGCTCAGGTTCTATTTCGCAGGCAATTGACGAAACGTTTACCCAACAGTTGAGTGCAGCAGAAAAGCACCAATTGACGGCATTGATTTGTTATCCAGAAGAAGTATTCTCACACAAGGGAGACGGTGTTAACCTAGAAGCATTATGTTCAGTACAGTCACTTGTGCGTTTAGTTATAATTTGCCGGTTTTTTACTAAATTTAATGCGCGTTCGACAGTTAAAGAACTCATGCCAGCTAACTTTTCTCGGCCGTTAGCAACGCTTTTGTTCGATTTTCAGACTGGATCGGAGTTGTCATCACCTTGTCTTAATATCCTCGACAACCTAGTTGCATCTGGCAGTGTTAAAGAGTTTATCGTCGCTATAGCTGAATTAATTCAAAAGTTAGCTATTTCAAAGCTGCATGTTATTGGTGATATTTATGACAGGGGGCCTGGCGCTCACCAGATCATGGATATGCTGATGAAATACCATAGCGTTGATGTGCAGTGGGGTAATCATGACATATTATGGATGGGCGCTGCCGCGGGTAGTGAAGCATGTATTGCCACGGCGATACGTATCGCGCTGCGTTATACCGACCTTGATACACTACAAAGTGGTTATGGTATTAACTTGCTACCGCTTGCAGCCCTTGCTGTCGAGCTTTATGGCGACGATCCTTGTGAACAATTTCAGCCTAAAGTTCCCGCAGAGCAAATTCTGCCGAATCACGACCGCCGTTTGTTAGCGCAAATGCAGAAAGCGATCGCGATAATACAGCTGAAACTTGAAGGTCAAATTGTACAAAGGCGACCGCAATATCAAATGAACGATCGCTTGTTACTCGACAAGATAGATCTTGCCGCTGGTACGGTGAGTATTGACCAAGTTTCCTACCCATTAATCGATCAGCATTTCCCCACTATTTCTGCCGATTCGCCTTATACGCTTAGCGAAGATGAGCAGAGTGTTATAGAACAATTGAAACTGGCCTTTACGGCAAGTAAAAGCCTCCAGCAACATGTGCGTTTTCTTTATAGTCATGGCGCCATGTACCATGTGAGCAATGGACACTTGTTATATCACGGATGTGTAGCGATGAATGATGATGGTTCATTTAAAGCATTTAAAGTCGCAGGCAAAGAGTTCGCAGGCAAAGCATTTGTCGACAGGGTAGATGCGCTGGCACGACAAGGCTACTTTTCACCCGTCGGTTCAGAAGAGAAAGCCTATGGTGAAGATGCAATGTGGTATTTGTGGTGTGGCGAGCAATCGCCTTTGTTTGGTAAACAAAGAATGGCGACGTTTGAGCGTTATTTTATTGCTGACACAGCGACACATGCAGAAGGCCGCAATGCTTACTACGTGTTGCGTAACGAAGCGCAATCAGCAAGAAAAATATTACAGGAATTTGGGATTGCCCCAGATACGGGTCGTATTGTTAACGGGCATGTACCGGTTAAGGTGAAAAAAGGCGAAAGCCCAATCAAGGCTGATGGAAAGCTGCTAGTCATTGATGGCGGCTTTGCCAAGGCTTATCGCGGCGAAACAGGTATTGCAGGTTATACCTTGGTTGCCAACGCTGATTCATTATCACTTGTAGCGCATCCGCCTTTTGAGTCTGTTAAAGCCTATATAGAGCAAGGTCCACAAATGGAACCTGATGTTGAGTGTGTCGAAACCATGAGCCCAGCACTGCAAGTAAAAGATTGTGAAGAGGCACTGCAGATTAACGAGGGCATAGTTTCACTGAAGAGTTTGCTAAGTGCACATCAAATGGGACAGCTTAAACAGCAATAGCCAATTACGCGTGTTAGCGTGTATATTTTATTGGGCAGGGGGAAACCTTGCTCAGTCTACTCTTATCAATTAATGCTTCTGAAATCGGCTCGCTGAAAGGTTGTTAATTCAATTCAATTTTTACAACAAATTTATATAAGTAATTTGCATATAATGTCGTTAGACAAAAGCGCTGAAACGGACTAATCTGATAATTATAAAATTATTTATATGAGTATTTATTATTCGTTTAATATTGTTTTTTTTATTATTTTATAGTCTTTTGGCTACTAGCAAACCTCTTGAATTATCGACTATTTCTGATGAATTACTCATTAATGAACAGTTAAATATTTTACAGGACCCTAGTGCTAATTTGTCGTTTGAGCATGCGTTAGACCAATATAATACTGGTAAATTTACTAAAAACGCCAATGGGAAAGCCAGCTTTGGCTTTACTCATGATGTTATTTGGGCGTCAGTGCTAATAAATAACTCCTCCGTTAAAAGTATTAAGAAAGTGCTTTATCTTGACTCCGCTTGGTTAGACAGTGCCGACTTTTATTTTATTCGCCAAAATGAAGTGGTGGAGAAAGCTTTTATTGGCGATACGATACCGTTTAGTGCTAGAAAAAATCCAACCCGCATGTTGTCCCAGCAATATACTTTTAAAACAGGTACTACCCAGGTGCTTATGCGGTTTGAATCGAAAGACCCTTTACTGATCCCACTCTTTCTATCGTCAGAAGAAGTAATACAAAGTAATTTGATTGCATCAAGCTACTTTTATGGTTTTTTATATGGCGCATTTTTTATTTTATTGGTTTATAACATCGCACTTTCTATAAGTTTAAAAAATAGCAGTTATATATATTACTCTTTGTACTTATTGTCATTTTTAAGTTTTAATATTGCTTATACTGGGCATGGTTTTAAGTTTATTTGGCCAAGCAGTGTTTTAGTTCAGCAATGGGCAATGATATTTTTTTTGTATTGCTACTTTATTTTTGGTATTGCCTTTTGCTTTGAATTTCTTAAATTAAAGCTGTTTTTACCTAAAATCTATAACGTAAAAAAATGGATATATGCAGGGTTAATTGCTTTAGCGGGAACTCTATTTCTCAGTGGTGAACAATTGCTTATCACTAAAGTGGCCATAATACTTACGTCGTTTTTAGTGATTATTTTTTTATCCCTAGGCTTTTTAGCATTAAAAAATGGTCACGAAATGGTGAAATTTTTTATTCCTGCTGCTTTTATGGGGGCCGGTGGAGCCGCAATTTCTGCTGTAACCACTTGGGGCTATATTCCTTATAACACCCTTTTATTTCATAGTATTGAAGTAGGCATGTTAATTGAAATGTCTATTTTAGCGTTAGCATTGGCATTTAATTTAAAAGAAATGGACAACGCTCGCATTATTGCTGAAGTGAATGCCCAAGTAGATTACTTAACTCAGTTATATAATCGCCGCGCTTTTACCGACGTAACTATGCCTCAATGGCATTTAGGTATTAGAGAAAAGAAAAACTCTTCGCTCATACTTTTAGATATAGACTTCTTTAAAAAAATAAACGATGACTATGGTCATGCGGCAGGTGACGAAGTACTTAAAGGTATTGCTTTTACGTTAAAACAAAAAATAAGAAAAAGTGATGTTTTAGCGCGTTGGGGCGGGGAAGAGTTTATAATTTTTTTACCTAGTACGAATAAAGCTGCAGCGATTAAGCTTGCAAATGTTATGCGTAAAAAGATCGAAAAAATGCTTATTTTACATGATGGAAACTCACTGAAAATTACAGCAAGTTTTGGGGTGGCTGAATCAAATGAGCGCAGCAATAAACTTGAAGATTTGATCAAACTTGCTGATATTGCGTTGTATAAAGCAAAAAATAGTGGTCGAAATAGGGTTTGTGATATTCAAGAAACAACTGAAGTAAAAGCTGGGCAAGAGGAAAATAACATACACTCACTGCGTTAATACCCACGCTTAAATTTTGTTATCATATTCGTAATGCCTCTTAAATATATCGCATAGCCTATTAAAAAATAAGGTTTAATTCCTGTTTTTTAAATTCTCATCTGCATTTCAGCAAATTCTTGAGATTCAATTAATGCATCAGCTAAAGTTTTATCGCCTACTAAATCCCCTAACGCAGAAAATTCAAAAATATCAATACATTGTAGGCTCTTGTAAGGACTTTTCTTCATAGCGGTATCTTTAACGTTCGCACTGATATTCGTATTAAAACAAAGTCACTAATAGGTGCTTCATTGCTATAATTTGTGTTTTGATAGGGAGAATAACGAGTACCTGGAAGAATAGAAGTCCAACTATTAAATTTAGTAACTTCGTAGGGAGCTGCTGCAAAACCTACCTTATCAGAAACAGTAAATATTTTGGGGTATACAAAGTACCCGTTGCAACGGTTGCATCAACCCAAGTTACACATTTACCTTGAGTAAAAGATAATTAACTTTATGAACAACACCTTATCAACGTGTGCATGCAACGGTAATAGTTAGGTACTGATGGTGCTAGCTATCGAATTTTGCGTTGTATTGTGTCGAATTTCGATCAAGTGCCTTGTGTAAAAGCCTAGGCTTGGAAAACAATTTCAGTCGCCATTTGAACCGCATACATAGATATCATCGTGCTGAACGCGATAGCAAGCAAGCTTTCAAATACCATTAATTGAATTGAGTGATAGATCTTTTGCAAGTGAGGATAAATATCTCAGCTCACATGCTTACTTTACCAATCAAAACATACGCACCAACATCTTTGTAGGCGAGTCGGTTGATTGAAACTTATGTGTATCAAAGCCAGTAGCATTACAGGAACATAGGGTCCTGAACAACTCGTTATTAAAATAAAGACATTATATTTGGCCACTTTTCCTGAGTATAAAGTAAAACACTTAGATTAATAAAATTGATAAGGTTTTGACAGGGGATTTTTATACTAAGTTGAACCGTGAATTGACCAGATAAGTACTATGTTTCGTGAGGGAAGTCATGAGAAGCAATGCATGTAACTTAATTAGTCGTTGGTTTTTATATTGCCTGCTCAGCAGGCTTCTTTGCAATATAATAACGATAATAACCAATACAGCTACTGCCAACAAAAACAGTTTCTACAATTACCCCAATAGGTGAGCCTAGAATAAGGTTGTGAATAAACCATAATAAACCGCCTGATATCATCATTAAGCGTAAAAACTTATCATTATGACTAAAGGAACCTGTGGTGATCAAAATGGTTGCCATAAAGCCAATAATACTCAGCAGTCCATTATATGTCGATACTGTGATCAGTAAACTCAGGCACAGTGAAACTACCGAAATCCATTGGAATTTCCATTTTATAGATATTAAAAAACGAATACTAGAAAATAAAAATATATAGCCAGCGGTTGGTTGGTCAAGCAATAAGTAGTGATAACCATTAAACAAGCAGCTAACTGATAGCGCCGCTAAAATATAGTTTTTGTTTTTAAACTGCATAGCGCAGCACTCAATAATAAGTGTCACAGTGACGAGCAATTGCGAAAGTAGAAAGTCAGGCATAATTTTCGGTCAATGATAGTCGGTTAGTAAAAGGGAGGGGACTAAAGCCAATCAATTGTAGATTAATTTGATTGGCTTATCAGCTTAGTAGTTCTCTAGCAGAATATGTTTTTTTACTTGCGGTAATTTCCATATTGCATATACGGGAATGATAAGCAGCATTAATAGAGTTAATTGCTCGGCTTCGTTTAGGGGTAATAATTGTAATAAGTAAACAATAACCGCTGAACCGCTCATTTGCATAAAGCCTAAAAGTGCTGAAGCTGAACCTGCTTTTTCGCCAAAAGGTGCGAGTGCTTGTCCTGCACATGCGCCCATAAGGAACGAAAAACCTAGTGAACTGATCATTATCGGTATCATAAAAGCGCTAGGTGTTTGCCAAGGCAATAAAGCTAACATTAACAAACCGGCGATAATGAGTAAAACCATGCCAAAGCCTATTGTTATTCTGGCACCAAACTTTATTAAAACCTTAGGAGCGAGAAAACAAGCAACAATGTTAATCGCTGCATTGAAACTAAACCAATAAACAAAACTTTCTTGATTTAACCCTAAGCGTACCATTAACCAAGCTGGTGAACTGCTGACATAAGCAATAATAATTGCCATGGATAACATTACAAGTAAGGCATTAAACATAAATACCGGGTGTTTTAATACTGGCATAAAATTCGCCATAGAAATAAGGTTTTTATGTCTTTGTGTTTGTGCTGGTCTGGTTTCTTTAAGAGTGAAAAACAAAATTAAACCGGCAAAAACAGCGTAGCCTGCCATAAATTCAAAGTTACTACGCCAACCAAAATGCTCTGTTAATACATTACCTAGTAAGGGGGCTAGAGCCGGAATACAACATATGGCGCTATTTAAATAAGAGTACATCACGCCACTTTCAATCGCGTTATATTTATCTCGTACACTGGCAAAAGCTGAAACGACTATCGCACACGCACCAAAACCTTGCATTAAACGACTGACAAGAAAAAACGCTAAGCTGTCCGAATAAGCTGAGATGATAGAAGCCAAGCCGTAGATGAGTATGCCGCCCATCGCTACAGGTCTACGACCATAGCGATCAGCAAGTGGCCCACTGATAAGCTGACCAAAACCCAAACTTAAAATAAATATTGTTATGCTCCACTGAATTTCATTCATAGGAACGACGAATTCCGCTGCCATCACTGGCAAAGCAGGCAAAAAAATGTCTATAGCTAATGGGCTAAAAATAACCATTAAAATCAGAAGTGGTAATCGTTGTTTATTTGTCATTTAAGTCTCAATTATGATGACTGCGCATTATAAGATATTGGCGTGATGAGCAGAAGATAAATATCGCCAATTTAGTGACTTTTAGTTAATGCTTAATGATTAAAAATATGTATAAGAAAACTAACATTGATTTAATACCGAGGTAGCACCGTTAATAATAGTTAACTGATTACAGTATTTTCTTGTCGCATATTTTTAGCCGTGTAAAATAGCGCCATTATTTATTTCTTTTGTAATTAGTCAAATTTTATCTATGTTCGAATTAAAATATAAAACTCCAAAAAACTGGGCCGATGTTGTGCTTAATGACTTCGATGCATTTTTAACTGATCATGCTGCGGCAGAAAAAAAAGCTTCAGGTATGGCCATGTCAATGATCTCTCATTATCCAGACCGTAAATCAGTTGTGAAAGCGATGGCCGATTTAGCCATTGAAGAGCTTATCCACTTTAAGCAGGTGCTAAAGTTAATTTATGCCCGCGGTGGTCAATTAGGTGCTGATGAAAAAGATCCTTACATTAATCAAATTAGAAAAGTATTTCGTAATGGCAGCGATGTGTTTTTCATGGATCGATTAATAGTAGCTGGTGTTATTGAAGCTCGCGGACATGAACGATTTTCTTTAATTGCAGAAGCGCTGCCTGAAGGCAAAGATAAAGACTTTTATCAAGCCATCGCTAAGTCAGAAGAGAAGCATAAAAACCTATTTATTGAGTTAGCCTATGAGTATTTTGCCAAAAAAGATGTTGATCAACGTTTAACTGAAGTTTTAGACATTGAAGCAGATATTTGTGCGGCGCTGCCATTTCGTGCGGCTTTGCATTAATTGTCTTAAGCGATTGTGATAGCCAGTTACTTGATACTTGTCTTAAAGTAGTGTTGAGGTTGCCGGTTTTTAGTGAATTAAACTCTAGGTATTAAGCAATAATGACTAACGATAGCATTGCGCTAAATCGCCATAAAACATCAATTAAATACCTAGCTCATTATGCTGAGCCAGAAGTGTTATCGCTAGCGACATTCCCAGAACAAAGCCGCTATCGTCATGTCATTGTTATTCCTGCCTTTCAAGAGTCTGCGTTATTTATCGAGCGCTTTATTGACTCAAAGCTTGCTGAACAGCAGTGTTTAGTTATTGTGGTAATTAATCAACCCGATAATGACTTTGGCTTTGAGCATCAGCAAGATCAAATTGAATTAGCGCAGGAAGTTGTTAAACAGGGACAACAAGTTTGGCAGCAAGACAACTTACGCTTAATTGAGCTAAACCATGCTAGTCGAAATAAAAATGCTAATTCGGCCATCCTAATCGTTAATCGCTACACACAACCTATTCCAGCAGAGCAAGGAGTAGGCTTAGCAAGAAAAATTGGGGCAGACTTAGCGGTTAAACTCTTTATTACAGGGAATGTTTTATCCTCTTGGGTACATTCAACAGACGCTGACGCATACCTTCCAGACAACTATTTAACCGCTCATGCCGGCGATAGCACAAACCTTAAAAAAGCCGTTGCGACTTGTTGCAATTTTTATCACCACAGTAACCAGCAGGCAATTCATCAAGCAAATTTACGCTATGAAAACGCCTTACGCTATTATGTTGCAGGTTTGAAATACGCACAATCGCCTTATGCCTATTTTACTATTGGCAGTATTTTATCGTTTGATATGCTGGCCTATTGTCAGGCACGAGGTTTTCCGAAACGTAATGCAGGGGAAGACTTTTACCTATTAAATAAGCTCGCTAAACTTGGCGAAGTCGCTTACTTGGCGGATGTCACGATTAAACTTGATGCTCGACCTTCTCAGCGGGTACCTTTTGGCACTGGGCCGGCCGTGCAAAATATTATGCAACTGACTGAGCAAGGCCAGGATTATCTTTATTATCGACCCGCAATTTTCATGGCATTAAAAGCCTGTTTACAGGCATTTAATGGCTTATGGAAATATCGACAACAACCAGAACTTTGGTTCGAAAAGCTAACTAAAAACACTCAGCAGGCATTAACAAGCATTGGCTTATTGACGTTTATTGCCAAACAAAACATGGCGACACAAGCCCAATTTGATAAGCAGTTAATCGTATGGTTTGACAGCTTTAAAACCTTGAAATTTATTCACGCGCTACGCGATTTAGGTTTGGGGAATATACCACTTGAACAAGCGCTAGCTGATGCCCCATTTGCTATCAGCTAGCGGCGTCATATCTAATTTAAAAGCTAACGATTACAGATAATTGTTCACGTTGTTGACGACATAAAACAGACAATCTGAGCGAGCAATATTACTTTGATTTGACGCCATGAACATTTTTAAGTTGGTCGCACAGACTAATTTATTATCCACCATTTTAAAGTACTTTTCGATAACGTTAACCCCTTGATCGTTTAGCATCTCAAGATTTTCTAAACCGTGATCATCGAGCCAGCCTAAGAGCAGTCCATTACAGCAGCCGCCGTAATTAAATTGTTCAATATTTTTTCTTAAGGTTACGCCACTGTAGTTTTCATCATGTTCGCTAAATGAAAGTTTTCGCGCTGGCTTAATGACTAAACGCAAAGGTTTATATAGTATTTTCACGGCTTTATCTTGTGGTAAAGCACAATGACCATCGCATTGAGCAAACTGTTTAATGCCATTATAAGCGACATCGTGTGCTTGGACATCGCGACTACCACCGCATTCGATCGTGACCACAGGACAAGAAAAATTTAGCTCCATCAGTGCGCCGAGATGAATATCAGATAAGATCAAGGTATCACAAAAATAAGAGGTGATAGACAACACGTTAGGGGTAATTAGCGTACTGACAGCAAAAGCAGGGCCATTACCGGATGTGTTGTGTAAATCAATAATGGCATTCGGGTTAACCTCACTAATCGCACTTGCAATTAAATTAGCGCGTTGGATATAGCCATCAATATGTTTATTTTTCGCATATTCACCACTTCGGATACATTTATCGTTAAAGCAGCGATTTAAATCGATACCCCCTGGTAGATAGCGGTGACGAAATAAATGTTGATAAGTAGCAGCTTCAACCGACGAAATAATGATACGAATGTTAGTTTTAGGTCGAGGTAATGCGTTTTCCGTGGTGAGCCATCGATGTATAGCAATAAGACCTGACGGTTCATCTCCGTGCAATAATGTCGAAATAACGCGCCATTCATTGAAATTATCGCCACTGATGTCTATAACGGTAAGACCAATTAGCGATAACAGAAACTGCTGATAATCGGCATGTAACGTGCGACTACATGGATCAACTAAATAGGTTATTTCGCTAAAATCTATATCCATAACATACCTCAATACGCGATTACCCTCGCGCGTGTTGTTTGAATCAGTTGCTGCATATGAACAAGTTAAACTCGAAGGTCAAAGAGCAACTGGGCTACAATAACGAGACATCGATAGCCAATGGCGACTTATTTACTGTTTCGATGTACTCATTTCGCTAGCATGGCATAAAATCTGAAGGGTGTTCGTTGACTAAGGTCAAACAAAAAGCTTTTTTCAAGATCAATTCCTGTCTAATAAGTCGTTTTCTTGATTTCAACGATTTTTTAAGCTATTCCTGCTTGCTATATAACGTGATGATAATGTCCTAGTTATTTATTTTGCTTGGTATTCGTTAAAGAATTAATTATGCTGATGTTTCAACTATGAGGAGCGACAAATATGCAAACCGTGGTAGCTAATATTTTGGCTCAAATAGAATCAGTGGTCATTGGCAAGCCTCATCAAGTTAAATTAGCCTTGGCGTGTTTGTTAGCTAAAGGGCATATTTTAATTGAAGACTTACCCGGCATGGGCAAAACAACCTTAGCCAACACTTTGGCGTTAACCTTAGGTTTATCCTATCAACGCATTCAATTTACCTCAGATTTAATGCCTGCCGATGTTATTGGTATTGCTATTTTTGATGAAATGACCAAATCATTTCAACTGCATCCAGGCGCTATTTTTAATCAAGTGGTTTTAGCTGATGAAGTAAACCGTGCTAGCCCCAAAACCCAAAGTGCTTTGCTTGAAGCTATGGAAGAAGGGCGGGTGAGCGTCGACGGTGTTACTCATCAATTACCTGAGCCCTTTTTTGTTATTGCTACGCAAAACCCGATGTCACATGCGGGAACTTATCCGTTACCTGAATCACAATTAGACCGTTTTATGATGCGACTTTCACTTGGGTTTCCGAGTATAGATGCTGAACGTAAAATTCTACAGTCGACAGCGTCACATCGTGATGTTACTGAAATAAAAGCTTTTTTACAGGTTGAGCAATTACGAGAAATACAACAACATATTTCTACTGTTAGGGTTTCGCCGGCGATTATTGATTATGTTATTGCGCTATGTAGAGTTAGCCGTCAAAGTGAGTCACAAGCTAAAGCATTATCGCCGCGTGCAGGAAAATCATTACTAGCGGCTGCTAAATCATGGGCTTTTATGGAAAGTCGTGATTATGTTATACCCGAAGATATTCAAGCGGTATTCTCTCCTGTTTGTGAGCATAGATTAGCACCACAACAGCACCATATTTTTGATCAGGCAGATGAGATTTCACAGCAAATATTATCGAAAGTTGACCCGACCAATCCACTAGTTTAGCGGTGACTTTATACCTCTAACTTACGCTATAGCATTAAGTCATTGTTAACTGAGTTATTAACTGAGTTGTTAAAGTTCAAGTAAGCTAATACAGTCACTATAATCGAATGAAGAGGAGTATTAATTGTTAAGCAAGCGAAAAAACTCCATGTTTTCATCGATAAAGTCAGGGTTTAAAAGCTTACTGAATAAGCGTTTTAATGCCTGGCTAACACGTCGCATTCCACAACACAGCCAACAAGTGATTAATCATCGCAATATTTTTATCATACCAACGCGCTTTGGTGTTGGTTTGATGATGTTTATGTTGCTGCTATTTTTACTGGGCACTAATTATCAGAATAATGTCATTATCTTGATTAGCTACTTACTGGTAAGTTTTTTTATCGTTGTTTTACACCACAGTTTTTTTAACCTTTCTGGTTTACGGTTTCAAGCAACCAGTTCATTACAAGGCTTTGTTGATTCACCGCTGTATTTTCCGCTTGTTGTCACCAGTAAAAAAGTACGCTTCAATATACGCTTTTCTTTTGATCAAACTCCGGCAAAGCTTGAACAAGAGATTGATAATAAAGTAGGCGAAAATAACACGCTCAAAAATGAATTTGACCATGTAACACTTACAGAATTATCCGTAGGTGAAAACAACATTCGCATACCCTATTTTGTATGCAAACGCGGTGAATACTCATTAGGTAGGGTGTTAATTATTAGCGAATTTGGTTTTGGCTTATTTAGAACATGGACAAGATTAGATTTTGCTCAGCAAGTGACGGCTTATCCTAAACCTGTTGAAAATACTTGGACGGATAAGCAACAAAGTGTTGCAGGCGAAGAGGCGGAAAATAATGTTGAAAGTTATCAAGACAGTTTTCAACCGGGCCAAGATGAATTTCATCAATTACAACACTATCAATTGGGTGAGCCGCTGAGTCGTGTTGCATGGAAACAAGTCGCTCGCGGGCAAGGTTGGTTTACAAAACAATATCAACAAGCCTTATCAGGCAAACTAGAATTAGACTTTGAACACTTGCCCTCAGGCACATTGGAGCAGCGTTTAAGTTGGCTAAGTTATGCCATTAAAGACTGCAATGATAAACAGATTGCCTTTTCGCTGAAACTGCCTAATCAAGTGGTCGAATATGACCATAGTTCACAACATACTTTAAAATGCTTAACCGCATTGGCACGTTATTGAGCGCATAATGACCAAAATAACTCAACCAAGGATTAAAGAGAATATTCAGCCTAGTAAAAAAAAGCAGGCTAACAAAAATGATGATTTAAAGCTTAATAGCAAAATGTATTTTAGTTTATTAGCTTTTCAGTTGCTGAACCTTTTAACCTTGGTTTTGCAGTTTAATTTAATCTATTTGTTATTTGCCATTTCTGTATTAGTGCTACAGTTTATTGTACATTTTAAAATGTTTCGTAAAACCACTTCAATAAAACATCAGCCTGCGAACTTCTATGTAGCCCCCAAAATATTACCCTCTTGGTTAATTTTATTGTTGGCTATATCAGGTAGCGTCGGTATTGCGGTTGCAGGGCAAACACTTGGGCTTTTACTGAGTATGATCCATTTATTATGCTTTGCTTATAGTTTGAAAATGTTTGAGATACCCAGTCGTAAAGATTTATATCAATTGGTGGTATTAGGCATTTTTGTTGCTACCTCTTCATTGATTTTTATTCAGTCTATCTACTTTTCATTAGCCGTTATAATTTTAGTTTTAGGCAATTTTTTAATTTTAATTAATTTATTTGCCCCAACAATCGCGTTGTCTGCACAAGCTAAGTTATTAGCAAAACTCAGTTTATATTCAATACCGTTAGCGGTGATTTTATTTGTAGGCTTTCCCAAGTTAAGTCCATTTTGGCAGGTGCCCAATGTTGAGTCGGCTAAAGTTGGGCTTTCGGACAGCGTGAAAATTGGCGATATTGCTCAGTTAGCCTTGTCGGATGAATTGGCATTTAGGGTGAGTTTTCAAAACAGTAATCCCGAACATGCGCAGCTATATTGGCGCGCGATGGTTTTAGATGATTTCGATGGTGTGACTTGGCGACAAAGTATACGAGAAAAAGGCCAACAGAATAATCAGAGTTATGGTTCAGCAACCCTAGCGCATGCGAAAAGTACAGCAGGTATTGAGATAAGTGGCATAGGCTTAAGTTATCAAGTCATTGCTGAGCCTAGTTTTCAGTCTTGGTTGTTTGCACTTGATTTCGCTACCAGTGAGCAAGGCAATATTGGCCAGCGGAATGACTTTTCGCTGTTTTATCGCGGTATTATTAGTCAAACATTGAGTTATCAAGTCACTAGTTTTCCTAAGGCCATACTCGCGCCAACATTAACCGATGAAACACGCGCGATGAATCTGGTTTTAGCAACCGACAATAATCCTAAATTGTTAGCTAAAGGCCAGAAATTACGCAAGAAATATCGTAATGATAGCCAATTAATTAATCATGTATTAACTGATTTTAATCAAGAAAATTACTTTTACACCTTGCAACCACCACGCTTGAATAACAATAGTTTAGATGAGTTTTATTTCGACACACGGGCGGGTTTTTGTGAGCATTATGCCAGCACATTTACCTATTTGATGCGCGCTGCGGGCATTCCTGCTCGCATGGTGGTGGGGTATTTAGGTGGTGAGTTCAATCCTAATGGTAATTATTTAAGTGTGTATCAGCGCAATGCTCATGCTTGGTCCGAGGTATGGCTTCCTGGTAGAGGTTGGCAGCGAGTTGATCCCACCGCAGCGGTTGATCCTGAGCGTGTTGAGAGCGGTTTTTCGAGAAATTTAATACAGGAATATGACAATTTATCTTCTGGATTTTTTTCGATGCAACCGTTACGTGCAATGTGGTGGTATAAGCAACTTAAAATGCAAATTGACGCGATTGACTATCAATGGACACGATGGGTAATTGGTTACACCGGCCAAAAGCAGTCGCGTGTTATGGCCGAGCTGTTAGCAAGTTTAAAACAAGGTAAAAACCTTGTTTATTCTTTACTAATATTAATCGGTATCGCCTTGCTCGTTTATGTGTATAAATTAATGAAAGTGAAGGTAAAGCCTGATGATAAAATTAAAACACTTTATTTAAAAACCCTGACATTATTAGCACAGCATAAGCTCGTTAAAGTCAGGTCGATGACAGCGCAACAGTTTGCTGACTTTGTCGATACAACAAGACCTGAATTGTCTAAAAACTTTGCGATAATATCAAATGGTTTTACACAATTAGCCTATCAAAATTTTGATGAAATAAGTAAACAAGAACGCCATATTCAGTTAATTAAATTGCAAAGCAGTTTTCGGCATTTACGCATGCAGTTATGGTTAGCCAAGTTTGGTATTAGGTAATAGTCACAGTGGTAAATCAACGCTGTTTTGACTTTAACCAAACCACAATTCCGATAATAAAAAAGAAAAATATGGTGAAGAATAATATCACCACAACCTGGCGTTTTTGTTGGCTGGTTAAGTCTAAACGTTCAACCTTTATCGCTTTTGTACGCACAAAAGCCTGATAGTCTAGTTCGGCTAACCAATTGACAATATTTAGTCCCATTTGGGCATTACTGTATTGATTAATATATACATTGGTTAAGAAGTCAGCGTCGGTAAATACAATGATACGAGTGTCTGAACGAGGTGTGTTCGTTTTGTAGGGAAGGGGATTTGGCACAGTATTCTCAGCTTTGTGCTCTTCAAGCACAACATAAGAAATTGGCACTGGGCCCGGGGTATCTATGCCTTGGTCATATTGAATGGCTAAATTTCTGTTGGTTTCTGCCCAACTTTTTTCTTTTGATGCGGTAGACGCTATGACCGCTAACTTAATGCTTGGGCGTCGCTCCGCTAACATTTCAATGGAGCGTGGTCTAACATAAAAGGTATAATCTAAACCTTCGGTAATGGCTTTATGTTGTTGATAGTTTTTGGTGGCGGGACTGCCAACATCGTCGCCAACATGGTTAGTTAAGTCAACCACAATATCTGACTTAACGTTAAGCCCCCAGTGATTAATAATACTATTTAATGACGGGTTTTCTGCTAACTGCTCTGCCGTTAGGGGCTTATCAGGCGTGGTAACTGTGGTATGTTCAATTAGAAATAGCGCATCGCCACCTGTTGTTAAATAATCAACAATTAACTTATCTTCTTGTACGGTAAGCTCGGTACGCGCACCAGCAATAATCAGCACATCACAATCAGCAGGGATCGACTGGGTAATACCTAACATCAATGTTTTGCTTTCTATGTTGTTATCGGCCAATAATTGTTTAAAGGTTGATAAGCCGACATGGTCAGTATTTGTTATTGAATATTCGCCATGGCCAACAAGAAAGTAAACTTGCCTTGGTGGACTACTCGCACGGGCAATGGCATTAGTGAGTTTTTCTTCCGTTAGTGCGTCATCGCTAAAGTCTACGTCTTTACGGCCATTACTTGATTGCACAATAACCTTGCGCTCACGGCCACTAACCACATTACCAAACTTAGCAGCGAATGAAATATTATCTATTGGGTCTATTATTTGTGTGCTAATAAGCCCTGCAGATAACCTTTCATATTCATTAAATAAATCTTGTAAATATTTTGGCGGTAACCCGACATATAGTGCGGTTAATTCGACTTCTTCTTTAAGTGTGCTAATAAATTCTATGGTGTTTTTTGTTAAGGTATGTTGCTCATCTTTTGTAACATCCCATCGAGTCGTTATGCTATTGGCCGCATAATGGCTAATCGCAAGAAACGCTAAACTCGCCATTATCATAGAGAAAATACGTAAGGGTTTTTTCCATTGTTGGGCGATGGAAAGTCCACTAATAGCACTTTGGTTATTTTTTCCTAGCGTAGTCGTATCATTAAGCTTGTTGTTTAATATCAGCAAGACTATAAAAACGATGGCACCACCAAGTGTCAGACAACTGGCTAGGTTGAAGGACAGTAAGGAAAATTGTGCATCGATATAAAATAGCGACAAACCTAATATAAAGCTAAAAAGCGTTATACCGATTAACGCGGGCAATAGTTTTTTCAGTTGTAAAATATGATTGTTTTTAATGGTCATTTATTGCCACAACTTATGGTTGATGCTTAAAGTGGTTAATACCAAGCAAAGTACAATACCGGCTAAATAATAGATAACATCGCTGGCTGTGATAACACCAACTGCAAAGTTTTCAAGATGTGTACGAGTGCTTAATTGCATCAGAAAGCTTTCTGCAAATCCTGTAAAATACTTTGTAAAGCTTACTGAAAAGTAAAGTGAAAATAGAATAACGTAAGAGGTCATAGCGGCAATTATTTGATTACGCGTCCATGACGAGGTCAGTAAACCTATAGCGATAAAAAAGGCACCTTCTAACCAAATACCAATATAACCTGATAAAATACTATAAGGGTCCGGCTCACCATAATATTCAACAATAAAATAGTAAACACTGGTTACAGCAATTAATAACGAGTAAAAAATTAGCATACTGAAATATTTGCCTAAAACGATCATGCTCGGTGTCAAAGGCGCCGTAAGTAAAAACTCCATGGTGCCATTAGCCTTTTCTTCAGAAAATAACTTCATGGTTAATAAGGGGATAATGAAGATAAACATAAACTCCATGACTTGGAAAATATCGCGTAACGACACTTCTCTATTTTGCTCTATCAGCATAAAAAAAAGCACATTAAACAATGACAGGCATGCGATGAGGATGATGTAAGCGACAGGACTACTAAAATAGCCATGCAGCTCTTTTTTGGTCAGTGCAATAATTTTATTCATCATAAATTACTTAAATGTTGCGTCAACGTTGGCGCTGGGTGGTGGTTAATAAATACTTGCTCTAAGGTCATAGGGGAGGCTTTATTATCATGGGGCACTTTACCTTTGAGTAGGGTATCCAAGGGTTCATCTATAATAAGCTGACCAGATTTTATCATTAAAATGCGTCGCGCTATTTTTTCAATTTCAGGCAAGGTATGTGTGCTGAGCAATACTGTTCGTTGCTCGCGTTGTTGGTTAATTAACGCTAACACTTGTTGAACTTGCATGGGATCAAGACCACTGGTTGGTTCATCTAAAATAAGTAATTTAGGTTCGTGAATGATCGCTTGTGCAATACCCACTCTTTGTTTGTAGCCTTTAGATAACGTTGAAATGATTTTGTGTTTCACGTGCGCTAATTGGCATTCTTCTAATGTTTTTGCTATTTGATGCTTTTGATTTTTCGATGAAACGCCTTTTATTTCAGCGGCAAACTTTACATACTGCAACACCGTCATGTTGTTATACAAAGGCGGTGTTTCGGGTAGATAACCAATTTTCTGTCTAATGGCTAACGAGTGTTTAGTAATATCATCGCCATCAATGAAAACTCTGCCAGAAGATGGCGCCAGAAAAGCCGTAATAATGCGCATTAACGTCGATTTACCCGCGCCATTTTTCCCTAAAAAACCTACAATATCACCTTGGTTAATCTCAAAGCTGACATTATCGACAGCTTGTAATGCACCAAAGCTTTTACTGATATACTCAACCGTTAGAATACTCACGCTATAGCCTTTTATTGTTTGGGGATAATGCTTACTTGAAGGTTACTGTTAGCCACAGGTTTATTGTCTATTCCAAGCTAGCATTTATGGCTGTACTTATACAATTTGATACCGCTTCAATATTGCTCGTTGGCTTTAATCACAAGCAAGCTAGCTGTAATCAACAACTGATCCGGCAGTGTATCATGAACTAAGCGTTTTAGTGTTTTATAATCAATATGTTATTTTAATTGTTTAATTAATAGTTTAAAACAAAAATTGGCATGAGTGGCTTAACCCGCTAGCGTCTTTTAAAACATAATTAGGTTGGCGTTATCCGTTAAGAATAAGTATTCTATTGGCCACTTTATCGGCAAACTTTAAAGCGCTTTTTATATCGGTTTCTTCAACACTTTCATGCTCGCAAGTTATTAAAGTCGATCATTATTTCAATCCGTATTAATTTACAGTGAGGCAAAATGCAATTTCAACAATTAAACGCATTTAAGGCGGTTTATGAATTAGGTACGGTGACGGCAGCCGCAGATTTTATTCATATCACGCAACCGGCTGTTAGTCGCTTAATCGTCAGTTTAGAAAGAAATGTTGGTTTCCAACTGTTTCAACGTGTTAAAGGCCGGCTATTGCCAACAGATAAAGGTCAGGCATTTTATTTAGAGGTTTCTAAGGCGTATTCCGCGATAGAGTCATTGTCTGATTGTGCACAAGATATCAAAAATAGTCATCATGGTAGTTTGCATATTGCTGCCTTTCCGATGCTTTCGGCAAACTTTTTACCGAAAATTTTGGCTAAGTTTCTCAAGGAACATCTGGATATATCCACATCACTTAAAACCTATCGTTCAGAAGAAGTACAACGTCGTACCGCATTACAATCTTGTGATATCGGTTTTGCCTTGTTACCAGAAGTCACAGAGGGCGTTACCCGTATTGCTATTGAATGTAATTGTGTCTGTATACTTCCTCCGAATAGTCCATTAGCGCATTTATCGGTTATTACTCCTGAATTGTTGGCGGAACAGTCATTAATTAGTTGTGAAAAAGATGATACTCAGCAGTTAGTTGATAGCGCTTTTAGGAAGAAAAAAGTCAAACAAAAAGAAGTGGTTGAAGTCTCTCTAGCCAGTGCGATTGCCACGCTCGTTGGTGAAGGTATAGGGGCGTCTATTGTTGATCCTTTCTCCGCACAATATGCTGTCGACGTGCATCCCGGTGTAACAATTAAACCATTTAAACCTAATATACCTTTCCGATTTTTTATTTTATTGCCGTCATTGCGCACACGTTCTGAGGTGGTAGATAACTTTATAAGCTTGTTTTTCTTGCAAGCAGAACAAGCTGGGATCGTTCTCACTCGGTCTTAAATATAACAGCTGAACATTCTTTTGTGTTTTTTGTTATTAAATGTAAATCATTAACTCTTTGTTTATTAGTTTTATTTTTTAATTTTCACTTCTTGTCTATAACATTTGAACATAGCTAGGTTTCATAATGGCATTAGACAAGAACGTACTTGCCCAATAAAGTCTAAATCAAGTTTCTAGATTGATTTAACAAAAGTAGGCTTCAAACGTGGTTGAAAATCAAAGTAATAATAACGGGCAAGCTCGGGTTTCTGTTTTTGGTGCTGGTAATGCCGGGCTAACAGCAGCTTTTCATTTTACTCAGCATGGCGCTCAAGTTGCACTTTATGGCTCGAAAGGCTTCGATGAACAAATTCATGCTATTTCTGTCGAAGGCGGCATTAAATCATTAAATGAGTACGGTAGCACGACACTAGACTATAGCGGTTTTGAGCATATCGACCTTGTTACTACTGATGTGCAAGAAGCTGTTGAATATTCAGATGTGCTAGTGTTGCCTGTACCATCGTTTGCACAAGGGCCATTGTTTAGAGAACTCTTACCCTTCTTAACTTCGGGGCAAACCATCGTGCTTATGCCAGGTAATTATGGCTCTTTAGCATTAACGAAAATAAAAAATAGTGAAGGTTATGCGTCATTGGATATTACCTTTGTCGACGCTATTTCAATTCCATGGGCAACCCGTATTACCGGTAATGCTGAAATAGCTATTTTCGGTATGAAAGCATTTCTACCTGTTGCGGCGTTACCAGCGTCTCGCACTGCTGAGTGTATAAAAAAATTACAAGCCATTTTTCCCCTACAATTAACGCCGTTAGAAAATGTTATTGCTGCTGGCATGGAAAACATCAATTTTGGCGGTCACCCGTTGATGACTTTGCTCAATATCGGCTTACTTGAAAATTTTCCGGGCAAATTTAACTACTACACAGATTGTTGTTCAACCGCAACGGCGAATGCGTGTGAAATTTTAGATCAAGAGCGCTTAGCCGTTGGCCGTGCGCTAAAATTGAATCTAAAGTCAGAGTTAGAAGCCATGAATGAACTTTATGGTATGTCGGCGACCAGTGTTTATGAACTTAATAAAACCTCTACAACCCATAGTAGTGTAAACTCTGCGCCCGATTCATCGCGTAGTCGTTATATCACTGAAGATGCCCCTTATTTACTAGTGCCTTGTGCTGAATTTGCCAAACTGTTGAATGTAGAGGTACCTATTGTTAACTCTGTGTTGCACTTAACCAGTGCATTGAATAGTGATAATTACTTTGAAAGTGGTCGAACGCTTGAAAAAATGGGCCTGAGCAATATGTCAGCGTCTGAAGTCATCGCTCAAATAAGCTAAATAATCTTAATGAATAATGAACTAGGTACTTACTAACATGCTGAAATTTAAACTACCTTCTGTATATACAATATTGTTTTTATTGATAGTGTTAATTGCAGCGCTCACTTGGGTAGTACCTGCTGGCCAATATGATATGGCCAACAATGAATTATTAGGTAAATTAGTGCCTGTTTCTGGCTCATACCATCAAGTTGAGAGTAGCCCGCAAGGGATAAAAGCCGTTTTATTAGCGCCGATAAAAGGCTTCTATGACCCAAGTACAAATCAGGCAAGAGCGATAGATGTTGCGTTGTTTGTGTTAATCATTGGCGGCTTCTTTGGCGTCGTTAATCAAACCAAAAGTATTGATAGTGCCATTGGTCAAATTACCGTAAAACTGCAAGGTCGAGAAATCTGGCTGATCCCAACATTGATGGGCTTGTTTGCCTTAGGGGGCACGCTCATTGGTATGGCGGAAGAAACTTTACCTTTTTATACCTTAGTTATTCCAGTAATGATCGCGGCTGGTTATGACAGTATTACCGGTGTTGCTGTGGTAATGATTGGGGCTGGTATTGGCGCCTTGGGGTCAACGATAAACCCTTTTGCGACTATTATTGCCTCTAATGCCGCAGAAGTTAGCTTTACTGATGGCTTAGCGTTAAGAATTGTCATCTTAATTCTCGCATGGCTACTTTGTGTTGTTTATGTAATGAAGTACGCAAAAAAAGTTAAAAACAACCCAGAACTATCTTTGGTAGCTGACCAGAAAGTAGCGGACGAAAAGTATTTTCTGCATACCTCAACCGCCAGCCAAGACAAGTCTTTATCTCTTCAGCAAAAGCTGGTGTTAACCATTTTATTGTTAACCTTTGTCGCCATGGTAATTGGCGTTTCTTATTATGATTGGTGGATGGCGGAAATTTCAGCGCTCTTTATTGCTGCAACCCTAGTCGTAGGTGTAGTAGCGAGAATGAAAGAACAATTATTGACCTCAAGTTTTGTTGAAGGTGCGAAAGAGCTACTAGGTGTTGCCTTCATTATTACGCTAGCCCGTGGCTTAGTGGTGGTGATGGATGAAGGGAATATTACTCATACTTTTTTATATTATGCTGAAAGCTTTCTAAGTGACCTTTCACCGATTGTTTTTATTAATACCATTTATTGGGTTGAGTCGTTTCTATCATTATTAATCCCTTCATCATCAGGGCTAGCGGTATTGTCAATGCCGGTTTTGGCGCCACTTGCTGATTTCTCAAATGTGCCGCGCGAATTGGTTGTTACAGCCTATCAAGCCGCATCAGGTTTACCCAATTTAGTTACTCCAACTTCTGCCATTGTGATGGGCGGGCTGGCGATGGGCCGTGTTTCATATAGCACTTGGCTGAGATTTATTTTGCCTTTATTGGCGATGATAGTTTTGCTGGTAATGGCCATGCTAAGTGTTGGTGTTATTTTGAGCTAGACGTTCAAGGAATAAACTAAATATTGTGAAAAATAACACAATTTAATTTTTTTCTTACTAAATGAAAATATTTAACAACACATTAACGAAAAAATCTGTATAACACTAAAAAAAAATTGGCTAACAGCCAGATAAAAAACACTGAGGAGAGACCCCATGAATGTAAATAACTCGCAGATATTTAAAAAATCTGCCCTATGTTTGGCTCTTAGCTCTGCACTGGCTATACCAACTTATAGTTACGCAGCAGAAGCTGATAAAAAGACAGCTGTAGAAGGCATTGAGCGTATTCAAGTTACCGCATCGCGCCGTGCATCAACCGTGCAAGAAGCACCGTTAAACATTACCGCACTCGACGGTGATGTTATGAAAGATCAAAATATTACCCAGTTGTCTGACGTTGCACGTTGGGTACCGGGTTTAAGTGTTGCTGACCAAGGTGGTCGTGAAGGTTCACCTATTATTGTTCGCGGTTTAAATACTAACTCAGCAGGCCCAGCCTCTGACGGCGGCACAGTAGCGACTTACATTGGCGAAATTCCATTGGTTGTGGATATGAAGCTAATAGATGTTGAGCGCGTTGAAATATTAATTGGCCCACAAGGGACTTTGTATGGTGCAGGTACACTCGGTGGTGCTATTCGTTACTTACCGAACAAGCCGGTATTAGACGAAACATCAGGTTCGCTTTACGGTGATATTTTCTCGTTATCAGAAAGTGATGATAACGGCGCTGAAGCTGGCTTTGTTTTTAACACGCCATTAATCGATGATGAATTAGCCGTACGCTTTGCTTTTAATTATTTAAATGAACCGGGTTATGTTGATTATAATTATGTTGTGCGTGAAGGTGGAGTTTCATTGCCTGATCCAGATTGGACTGACGCTGATGCTGTAAGCACTAATCTAAAACAGATCAAAGACGCGAATGACGAGCAAACTACCACAGCTAAAGCGATGATTCGCTGGCAGCCAAATGACACTTTTGATGCGACGTTATCTTACTTCTACCAAAAGCAAAATGTTGGTGGTCGCTCTATCGTACATGGCAACAGCTTAAGTGCGACTAATCCATTATCTAACGTGATAGGCGATTATGAGTCAGCTTACCGTTACGATGAGCCGAGAGAAAAAGAAGATTCATTACTCAGCTTAGAATTAACGGTAGATTTAGGTTTCGCTGAATTAACCTCTGCAACGGGTTATTCAGAGTTTGAAGCAGATGGCCAACGTGACCAAACTGATTTATTAATCCGTTTAGATTACAGCTATGAAGAGTTTCCAGGTTTTTCAACATTTACTCGTGAAGTTGATGACGCAGAAAACTTCACCCAAGAAATACGTTTAGTTTCTACGGCTGATTCACCATTAACGTGGATTGTCGGTGGTTACTATAATAAGTTTGAAAAAACTGAAGACAGTCGTGAGTACACGCCTGGTTTTGCTCAATATGCGGTTGATAATTGGGGCGCAAATCAAAACCGTCCAGACGCACTAGAGTATATTTCGATAGTAAACGAAGAAGTTACCGAATCAGCCATTTTTGGTGAAATAACTTACAGCGTAACCGATAAGTTAACGGTAATGGCCGGTGCTCGTTTTTATGACTATGAAGTTAATTCATCTTCTGCCATTGATTTACCTTTGTATTACACTTTATTTGAAGACTATGCTGCAGATGAAGTTAACCTAGACTTTAAAAGCACACCAACGGCAGCTGATGACGGTAGTTTATTTAAGTTAAATGCTAGCTATCAATTTAGTGATGACGTAATGGCATACGCCACCATTAGTGAAGGTTTCAGAGTGGGTGGCGCTAACGGTGTTGCTGCTTGTCCAGATGATATAGCCGAGTCAGACATACAAAATGTTTGTGCATTAGCTGATGAAGCACTTTATGAAGCTGACACGACGACTAACTATGAATTAGGCTTTAAAAGTACTTGGTTTAGTAATAAATTCCATTTTAATGCTGCCTTGTTTAGAGTTGAATGGGACAATGCTCAAGTTGCAGGAGCTACTTTTTACGGTCAACAAATCATTACCAGTAATGCAGCAACGGCCGAATCTAGAGGTGTGGAAATATCAACCCGAGCCATGTTGTCAGACAGCTTGATAGCCTATGCAACCTATGCTTATACCAATGCAGAACTTACTAAAGATGCACCTTTTTTGTTTAAAGTATTAAACCAAGGTGAAATTGACGCCGGTGTTGAGCAAGATTATTACGACGGTAAAGATGGTGATCGCTTACCTGGTACGCCGGAGCACCAGTTCTCATTTGGCGCTACTTATTCAACTGAAGTATTTGATGATACGCTATTAGATATAAACTATGGTTTAACTTATCAAAGTGACGTGTACTCTAAAGTAGGTTTACGTGCTGATGGCGAAGCATTACCTGGCTATGCGTTAAGCAATATTTCGGCAAGATTCTCGAAAGATGAATGGTCGGTAACTTTATACGCTGATAACATGTTTGACAAATATGCGTTTAGTTCAGTGCGTAGAGACAAAGGTGATATTGGTTTAGCTAAGTATTCAGAAATGAACTCTAACGATGCCAGTTTACAGCGTAACTATGGTCATTACTTGATCACACCACGTACAGTTGGCGTGCGCTTTGAGTATATGTTTGACTTGTAAAGATTAAACGACTTACATCAGGTATTATTCTAATAAAGTGGGGTAATACCTTTTTTTTATTCAAAAAGTGTCATTAGCATGAATATTTCAAAACAAATTAGCACCGCACAAAAGTATATTGAAACTAAGCAATATAAGTTGGCGCACCAATGTATTATTGAACTATTGCAATTTGATAAATTCTACGCTGATGGCTACTTTTTATTAGCGATTATTGCCAGTGAACACAACAATTTTAAAAAAGCTATTGTGCTTATTGAACAAGCCATTGTACTAGCGCCTGAGCGTGCTGAATATATTGCACATTTAGCCAAACACTTCGTATTAACCAATGATTACGTAAAAGCTAAACAACAATGTGAAAAGGCAGAATTACTTGCTCAGTTAAGTGCCTTAGAATTAGATACAATTGGGGTGGTTTACAGCAAGATGGGTTTACACCATTGCGCGATTAAGAATTTCGAAAAAGCAGTTAAATTAGCACCCAACAATGCCAATTTTCATTTTAATTTGGCGGTATCGTTAAAGTTTACCGGTGATTTTGATGCAGCAAAACTCGCTTTTGAAAAAACCATCGATTTAGCGCCAACGTATTATAAAGCTTATTCATCACTTGCTAGCCTTGGCGATGTTGATACTAAATACCAAGATACCATACTTAATTTACAAACCAATACGTTACAACCCGATGATGCTTTGTATATTGGTCATGCTCAAGCGCGGATCCACGAAAAACAAAAAAATTATCAACAAGCTTATCAAGCGTTGAGCCAAGCTAAAAAGGCTAAGCTTGCGCAGTTAAATTACAGTATTGAAGATGACAAGAAAATTTTTACTCGCTTAAAGTCTGCTTTTAATCAACCACCGCAAGTAAACCCAATTGGCAATGAATCAGACGAAGCAATATTCGTCGTAGGCTTGCCACGCTCAGGCACCACATTAGTTGAGCGAATATTATCGAATCATCGAGATGTTACTAGTGCAGGTGAGTTGCAAAATTTTGGCCTTTTAGTCAAGGAATTATCAGCAACTCAATCGCCATATGTTATTGATCCAGACACTATAGATGCAGCCTGCAATATCGATTTCAAAACGCTTGCCCAACGCTATATTGACAGTACCCGAGTTATTACCGGCGATACTGCAAGGTTTGTTGATAAAATGCCGCTTAATTTTCTCTATGTTGGCTTTATAGTGTCGGCTTTTCCAAATGCGAAAATTGTTTGCTTAGACCGAAACCCTTTAGACTCAATTGTCAGCAACTTTAGACAGTTATTCTCAGTCAATTTTTCATATTACAACTATGCTTATGATCTGGAAACAACGGCAGAATACTATCTGCTTTTTAAAGATATTATTGCTTTTTGGCGTGAAAAGTTTCCACAGAATTTTTATGTGGTGAACTACCAAAGCTTAGTTAATTCACCGGTTGAAGAGGCTAAAAACTTGGTTAACTTTTGCCAATTATCATGGCACGACAGCTTAGTGGATATTGAAAATAACAGCTCACCCGTGGCAACTGCTAGTGCGGTTCAAGTTAGAAGTCCGATTAATAACCAGTCTGTTGGAAATTGGCAACGATACGACTTCTGTTTGGAAAATGTTAAATCAAGATTACAAGCTGCGGGTGTGTCACTCAAATAGTCGCTTGATAAACGCTCGACACTCACAGTGAAATTCGCTATAGAAACAGTCAATATTAGCGACTACTGATGAGATGATTTACATTATGCGTGATATGCTCCTAATGAGCTTACTTGCTATTACAGCGCTAAATTTATAAATTAGTTGAGTAAAAGGCAAAGATCACATTAAATTAAACTATATTTTAAGGCCAACTTTCACTTCTTTTTAGCTAATTCAATTGATTAGGGAGACTCAATGTCTAAAGACTCTAAAAACTTATTAGAACGTGGCTTGGACAACATTCAGCCACAACTTTCCAGCTTTATTCGTGCCCAAAAAACCTCCAGTTTGTTCCTTTTACTTTCTACAATTGTTGCTTTATGGTGGGCAAACTCAATATATTCAGCTAGCTATTTCAATTTAGTGCACACACCTGTTGGGCTGTTTTTTGGAGATTTAGAATTTAAAGCTTCACTTAAACACATTATCAATGATGGCTTGATGGTGATATTTTTCTTTTTACTCGGACTAGAAATTAAACGTGAAGTTTTAGTGGGCGATCTCGCGCAACCCGAAAATCGTCGCATGCTAATTCTTTGTGCTTTAGGAGGCATGATTTGTCCGGCATTAATCTACTCAATGTTCAATTACTCTCTTGATTCACAAATCGGTTGGGGTATACCCATGGCCACCGATACCGCTTTTGCCCTAGGTGTGCTCACCATTGTAAGAAAACACATACCTGCCAGTCTGTTAGCGTTTATTGTTGGGCTCGCTATCGTTGACGATGTTGGCGCGATATTGGTTATTGCTATATTTTACACCGAGCAGATATCTGTTATGCATTTGTCGAGTGCGTTTGCACTGATCGCTTTTTTAGGCCTGGCTAGTTATGCTGGTGTGCGACAACCGCTTTTTTATATCACCATCAGTATTTTAACTTGGTTGATGATGCTTAAGTCTGGCGTTCACCCTACGGTTGCTGGTGTCGCCATTGCCCTGACCGTACCTGCACGTCCAGAATTAGCATCAGGTAAGCTGCTAGATAAAGCAAAGTCGATTATAAATTCGATGGAGAAAAAGCCCAAATCGGTAGATGTGCTTGGCAGCAAGGAAGATCACGAAAAAGTATTAAAAGTACGCGATGTTGCCGAAGAGGCTAGTACGCCACTACGTAGATGGGAAGGGGCTTTGCACTTACCTGTATCATTATTTATTTTGCCGCTATTTGCGTTAACCAATGCAGGCGTAATATTTAGTTTCAGCTCACTTGCTGATAGTCTGCAACATCCGATTGGTTTAGGCATTATTTTTGGCTTGGTGCTGGGGAAATTTATCGGTATTTCTGGAGCTTGTTGGTTAGCGCTACGCTATAAGCTAGGAAGTTTACCTGATAAGATTAATTTTCAACACGTTGTTGGGGCTTCGCTAATAACAGGTATCGGCTTTACCATGTCTACTTTTATTGCCATGTTAGGTTTCGATGGTCAGCCAGAGCAACTGCAATATGCAAAAACAGCTATTTTGATAGGTTCAATACTTGCCGCAATGCTTGGTACTATATATCTCAGGGTTACTTCTACAAAGCAAAATAATGAATAATTTAACTTAGTTAAATAGGCTAAGGGCAGGGTAGTGTTTAACGTGGTAGTGGATATATGCAGCTACCCTGCTAATATAAAGCTAAATGTTTTTTTCATAATGCCAATTGAGTATCTATTCGAAAAATAATTAAGAAGAGTTGTTTTCATTTTAATAGCATTTAATGACTATGGTTCTATGCTGTTTTATCGTTTCCTGCCAAGTTTTAAAATGAGTTTAATTTTCTTATTTTGTCCCAAACTTAAATGAGTTTTTCAAGTATCAGACAGCAGTGGTAAAAACTACAAAGCGTTGTTATTGAATTGATTTAAGGAGCAATATGGATAGAATCGCAAATATTCATACATTAACTAAGCGATTGATCGTCATGACCGCTATTTCTTTGCTTGTATTTAGTGTCATTTTCGGTATTAGTTACTTTTTTAATGGAAGATTAATGATGACATGGCTCGGTTTTGTGTGTGGAATCATAGGGGGATTTGTAAGCATACAGCAGCGAATTAAAAACGTATCTGACGAAGAGCTTACGCTACTAACAAATTCTTGGTTTCAAATTCTATTAGTTCCTATCTTTGGCGGTGTATTTTCTTTAGTTTTGTACTGTATTTTTCTTGCCGGAATTATTTCAGGAAATATGTTTCCTAATTTTTATATTCCAAAACCTTCTGGCTCCGTCCCTGATGCTAACTTTATGATTGAGTTGTTCACCAAAACATATCCACTAACGGGGCAAGATTTTGCAAAGTTCCTATTTTGGTCATTTGTTGCCGGTTTCTCAGAAAGGTTTGTTCCTCAAATTGTTAATAATGTTGCAGATAAATCATCAGAAAAAGTAAACCCATCGGATCGTTAAAACGCTAAATCTACATGGCGTTGAGGTTCTAGGATAACTAAGTTAGTCGAAACTACTGAGTATACTTTGTTTTGGCTCGTGACGATTATCTCGATAATAATTAATGTATTTGATAATATTGTTCTAGGTTTTTTAATATACGAACTATTTACAAAGAGCTATTTGAATAGTAATACGCATCGATTGATATTAATGCACCATTCAAAGCAAAAGATCTTACTGGATATTATATTCAGGCAATAATTTGTTTTGTGCTGGCCAACCTTAAGTTACTGCGGATTAAACCAGAAACTCAGCAAAGTCATATAGCTGTTGGCTATGTTCCCCATTACAGCGCAATTTTAAACAAGCTTTATTTAGCCCGTTATTTAGGCTCATACATTCGCACCGAAGCAAGGAATTTCATGTTTGAATTTAAAACAATCGCTCTTTTTGCTATTACTGCGATAGCCGAGATTGTTGGGTGCTACTTACCCTACCTTTGGCTTAAGCAGGATAAGAGTATATTACTTTTAATACCAGCAGCGCTCAGCCTCGCTCTATTTGCCTGGCTACTAACGCTTCACCCAACTGCAACGGGTCGTGTTTATGCCGCATATGGAGGTGTATACATATTTATAGCCTTATTATGGCTTTGGGTAGTTGATGGTGTAAAACCAACAATGTGGGATATTGTCGGTGGTGTAGTCGCTTTGGTTGGTATGGCGATTATTATGTTTGCACCAAAAAATGCCTAGCCCATTATAAGATATATCGGGCTGTCAGCTTATTCGATGTACAAGCTCGCAGTCTACTTTATAGCCATTGAATTAAGTCATTGTTCTATTATAAATGAGGTTTAAAAGTTAAGTGCTGCAATTGTCGTTGTCGCCGGCCTCATACTATACTGCTACATGGGGTTATCGTTTTATAGGAACAGGCGTTATGCTTTTATCAGGTGCTATTCTTTATATTAATGTTTGTTAATAACGATTAGGAGCAAAATATGGCCGGTGGTTGGGCGAAAGACGGCGCAGTGCAAGAACAAATAGATGCTAGTGTTGAAGACGCCGTTGAGCTAGCGAGAAGCCATATTAAATCTGGCGATAGTGCGCCGTTTTGCGAAGAATGTGGTGCGATTATTCCAGAGGCTAGACGTGTAGCTGTTCCAGGAGTGCAGTTTTGTGTGACCTGCCAATCTACATTTGAAAGCAAGGAAGCTGACACCGTTGGTATTAATCGTCGAGGCAGTAAAGATAGTCAACTAAGGTAATGTCATGAGTAAAGCTAGCTTATATATGTCTAGTGTTTCATGTGTTAACACGCTTTTTTTGGTTTCTTGTTATGTTCAGTCTCGTTGAATTGTCATATTTAATAATGGTTAAGTATTTTTCTATCTCACTTTCAAAAGCACGCACCTAAGTTAATCTATACAACTATATGAGCCAAAACATTAGCCAAAACAAAATCAGTATTGAGCGCGCGTACTATTATTAGCGCTGAATGAGGAGAATAAACTTCACCCATAATGTAAACGTTTTTTATTGTTTAAAAAAATCAATGCAGTTAGAGTGTTACGATTAACAAAGAATACTAATTGAACAGGCTTGTTCCTATTTTACTACCATTGGAGAACTATGATGACCAAGACGTCTTATAAGCTATTGACAGTTCCAACAATTACCATTGTTGGATTGCTTTTTTTCGGTGGGTCTATTTCTGCCCTCGCATCGCCAAGTTGCGAGAAAATGAAAGGTTGTGATAAGAAGATCTGTGAACTAGAAAAAAAGCTTGTTATTGCAGGTAATCAGGATAATAAGCCTAAAGCTACTAGATTAACAAAAGCGCTTGAAAAGGTAAAAGAGCATTGTACCAACGATGGGCTTAAGGATGAGCTAATTGAAGATATTGCCAAGGCCAAAGCAGAAGTCACTGAATATGAGGCTGATCTCAATAAAGCTGTAAAACAGAAAAAAAGCGATAAAGTTTTCAAATATAAAGCAAAAATTAAAGATAAAAAAAGAAAAATAAAACAGCTTGAAAAGAAGTTATCTATTTTAAATTAGATAGTTAATGCGTTAACAAAAGGGCGGAAAATATGTTTAATTGTATTTCTTAAATACAAAAAATTGCCAATTTATTTTTCGCCGCTTTTGCAATTAATACAGTTATGAAGTTAATACAAAGGATATGTATGAAGTTATTAATCATCTTAGCAGCACTATTACTGAGTAGTTGTTCAACAAGGGATGTTGGACACTTTTTTCTTGAGGACGTTACCAATAGTAACATTGGCTATAATGCCGCATCTTGTAATCAAATAAAAAATAGTTGTGAAATAGCTAATATCAATAATCCCAACGCTTTTCGTCAGTATTCCCAGTGGAATAATAATGATGAAAGTATCGGTTGTTCATGTAGTAATAAGTAAATTTTATATTAAGTCGTTTAATAAAGTTATAACTGAACTTATTTAGCTATTACTGAAATGGCAGATGCTGATTAAAGCCAAAATTAAGCGGTGAAGGCGCAACACTTCATTGCTCGTCTGACGCCATAAATCAGCCCCCTCTAGCTATTATTTATCTTTTTATTATAGAAATTAATGTTATTCGTTTGTTACTTTGAATAAATAATAAAACTAATTTATAACGTATCGTTAGGGTACATTTTACCTTCTTTATATGTTCAGGGAGTGGAAATGATTAAGTTTATATTTTTGTGTTTAATTCTACTATCCAATATAGCCTTAGCTGCTAGTGATGAGGTTTATAACACCAGTACAATTCAAGCGGTAAATTCTATTTATTGGTTAAACCAGCAACAAGATAGTGCCATTATGTATGCTAGGTGGGAAAACTTTAATTCAATAAAGCACTTTATTGATAACGCGGTATTAACGGGGAGAACAAGCCAAAAGCCAGTTAATATTGAGATTGCTGATGTATTATTATTATCGTCTTCAAAACAGAATAAAATGTTAAAAGTTTACTTTACTGAAGACGCCATAACGCTAAACGGCCAATCTTACTTTGCAAATTCAGCGATGTTAACTAAATTTAGAGAGATAAATATGCGTAGGATTGCTAAAGGGGATTTAATATCACCTAAGGTTTTACGTCGAGTATATAAAGCAAATAATTAGTTGGGAGGCTATATTAACTTGTTTCCCTTAATATATTAGAAACCAGTTAGCTTTTTTCCTTTTTCCACACTTTTAGCTAACTTTTTTACTTTAAGGTTTTAGTGTCAACATTAAACGAGGAGTTTAAGATGGAATTAGGTGCTTTTTCAGTAAGTCTATCAGTGAAAAATATTGAAAAATCAAAAGTATTTTATCAAAAATTAGGCTTCGACGTTGTAGGCGGAGAGCAATCACAAAACTGGCTAATATTGCGAAACGGCGACCATACCCTTGGTATATTTCAAGGAATGTTTGAAGGTAATATTATGACATTCAATCCAGGTTGGGATGAAAATTGCAAAACACTTGAGTCATTTACTGATGTTAGAGAGCTATTAAAAACGTTTGAAGCCCAAGGCGTCGATATAATACAAAAATCCATTAATGGTGAAAGTGGTCCTTCGAGTTTTTCTCTTGTAGACCCTGATGGTAATTCAATTCTTATTGATCAGCATGTTTAACATATATTGGCTCAGACGATATTTTATGTCTCACTTTGAAAAGTTGAGCGTGCATATAAGCAAGCCACTCATTAAGGCTAAGCGCTGATTTAACGTAAATAAAAAATGCATGGTAGTTCCTATTCGTGCTGAGAAATATCTTACGGAGAAAAATAAATGCCTCGTACTCCACTTTTAGTTATTACTTTATTCTTTCTCACGGGTGGTATAGCGCACTTTGTTGTAGCTGACTTTTTTATGATGGCGATGCCCGATTATTTGGGGTATCACAAAGAATTTGTGCTTGTTAGTGGCGTGTTAGAGATTTTAGGTGCCATCGGAATTTTAATTCCTCAAACACGTTTGCTTGCTGGCTATGGGTTAATCGCATTAATTATTGCGGTTTATCCGGCTAATATACATATGGCTTTGCACCCCGAAAAGTATAAAAACTTATCAGAGTTGTTTTTATATATTCGTCTACCATTTCAATTTATATTCGTTTGGTTTGTATGGTGGGCAATAGCACCAGAGAGGCTAGAAAATAAAAATATAAACGGGTAGTAGGGTTATATTTTTTATAGCGTGAGCTAAATGCTATGTTCCGTTCAAAATTAGGAAAATATAATGCATGAAATATTTGCCTGATGTTATGAGGTATATCCGAATAAAAATATGGAGAATGTAGTGAAAACGGCAATTATATTGGCTTCGTCAAGAGAGCATGGAAATACTCAGCAATTAGCTAATTTGTATATGGAACATCAACCCTGTGATTTATTTAACTTAACGGATTATTCAATATCGGTATTTGACTACCAACATAGAAATCAGCACGATGATTTTCTAGGATTGATTAATACCTTGGTAGAATATGATCATTTAGTGTTTGCAACACCGGTCTACTGGTATTCAATGAGTGCGCAATTGAAAATATTTATCGACCGTTTATCAGACCTGCTAACCATTGAAAAAAAACTAGGTAGAACTCTCAAAGGAAAGAGTTGTTCTATACTTGCTACCGGTGCTGATAACGAAGTACCGGAATGTTTCGTCGCCGCTTTTAAATTGACGGCTAATTATTTTGGGATTAAATTTACCTCTACTTTTTATTGCAGTTGTGAAGACGATTTTATTGTTCAAGAGCATGTTAATAACTTAACAACATATTTGGCGATGGAGTGTTCAAATGGCGCAAGGCAAACACAAAAAATTATTGAGTAAAAAGCTTCGAAAAGGTGACAAAGGTTATCCCATAGCAACGATCGCATTTTATGGTGCCGATAATAAAATGGCATCAAAAGCTGTTTGCGCAATCATCGCTTTTGATGGTGCGGAAGCAGAGCCAATGAAAAAGTGGTTTTCATCCTCTGAACTAAGAAAATCAGAGCACGTTTTTAGCGAAATACTAACGTTTATAGATGAAAATGGTGTGAAATCCGTCAGTATGATTGAAGGAATATTTGGCTGTCCACATGAAGAGGGAATTGATTACCCTGATGGTAATTATTGCCCTGAATGCACTTATTGGCAAGGCAGGGATAGATTCAGTGGCGACCTTGTGCATTAACGTTTGTGTACAAATGCTAATGCGCTATAGTAAGTGTAATAAGCGAGCGCAATAACGTTCAGATTTAGTGATAAATATTTGGAGATACCTATGCATGAAATAAGTCACCGAGTTGGTATTAAAACATCCGTAGATAAAATTTATCAAGCATTAACCACTAATGAAGGCTTAACGAAATGGTGGACGAACGATATATCAGGGGCTGGAGATGTCGATTCAATTATCAAATTTCGCTTTAATGGCGGTGGCCCCGACTTTAAAGTTATCGAACTATTACCAAATAAAACAGTGCGTTGGCAGCATTCAGGCAATATGCCAGAGGCTTGGGTAGGCACCGAAATCAGTTTTCAATTACATGTTGATGGCGAACAAACATTTGTGCGCTTTACCCATGGAAATTGGCAAGAGTCTTCAGATTTTATGGCGCATTGTAGTACGAAGTGGGCGGTGTTTTTACTGAGCCTTAAAGATGCAATGGAAACTAATCAAGGTCGTCCATTTCCAAATGATATACCAATAGATCATTCTTAAGTTCTAAAAACGCTTTTCTACAATAAAATACCATGCTTACGGCACAACAACCACTAGTGTTATCGGACTTGATGTGGTTAAATTTAGCTATAAGAAAAATGGCTAAAAAGGCGCACATTTGTTCTATCTTTATCCCGCTAATAAAATGGAAAATTTGTTAGTATTGCTAGATAAAATCCAGCAACTTTCCCCACTTCCTGTTTTCGCTCAAGACACCGTAATCGTGCAAAATGCTGGCATGCAACATTGGCTTAATATGTCGCTAGCTGAGCAGCGGGGTATTAGCATGAATATGCGTTATGCCTTACCATCGCAATTTTTATGGAATTTAATTCGAAATTTAGCCAGCGATGAAGATGTGCCTGAGCAGTCGCCTTATTCTCGGGAAGTACTCGCTTGGCGTATTGATACTTTATTAGCTGCTAATGAAGTCATTGATGATGACGCGTTTAAAGTAGCGAGTGATTATTGGCAAGCTGATTCAAAAAATAGTGGTAATAATTCATATAGCGAAGCTGAGCAGTTAAAACGTTATCAGTTGGCGTGTCAGCTTGCTGATTTATACGAACAATATCTAATATTTCGACCTGAATGGATCCACGCTTGGCATCAAGGTGAATTTACTGCATTTGATCACCAAGCGAGCGCATCTTCATCAGATACTATTGAAGAAGGTAAACAAACTGAAGCAAGCAATGCAATTTGGCAGGGTAAACTTTGGCATTTATTGGTACGAGATCAACCTTATGATCCCCGTGAACTTGTCGCGCTGGCAATAAAGAACTTAAACAATGTCGATAGATTAAAAGCACAAGCTTTACCGCATCGTTTATCGTTTTTTGGCATCAATGCTATGGCACCACTTTGGCTTGAATTCATTAATGCCTTAAGTGAACAAATAGATGTACACTTCTTCCATTTAAACCCTTGCTATGCTTACTGGGGCGATGTTGTTACGGAAAAAAATGCCATTGAAGCTTGGCTCAAAGGTACTGATTTTTCCGCGGGACAAAAAACTGCAGATGAAAATAACAGCGAGAACGATCAACAATTAGGCCTATTCACTGACGTTGAAAGTAATGATTTCGAAAGTAAGGACTTAGCGGATATAAACCAGCAAGTGGGTAATCCTCTATTAGCTAACTTAGGCCAGCAAGGTCGAGAATTCATGGCTTTGCTATATCAATACAGTACTATCAATATTGACGTATTCGAGTCGGCAGTGGCTGACTTGGCGAGTGAGAACTCAAAAAGTGCAGACCAAGCTAATCCAAGCGCAGAAGCTATAGCACAAGCCAGTGTTTTAGCGAGTGTTCAGCAAGATATTTTATCGCTCACCGATGCGCGCTCACCCAAGTCGACAAAAACACTTCAATCGCCTAAAGTTGATGGCTCAATTTTAATTACCAGTGCGCACAGTGCCTTGCGAGAAGTGCAGGGCTTACACGATTGGTTATTACATCAATTTAATCAAGATAAAAGTTTAACGCCAAAAGACGTTTTAGTCATGTGTCCGCAAGTTGAGCAATACGCGCCTTATGTGAATGCGGTATTTACCCGCGGTTGGCAAGATATTGCAGACGAAGTACCACCGTTACCGTGTTCAATTGCCGATCGCATCAGTAAAGACGCCGAACCGTTAGTTGCGGCTTTTGCTCAGTTGTTAACGCTGCCAGATAGTCGCTTTCAGGTTTCAAGCCTAATTGCTTTGTTGCGTTTACCTGCCATGCAAGCTCGCTTTGGCATTAACCTTGACGACATTGAAAAAATCACCCATTGGCTTGAGGTTTCATGTGTGCACTGGGGCTTAGATAAAGCCCATAAACAACAAGTGTTAGCGCAAAGCGAAGCTCAAGAAACAGAAACCCTTAGCGGCACTAGCGATAGCTTCACCTGGCAACAAGGTTTTAGCCGCTTAATGCGGGGATTTGCCTTTGCTGACCATAGCGTTATTTATCAAAATCAGATGCTATTGCCCACTATTGAAGGCAGCGACAGTGAGTTACTTGGCAAGTTAATGCTCATTATTGAGCAGTTACAGCTCACCGCTATTAACATGTCAAAAGCGCGTACAGCCTCGCAATGGCAGCAGTTTTTGTTTGATTTATTACAGCAATTATTCGACGATGAAAACGATAATGGTCTCAATGTAGTGCGCAGCGCAGTGGAGTCGTTAGTCGAATATTGCCAGCATGCGGCTTATACCAGCGATATTAGTTTGGCGGTTATTCGTGATTTTTTGAACAGTCATTTCAGTCAGCCTGATCCCGGACGACAGTTTATGATCGGGCAAGTCACATTTTGCTCTATGTTACCAATGCGCAGTATTCCGTTTAAAATTATTGCAGTATTAGGTTTGAACGATGGAGAATTTCCACGTCAACGCCAACCGTTAAGTTTTGATTTAATGACCACAACACCAGCGCAGTTAGGTGACAGATCTCGACGAGGTGACGACCGATACTTATTTCTAGAGGCGATAATTTCTGCTCGCCAAGCTTTGTATTTAAGCTATCAAGGTAAAAATATTAGAAATAATAAAGACCGGCAGCCGTCGTTAGTATTAAAAGAGCTGATGGAATATCTGGCCCGCGGTTATGGTTGGCAATTACTGGGTTTAAATGCTGAAACTGAAACTGGAGCTCAGACCAATACACTAAGCCAAGTTAGACAATTACCGATGCAGGCATTTAGCGAGAAAAATTATCTGGGTAGGTTCGGCAGTTTTGATGCTAACTGGCTCAATTTACGTCGAACAAAAGTAACTGACAGTTCAGTTCACAATCAGACAGAGAATAGCAACTCACAAACAATTGATAACAGCATGGCAATTATTGACGACAGCTTATCAGTCACGGATGTTATTCGATTTTATCAGCATCCTTCTCGCTATTATGGTCAACACACGCTTTATTTATATTTGGATAATAGCCATACGGTAATTAATGATGTAGAGCCGTTTGTGCCTAACCATCTCGATAGTTATTTACTGAGGCAAGAATTACTCAACTATTACTTAGCTCCAGCACAAAGCAAGCAAAGTTGTGACGATATATTACTCAGCGCTAAACTTTCAGGTAACTTACCCGACTTACCCAACACCGATGAGTTGATAAAAGGCTGGCAAAAAGACAGTGAAGACTTCAGTCAGTTTATTATCGCGGAATTAACGCAAAATGACGCCTTAACTATTGCTCCTATCGATTGCAGCGTTACGCTTGATTTAGCCAATATATTAACCAACCAAACCTTGCTTGCTAATGGCTTGTATTCAAAGAGTGACTTAGAAATATTAAAAACGGTATTACCTCAACATTTAACGCTAAATTGTAAACTGACGATTGTTGATAACAAAGCATTGTTTTATCGCAGCAGTAGCGCAAAAGCGAAAGATTTATTTACCTTATATTTACATCAGTTAATTATTCAAATAGCCCAAGCGGATGAAGCACAAGAAAACGCTGACATATTTGCCAATATTAGTGCTACACATGGTTACTATTTTGACACTAAAAGCCAGAAACCAAGCCAATTTTACTTCAGTGATATTGAAGATGCCAAAGGGCTGTTATTAGGTCTAATTGTGACGTTTTATTTAGGGCAACATCAGCCACTATTACTTAATGGCGATATTGGTGAAAAAATACGTAAGAGCAAAGTATTTGAGCAGGCGCAGTTTGAACAGTTTTGGTCTGACAGTAACAGTTTTCAAGCTTTTGGCGATGACGCCTATGTACAGTATTTTTGGCCGCAGTGTCCTGATTATGAAGAAATTTCGCCAAGGTTATTGACCTTGTATCAACCGATGTTCGATGCCTTGCAGACAGTAAAGCAGGGAGCTAATAAATGAAAAATTTAAACGCAAATACTATCGCCCTGCAAGGTAAACACTTAATTGAAGCTAGTGCGGGTACAGGTAAAACTCACAATATCACCCGAATATTTCTCCGCTTATTATTAGAGCGAGAATTACCGATTGAACAAATTTTGGTGATGACATTTACCAAGGATGCTACTGAAGAAATTCGCGGCCGTATCGATGATTTTATTCGAGAAAGTTTACATAGCTGGGACAGTTTAATTGTTAGCGATGACTACTTTAAAACCTTAAGTGTGAATCTGGCTAACAAGAATATTGGCAGTCGAGAAGCAAAAGCTCGGTTAAGCCAAGCCTTGTTGTATATTGACGAAGCCGCTATTTTTACCATTCATGGTTTTTGTAAACGAGTGTTGAACCAATATGCTTTTGCTAGTGGTATTAGTTTTAATGCCCAAATGGAAACAGACACCCAAGATATTACCTTAGAAGCCTGTCAAGACTGGTATCGGGTAGTGGCATTAAACACCGAAAATAACAGCCAAGCCTTTAAGTTAGTGACTGAGTTTTGGCCAGAGCCGGGCACTTTTATTAATCAGTTTTCAAAAGCCTTATCGACGAACAATCAGTTGAACGTGCAAGACCCTGCAAACATTAGTATTGAATTTAAAGCTTTAGTTGAACAAGCCATTGCAAGTTTGAACGAACATAAAGCTATGTTAACTGAGTCGCTAATTGATGTTAAAAAGGGGGCTGAGCGAGAAAAGCGTCAGCAAGAGTTAGATTTATTATTAAATTGGTTAGCTGCGCTGTCAGCCGATGTAACGGGCCAGCATGGCAAAATGCCAGATGCTTTTATTGATGGCAGGCGTTATGCCCGCTCAAAAGTTAAAAGTGAGTTAGTTGAGATTTTTACTGCCGTTAATACCGTTAAAAAACAACATCCTGAACTATCTAAACAACTTAATCGCGCACATGCCTTACTCGTGGTAAGAAAGGGTATTTATCATATTCGAGCTGAAATCAGCCGTAAAAAGTTACAAGCCAATGTTATGGGTTTTGACGATTTAATTAGTACGCTAAATGATTGTCTAACCCATGAGCAAGCACATGAGTCAGGACTTGAGCTTGAAAATAAGCCCACACAGGTTTTAGCCAATAGCATATTTTCTCAGTTTCCAGTCGCGCTTATTGATGAGTTTCAAGATACTGACCCACAACAGTTCTCGATCTTAAAAGCGATTTACTATCATCAGCCAAACGCAGCGCTGTATATGATAGGCGATCCAAAGCAAGCCATTTATGGTTTTCGAGGTGGCGATATTTTTGCTTATCTTTCCGCACGAAACGATTGTGACTACCAATGGTTAATGGATACCAATTGGCGCTCAAGTGCTGCCATGATCACCGGCTATAATCGTTTATTCTACGGTAATAAATTATCAGACGATGCGGGGGATGTTTTTGGCTATCAAATTCCTTATTTACCGGTTAAAGCCTCGCCAAAAGCGCACGAGAAAGTGTTTTTAGACCGTGAGTTTAACGCACTGCAGTTTATTCATTTTAATGTTGAATCAGAATCTAAAGGCAAAAACGGTAAAGATAAAGCGGTTAAACAAAGCTATCGCGCGAATATGGCCGCTTGGTGCGCCAATGAAATCGTGCGTTTATTAGCTTGCTCAGATCTTAATATGGCTAGCGGTGATATTGCGCTACTAGTGCGCGATGGAACTGAAGCGGCAGATATTAAATTTGCCTTAAATGCCTGTGGTTTAGCCAGTGTATTTATGAGTAATCGTGCTAATTTATTGCAAAGCGACGAAACCAAACATTTACTGCAAGTGTTAAAAGGTATTCTATTTTTAGAAAATGATCGCTTATATACCGCCGCATTAGCGAGCCCGCTGATGGGCTTTAATCGTGAGAAGCTATTGCAGTTACAACACGATGAACAGCAATGGCAGCAATTAAAAGTTAGTTTTGAAAAACTGCGTAATGAATGGCAGTTTAAAGGCTTTATCAGTATGGCGTTGCAGTTAATGCATCAACACTTTCATATTGATGTTAGTGATGCCGATAGCCGTTCTGCCGATACGCGTTCCTCTAATGCTATTTCTTCCAAGAATAATGCTGATCGAATATTAACCAATTTATTGCATTTATTTGAATTATTGCAAGGGGCAAGTCAGCGACATCGCCAGCCACAAGAGTTGCTATTTTGGTTTGAACAACAAAGCCAAATAGACAACCCAGAAGTTGAAGCAGAGTTGCGTTTAGAAAGTGATGAAAACTTGATCCGGATTATCACGCAACATGGCTCTAAGGGCATGGAGTATCCGGTGGTTTTCGTGCCGTTCGCTACGCGCCACAAAGACCCACTCAAGTTCGGTAATCGTAATGTAACTTTTATTGAGCATCACGATGAAAGCGGTGCGCTACATCATAGTCTTGATGGTAGTGACGAGGCGAGAACGCGCATGGCAGCAGAAGCCTATGCCGAAGCAATTCGACTGCTTTACGTTGCTGTTACGCGTGCAGAAAAACGATGTTATATTCTCAGTACAGCTTTTGACAACTATGAAAAATCGCCCTTAGGTAAAACCCTGAAATGGTCAGCAGAAACTGACATAGCGACCAGTTTGCAACAATTAGCACAAGACAACCCCGAAGAGGTTGCGCTTGACGTGTTAGATAACTATTCACTCGAAGGAAAGTTACCCGAAGAAAAGTTACCTAAAGAAGCTTCAGTATCATCAAATATTGAAAGCACTTATGATGAAAGTAAAGTTAAAACTGAGCCAGAAGTGGCTAGGTTCAACGGCAGAATTGAACGTGACTGGTGGTTAAGTTCATTTTCTGCTTTGAGTAAAAACTTACGCCATAACGGTGTTTCAGCGCCAGATCGTGATACCGAAGAAACAATACATGTTGATGAGCAAACTGAACTGTTTAATACGTTATCTAAAACGGCCATTGAATTACGTTTCTCGCTCACCAAAGGCGCACAAACGGGTAACTTGCTACATGATATTTTAGAACAAACGGACTTTTCAGCACCTGATTGGCAAAAAAGTTGTCATTGGCCGCTAGTGAAATATGGCGCTGTAGATGACGTATTTGCAAGCTCGATTGAGCCTTCACTCGAAAGTGATGTAAGTCAGCTTTCTGGTCAAGCACAACAGGGAGATGGCCAAACATTATTGATAAAATGGTTAGAAGAAGTATTAAATACGCCACTTAACCAAGATAGTACGTTGTCGCTAAGCCAATTAACACCGCAAGCGACATTACGTGAAACAGAATTTTATTACCCAATGCGTTCAGCAAGCAGTAGCCAATTAACTCAACTGTTGTCCGAGCATAGAAATAACTATGTCGGTAGTGATGCCAGTATCATTACAAGTAGTAAAATAGTGCGACAACACCGAGTGCACTTACCCTTTTATCAACAACTTAAAGGCATGATGCATGGCTTTATCGATTTAATCTTTCAAGCCGATGGTAAATATTATGTTTGTGATTATAAATCTAGTCACTTGGGCGATGAGTATAGTGACTATAACGATGTCGCGATGCGCCATAATATTGAAAAAAATCATTATGATTTACAATATCTCATTTACGCTTTAGCACTACATCGACATTTAAAATATGCCTTGGCAGATTATGACCCAGAGCAGCATTTTGGCGGGATTTATTATTTGTATTTACGTGGCATGAGCGATCAAAGTGAACATCAAGGTTGTGGCGTTTATTATCGTCAAATTACGCTCGCAGAATTAGAGCAACTAGACAGTATTTTTGCCGGAGAAACCACTCATGTCTGAACTTGTTATTAGTAGCGAAAGTAAGGTGACCTGCCAAAAAGAAAGTATTTATGCCTCGTTCCAGCATGCCGCACGTCAATTAGGTGGACTGGTGGCTGTAGACTACTTTTTCGCGAAAGAAATTAGCCAATGTCTTGAACCTTCTGGAGTTAGCGTCTCTAGCCAAGTGACTGAACAGCAGCAATGGTTTCACTTATTAGTAGCCTTAAGTGCAAGCTTGCGAGACGGCCACAGTTGTTTGCCACTGGCGCAAGTCGCGGGCAAGCGCTTATTTACTGACCCTATTAATCAAAGCGAAACGAGCACTAAAGGCTTTTTATTTTCTGATCTAGATACACTCACCGCGCTGATGGCAGCACTACCCTTAGCGGACTCGGATAAAATAGCCCCCTCTGAGCAGCAACCGATAGTATTCAGTCATAACCGGTTGTACTTGCGCCGTTACTATCAATTTGAACAAGAATTAAAGCAGGTTGTGCGCGAACGACGAGTTGTTAGTACCAAGTTAGTTGAGTCATTGAGTAACAGTAATGAAACATTTGAAGATGTTGGCAATATTAGAAGCATTATAACGACCTTGTTTCCAGGTTTAGCGTCACTAAGCGATAAACAAAGCGATACACAAAATAGCGAAATTGATTGGCAAGCTGTTGCCGTTGCCAACGCCATTAATAAAGATTTTGCCATTATTGCGGGTGGACCAGGTACAGGTAAAACCTACACCGTAACTAAACTGCTGGCTGCGCTTATCATGCTAGCTCGCGCAAATATCGAAAGCCAAAAGGAGAGCCAGTTTACGGCACCAAAAATTTCCCTAGTTGCGCCTACAGGTAAAGCGGCGCAGCGTTTGTCCGAATCTATCACCAGTGCGGTTAAAGCGTTTCGCGGCACTATCAATGACGAAGTATTAGATCTTATTCCTGAGCAAGCAAAAACCATACATAGATTATTAGGCGTTATTCCTGAACAGGTTAACTTTCGCCATCACCAAGATAATTTACTCGATATAGATATTCTCCTTATCGATGAAGTGTCAATGGTCGACTTACCTATGATGGCGAGAATTTTTCGGGCTTTGCCGATCAACACTAAAGTGATTTTACTCGGTGATGCCGACCAATTACCGTCAGTGGCGATTGGCAGTGTTTTAGCTGATTTTGCGCCACGTCCTCACCTAGGTTATAGCGCTTTGAACCATCAATATTTAGCACAAGTAACGGGGTATCAGTCGCTTACTAAAGATCAAACTGCCGATGCAAATTCCGCACAATACAGCGCTGCCGATTGTGTAACTTTTCTAATGAAAAGTCGTCGATTTGATGGGGAAGGTGGCATAGGCCGAATCGCAAATTATGTAATCAATGGTCAATATCAAGAAAGTTGGCAGTTATTAAAGCAAAGTGAAGTACTTGATAGTTCTTTGCAAGACGAAAGCCTTAGCAACGACAAACAATTAACATTATTACCAGGTAACGTTGAAACTTGGCTAACACCACTTGTTGAGCAGTATTACTTGGGCTTGTCTCAATGTAGCAAGGTTGAAGATGCTTTCGCGTTATTGGCAAAGTTTAGAATTTTATCGTCTACTCGCAAAGGCCCACAAGGGGTTGAAAGCCTAAATGCTTTAGTTATTGATATTTTGCGTAACAAAGGTGTTATTCCTTTTAACCGTTTTGAGTCAAATACAAGCTTGTACGCCAGTCAGCCGATCATGATCAACGAAAATGACTACCGTTTAGGCGTTTATAATGGCGATATTGGCGTACTTTGGCGTAATAGCCAAGGGCATTTAATGGCGGTATTTGAAAATGCACAGGGCGGTTACGACTGGATCTTACCCTCGCGTTTACCTAAATTTGAAACAGTTTACGCGATGACCATCCATAAAACCCAAGGTAGCGAGTTTGAACATGTCGCTATGGTGTTGCCAGAGCAAAAAGACAATAGATTATTGTCGCGTGAATTATTATATACTGGCATCACCCGCGCGAAGCTAAAGTTGAGCATCGCCAGTAGTCAGTCTGTTTGGCAAAGTGGCGTGAGTCAGCAAGTTAAACGTCATTCTGGGCTCGCAATTGACTAGTTCGAGTTAGCGTAACCGTTATTATTTATTGAAAATATAGAAGTAAGTTGAGAAATGAAGTTAAAAGACATAGAAAAACCCGTTTACCGTAAACATTTGAATATTATTATTGTCGGCTTTATTGCCAGTTTACTCATTTTAGCTTTGGCATATGGGCAGGGTCTGATTATGTTATTTGCTGATAGCGCGGCAGTCATGGCTAACCCAACTAACGTGGCGGCGGGGGAAATAGCAAATGAGGTTGCGGCGACAGAAAGTAATTTTAAGTATAATTTTCTCGGTGTTTTACTCGCATTATTAACCTGTGTGTTTGTCTTACATCGATTACGTTTTAGTGCTTTTTTCAGTGAAGTGTATTATGTTTGGGAAATTAAGCAGCAGCAAAATGCGATATATCGTAAATTGAAAAAAATCAAAGTTGCTGCGAGTAATGACGACCCTGCTGCTGTAGACGTAAATGCCTTAGTTATTTTGAATTTTTATTATGCCAGTTTAAAGCAAATTTATTTATTAGATGACAATACGCTAACAATGTCTAAACTCAATACTGACATTAGTGAATTGAACACACGAATAGAAAATCTACAGTTAACTATATCAACCGACCAATTTGATAAATCAATGTTGGCTGATTATTAAAAAATTAATATGAGGGATTTGCCATGATAGGTTACGTTACTTTAGGTACCAATAATTTAGACCGAGCGGTAGCATTTTATGATGAGCTTTTTGCCACCATAGGCGCAGGCCGATTTCTAGAAACAGAACAATTTGTTGCTTGGTGCAAGTCACCAGAATCTCCTGGCGTTTCAGTCACTAAACCCTTTGATGGTCAGCCAGCAACGGTGGGCAACGGTGTTATGGTTGCCATCATGCTTGACTCAACTGATGAAGTCGATGCATTTTACCAAAAAGCACTAGAGCTAGGTGCTACATGTGAAGGCGCTCCTGGCCCACGCGGTGAAATGGACGGCTTCTATGCCGGTTACTTTAGAGATTTAGATGGCAATAAGCTAAACGCCTTTTATGTTGAAATGCCAGCAGCATAATTCTTTATATGGGTATTGTGTGCTTAAAACCGCTATATCTTGTTTGAAGTAAATGATCACTAAAGCTCAGGTTCAATCTTCTAACTGATACCTGAGCGAGTTATAAAAATACAATAGGAAAAAACACAACAAATGAAGAAGTTAAAAAATGAAGCAGAATTATTGAAAAAAGCCATTGTTATTGGTGAAGGCTACGCGAAAAATCGGGGTTATAAAGGCTTTGCAGCTACAAATGCAGCAAAGGAAAAAATTGAAAGTTTATATCGTTTACTCGTCAATGATAAACTTATACAGCCGTTGCCAAAAGATGGTGAAGACCTAGCAAGTATGAAGCATAAGTTAGCGTTATGGATCGCTAAACAACTACCAGCAGATCATCCTTTGCTTAAATAGTTAAATAGTTAAATAGTTAAATAGTTAAATAGCTCAACACCTGAGCAATTAACTAAACATAGAATTCACGACAACTAGCGAATTGAATTAGTCCGCAGTTTTAAGTAATCAACAGAAGAATAATCGTTATATGAACCGTAAAAAGAAAATTAACCAAACCTTAAAATCCAAAATTAAAAAAATGAATGCTAAATTGCAAAATTCGAGCAAGCCTAAATATGTTTCAAAGGCTGAACGTGCCGCTATAGCAGCAAAAGAAGCTGAAGCTAATTTAGCTATAGGATCAAATGAAAATACCTCGGCAAATGATATGGACAGTATTGCTGAAAGCGAAGAAAAATGAGGCCTAATATATTACTATGTTGGAAGCTAGTTGTGAGGTTAAAAGAATTGTAATTTTTGGCAATTCTGCATCAGGTAAGTCTAGCTTGGCAAAAATGCTCGCTGAACAACATCAACTTGCCCATTTAGATTTAGACACCTTAGCTTGGCTTCCAATAACAGAATATTCATCCATGCCACAGCGTCAAAGCGTCGATATTTCTGTCAGTGAAATAAACACCTTTATTAAGCAAAATAACCAGTGGGTGATAGAAGGCTGTTATAGTGATTTACTCAGCCATTCGCTAGAAAAGTGCAGCGAAGTCATATTCTTAAATCTACCGATTGAACTTTGTTTTAGCAATGCGAAAAACCGTCCTTGGGAAGCCCATAAATATAAAACTAAAGCCGATCAAGATAATAACTTACCTATGCTGCTTGATTGGATCTCCCAATATGAAAGCCGTACAGATACCTTTTCAAAAGCCGCCCATAAAAAGCTTTATGACGAGTTTATTGGTAAGAAAACACAGCACATTGATAATCAGTAACTTTCAACTATAAGTCGTAATATGTTGTCGTTTAATTATGACCTGGTCAACTAAATTCAGACACCCTAGTTAAGTTCGCTAAGCTACCTTTTTCAGTTCTCTTTCTTTACACTCAAATTCATTGGGGTTTTGATAACCAAGATATGAGTGCATTCTTTTGCTGTTGTACCACATCGTGATGTAGTTCAGCACATCTTGTTGAGCTGCATAACGTGTTCGATAGTTACGCCAATGCACGCGTTCTTGTTTTAAACTACCAAAGAAGCTCTCTGCTACCGCATTATCCCAGCAGCAACCTTTCTTACTCATACTACCAACAAAGCCATGTAACTTGAGTATTCGTCTATATTGATGACTCGCATATTGAACACCTTGATCTGAATGTACTATCAGTCCAGCCTTTGCTTTTCGTTGCCACATTGCCATGGTGAGAGCATCACAAACAAGTTGAGCTTTCATTCTTGAACCCATGCTCCAACCGACAACTTTACGAGAGTATAGGTCGATTACTATCGCCAAATAAAGCCAGCCTTCTGAAGTCCATATGTAGGTAATATCTTGCACCCACGCTTGGTTAGGTTGTTGCACATCAAAGTCTTGCTCAAGTTCGTTCGCGTACACGGGCTTGTTGTGTTCGCTGTTTGTCGTTGCTTTATATTTTTTCTTGTAACGTACCCAAACGTTTGCTTCTTTCATTAATTGCGCTGTTTTTCTACGGCTAACTGGGAAGCTGAGTGCATTCAACGCTTTCTGAATACGTCTTTCGCCATAAGTATTATCGCTAAATTTTGCAATATCTTTCACCCATTTCAGCATCTCTTGATGGGTTGTATCAATGGGTCTTTGAGCCTTTCTTTTCTGATAACTATAATAATTGTTACTTTTTATACCCAGTACTCGACACATCAGTATCACAGGCCAGATCTTCTTATGTTGGGTAACAAACGAGTATTTTACTTCGTTTCTTTTGCAAAGAAGACCGTCGCTTTTTTAATATCTCACGCTCCATTTCTAGGCGCTTTACTTGAGCTTTAAGTTTACGGATTTCATCTTGCTCTGGCGTTAGCTTTCCATTTCCTCTAAAAGCATGACCATCATCATTTTCAGCTTCTTTGATCCATCGACCAAGCACTTGAGCACTGACGTCTAAATTTCTAGCGGCTTCTGCTACAGCGTAGTTTTGATCTCTAACGAGTGCAATTGCATCTAGTTTGAATTCTTTTGAATAAGTTTTACGGTTTTTCATTTGTATCTCCAGTTAAGTCTATTATGTCTTAACTGGGGTAGTCGTATCAATTAGACCACGTCAAACGTTACTTAAATTTCTTATCAAATAACTCACCTGAAAATGGACTTGAGGCAGTTCTCCATATTTTTACAAAATTGAGGCAGTGGATGAAAGAATGCGCTCCCAATGGATGTATGTCGGTGTGTGCCCTTGGGGCATTTCCTGAACACGACCGTATTAAGCAAACTGTCAAAGCTCACAAACAAGATGTTAGAAATTTCTTGGGTAAACATAGCCTACGTATAGACTTAGCCACTCAGTTGTTTTTGCTTCATGAGGGGGTATCAAGCGCTTGGCCGGTATTTGGTGATGAAACTTTGAACTCCGCACAACAAACTATTTTAAGTTTATTAGGGGAAAGCTAATGATGAAAGCTATACCGAAAAAAAATGAAAGGCGCGCTACTAACCAGTCACGGAGGGCTAGATAAACTAGAATTACATCACGATATATCAACACCATCCCCCAAAGAAAGTGAAGTGTTGATTCGTGTTTCTGCTGCCGGTGTGAACAATACCGACATTAACACGCGAATTGGTTGGTATTCGAAGGACAACAATAGCAGCGACGATGCAAGCTGGAGTGGAAATTCGTTAGTTTTTCCACGTATTCAAGGTGCCGATGTTTGTGGTGAAATTGTCGCTGTTGGTAGTTTAGTTGAACCAAGCAGAGTGGGTGAACGGGTATTAATAGAGCCTTGTATAACTGTTAATTTGGTCACCTAAGTAGCAGTGTTATTATGTACCTCATCAAACTATATGGAAAATACCTTTATTTACTCTACAAATACCTTTCACCACTTTACGTTGAAATAATGACATTTTCGTCTCAATTCAGTGAATAAAGCCCAAAAAAAGCCCATATAAAATGGGCTTGTTCTTGCTACATTGTGTCTTACGTTGTTAATGACAAATTAAAAGTCGTATTTAAGCGTAATACTACTTGTTCTGCCGTTAATCGTTCTTGCTCTGATAATATCATTCGCAGGAATGTTACCTTCTTCAGCTTCTGTTATACCTGTAGTATCAAACAGGTTATTAACATTCAACGCAATGCTAAACGTGTCTGAAAGGTAATATTGAGCGAAGGCATTTACTTGCGTGTAGCCATCAAATTTAAGGATATCGTCTGCACTTTGATCACCACCATCTTGCGCATAAGCTTCTGAAGTACCTATTAAGCTAAGACCCGCAGAGCCTTGTTCAAAGTTATAGCGCGTAGTTAGTGAATAAACAAAGTCAGCTTGTCTTCTTGGGGTATTTCCCACTGAAGCTGAATTTACGCCATCTTTGGTAATTTCTGCATCAGTCCAAGTAACATTACCACGAATATCAAAATCACCAATGTAATAAGCGCTTTCTAGCTCAAGACCATATGATTCATATACACGGTCAAAGAACTTTTGGCTTGTTGCTTCAAAGTTTTGCTCTTGCGTTTCAGCAAAGAAAGCCGTCGCAAATACCGATAGTTTATCTTGGCGAAACTTAATACCAGCTTCGAATTGGTCAACTTCATCAACAGCATCTTCATCGGCTACTGAGCCATCAGCGGCAATTTTACCAAAAGCTAAACGGTCAGCATTAGCTGTACCACCACGGCTTAGTCGACCAAAAACAGCTAAATCGTCATTTACAATGTAGTTAGCACCAATTGAGTAAGATGTGTAACTCCAATCATAATTTACAATAGAAGGCGCACTATTATTTACTGAAGATACGCTCATTTCAGGCACTGAAATCTCGCCGTCTCTGTTCATGTCTATTTCAGATTGCACTGCACCAGCATATGTACCTGTGGCTTCACCGCTGTCATGACGAACACTTGCATCGATAGTAAAATCACCAAAAACTGAGTTAATGGCAATATAAGGTGCTGTTACGTCATATTGAAGGTCATAGTTACGTGTACAACAGTTGCCCCACGCTGGAACACCATAAGCAATTAAACCACTATCAGAAAAACTTGTACCGTCAGCCGCTGCAACATTAATAAGTGCTGCGTTGTCGCCTTTAACTTCTGATAAATAAGAATTCCAAAGCCATGATTGCTCGATATTTTGTAATGACTTGTAATAACCAAAAGTAATGTTGGTATCACCAATAGTTTTTAATATTTTTAAGTCATTAACCATGAAATCTAAGTTGCTCATTTCAACATCAAAGGTATGAATACGCATTAAGTTAGCGCCAGTATAAGCATTACCTTGTTGAGGACCATTTGCATAAGTCAATTGCGCGCCTGTACCCGCTAAACTACCAGCAAGCGTTTGACTATCTTGAATGCTTTCTGGAAATGGCGAGGTAAAACTGCCTTTCGTGCTTGACGTTCTAAATCTGTTTTCAATCGACCAGTCATTACCCAAGTCAAATACAGCCTCTAAACCAACAGAGTCAACCGTTGGGTTCATGCCATCACGCATGTCTGCACGGCGAAGGTTGCCATCACCGTCAGTGCTTAATATTGAGGTGAAATATGCTGAATGAGGCGTATCTGATGAAGGGTCGAAACTACCCACTGACTTGCCATTTGAACTGGCTGGCATGGGTAAGTAAGCAATGGTTTTATCATCCAAGTGCTTGTAATAAAGTCTCACGTAACCTTTATCAAATTCTTTGGTAATGTTGGCTTTAATTTGTCCGCCTTTATTACCTGTATAACCCGCTTCTCTTGGTCCTTCACCTTGACGATAAAAACCACCAAGATGAAAATACATGCTGTCGTTTAGCTCGCCGCCAAACTCAAAATCTGTACGAGTATGATCGTAATCTAAACCAATGGTTGTCGCTACGCTGCCAGAATCAGACTCACCTGTTTTACTGATGATATTAATGATGCCGCCTGGAGCATTTGTTGCTAAAGTAGAAGCCGAGCCACCACGAATTGATTCGATTGATGACATTGTGCTATCGAGTCTAAGGAAAATATCGGCATTACCAAAAGCTATATCACCAAATTGTAAAATGGGTAATCCATCTTCTTGTAATTGTAGAAATTTTGCGCCACCAGCAGCCACAGGAAGACCACGTACAGCAATATTTGCGTTACCTTCACCACCAGACGACTCAGAACGAATACCAGGGATGGATCTAAAAGCTTCGGCTGAACTTCTCGGTGTTGTTACTTCAATTTGATCAGCAGATAAGCTACTTACTGAAACACTTGATGCCATAACAGTAGAACCTTTACCTGCGGCACCTGTTACAACTATTCGTTCAAAGTCTAAGCCTTTTTTTTCTATTGCGGCTTCATCGGTTATTTCTGCGGCACTTAAGCTTGAGCATATAGCTAAAGTTAATGTGCTCAATAGTAATTTTTTATATGTGAACTGTTGCATTTGGTCACCCCATGTTGCTTTTATAATATGTTTTTAATTATTAAAATAGTTATGTTTGATACTGTAATCCAACTTAATCGATTAAGTAATTATTATTGAAAATATGATTACTTTGCAAGCACTTTTTAAATTTAATTTATTTATTTTTATTATTCATTGATAACTAAGATGATTTTTAGATAGAACAACTAACAGCTATTGTTAGTTTATTAACTGTAGATTAATTTTGTAGAGCTACACGCCTTAACTCAGTTATGCCTTGGGAGCTTATTCCTATGCAGCTCTTCTACTATACAAGCTTATTGATTGCTTAGACTGTTAACGAATAAAGGGCATATGTAAATTTTCACTTACGCCCTTTATATTACATAACCTTGCTAGCTCAGCTGCGACGTTCAGCTAAATCACATTCAATTTGTGTTAATTGAGCGCGGTCAATTTTGTAGAAAAGTATCAGCACGGCTCCCAACAAGAAGAATACCGCGGGCAATATATTAAACATATAACGAATACCTTCAATTGACTCAGGCGTTTGGGTTTGATTAGCAACAAAGCCGAATGCAGCAAGAATAAAACCCGGTAATGCACCACCTAAAGCAGAGCCAAACTTCAATGAGAACATAGAAGCTGACACCGTTAAACCTGCACTATTGTTACCTGTTTTCCATTCCCCGTACTCTACACAGTCGGTATACATGGTGAATAACAAGGTGATTGCAATACCAAAGGTAATAATCCCTAAGGTATGAACTATGGTTGTAAGTGCGACATTATCTGGGGAGATAGTAAAGCCGAAAAATAATAATATTGCATGGAAGAAATTAGTAACAAACATTAATTTATGTTTTTCAAAACGAGCAACCAACATGGGGGTAATCAGCGCACCGAATAGCTGGCCTAGCAAACCACATGAAATAATAAATGTTGTTTGGTCCATCCACAAAAATACATTACTTCCGTCGTCATTCATATAATATTTAGTGTAATAAGCGATTGACGCAAAACGTGCAACCAAGCCAACAACAATAAAAACCCCAGTGCCCACTAGTATCAACCATGACTTGTTCTTCAATAAAGTTGATAGATCATCTTTGATACTAGCCTCATGCTTTTTAGGCATGACTCTTTCTCTGGTAACTGCAAAGGTATACCAAAAAACGGCGACGGAAAGCACTGCAAATAAAATGATAGTTAAGCGAAAACCAAGTAGTTCATCGCCACCCCCTAAAAACTCAACTAAAGGCTTTGCGGAAGCCCCAACCACTAGCGAGCCTATTGAGGCAAAAATAAATCTAAATTGTGCCGCTTTAGTCCGCTCGCCTGATTCAGGATGAATAACTGCCATGAGCCCTGAATAAGGAACATTAATCGCGGTATAAGCTAGCATGACCAATGAATAAGATACGTAAGCAAAAATTAATTTACCGGTGTCACCAAATTCAGGACCTAAGAATAAAAGGTAACCAAGCAATGCATAAGGAATTGCCATCCAAAGCAAGTAAGGGCGATACTTGCCCCACTTAGTGGTTGTGCGGTCAGCAAGTAAGCCCATAGCAGGATCACTAATGGCATCAATAACTTTTGTCACCAATAACATGGTTGCTGCTGCAGCAGCAGAAATACCGTACACATCCGTGTAATAATAAAGCAGGAACAGCGCAAAGAACCCCATATAGAAGTTTGAAGCCATATCCCCCATGCCATAACCTACCTTTTCTTTAAAAGATAATGGCCCCGTATCAAATTTTGTTGTCATAATTATAATTCCCCAAACTACACCCTTAACACCACACTAAACAACACTCTAAACAAAGATTAACAACACAGTTAACACTTTGTAGTGTGTATATTTGACCATGTAATACAATTGATTTTTATTGTTGATGGTTTTTAAGCTAACTGAGCCAAAAATATAAAACGCTTTATCAAATAAAGAGGCAAATGCATATAGACTCGCTATATTCTATTTATTTAACAAAGGGTTTTTAGCAAAATAATAGCTAAAAAATTAACACCTTATTCAATGCGTATTCAATTCTTATCGTCTTAACAACTTAAAAAGTAAAAATTATTCTTGATTAAAGTTGCATAGTATATAAACATAAGCCTTAATCGATTAAGATGCAACTTGAAATTAAATGGTAAAGTTATGAAAAATAATGTTCAGCTAATCACCTACATTGATAGGTTAACCGGTTCAGATACTAAAACATTAAACAATATTTTAAATGATCAACTGGCAGATTTATTCTCTGGCATTCATTTATTGCCATTTTATTACCCTATTGATGGTAGCGACGCGGGTTTCGACCCGATAGATCACACCCAAGTTGACAGCCGATTAGGTAACTGGAACGATATAAAAGCATTAGGTGAAGGACATGAATTAATGGCCGATCTTATCGTTAATCATATGTCGGCTAAGTCTAAAGAATTTCAAAGTGTATTACAGTATGGTAAAGAATCTCCGTATTGGGATTTGTTTTTAACAAAAGATAAAGTGTTCCCTGGCGGCTTAAGTAAAAGTGATGCAGACAAAATATACCGCCCTAGGCCTGGCAGTTGCTTTACTAACTTCGCGTTACCTAATAATGAAAGTGCCGATTTTTGGACAACGTTTACTGATAATCAAATTGATATAGATATTACATCAGACAAAGGTAAAGAATATTTAATTCGTATTTTAAAAACATTTTCTGAAAATAATATTAAGATGATCCGCTTAGATGCGGCAGGCTATGCGCTTAAAAAAGCAGGCACTAGTTGCTTTATGCTAGATGAAACCTTTGAGTTCATTGATGAGCTAAGTAAGGCAGCAAATGATTTAGGCATTGAAACACTAGTAGAAATTCACTCTTATTATCAAACTCAAATTGAAATTGCACAGCGAGTTGACCGAGTTTATGACTTTGCTTTACCGCCTTTAGTGTTACACAGCATTTTTACTAAAGACTTTAGCGCGCTAACAAAGTGGTTAAATATTTCACCCAAAAATTGTATTACCGTGTTAGATACACACGATGGCATTGGTATCATTGATGTGGGCCCTATGAATGGTAAACCGGGCTTACTCAGTAATGATGAAATTGATAATCTCGTGAAAACTATTCATGTAAACAGCGCTGGTGAAAGCCAAAAAGCAACAGGAGCCGCCGCGAGTAATGTCGATTTATATCAAGTAAATTGTACTTATTACGATGCACTTGGCCAAAGTGATTTTGACTATTTAGTTGCCCGAGCTATTCAGTTTTTTGCACCAGGAACCCCGCAGGTATATTACGCAGGTTTGTTGGCGGAGAAAAATGCCATGGAATTATTATCTAAATCGAATGTTGGTAGGGATATTAATCGTCCGTACCTTGATAGTGCCGGTATTGAAGCAGCACTAAAGAAACCGTTTACCAAAGCGATGATCGAACTTATTCAATTACGTAATAATTGTACAGCTTTTAATGGTGAGTTTTCGATTGTCAGTGAAAAATCCACATTGAAAATGTCGTGGAAAAACAAGCAGCAGAGCATCAGGCTAATGGTTGATTTAGTCGAAAATATCGCACATATTGAAATAAATGAAGATAATAGTTCTCGTATTATCAGTTTAAATAACCTGTTAAATTTGTCTTAAGTAATGATGTATTACATATCATGCTAAATAGATATTAATACAGCGTTTTTTATATCGTAAAATCAGTAGTATAATAACCAGCAACTCTATAGTTGCTGGTTTTATATTAAAATAACGGTAAAAGGTAAACATGACTGACAAGAAAGTTTGGACGCTTAAAAGTGTTGCTAAAGAACTGAGGGTATCAAATGCCACCGTTTCAAATGCATTCAATAGACCTGACCAACTATCCAAAAATAAACGCATTGATATTCTTGAATCGTGCAAAAAATTAGGATATTCAGGTCCAAATAAAGCCGCCCAATCGTTAAGAAAAGGTCAGTCTAATATTGTGGCTTTAGTGCTGCCTGATAGCCTTGAATATATGGTAACAGACCCTGTAGCAAGTGACTTTGTGAAAGGGGTTTCGTCGGTTTTAGAGAAAAGTAAAGTCAACTTACTTTTGTTTTCAGGTATATCAGATAACATTAACTCTGTTGCTGATTTTGTTGATGGCTTTATTTGTTATGGCTCACCTAGAAATCCTGAATTAATAGAACAGTTAAGAGTGACTTCAAAAAAAGTCGTTACTGCCGATTTTGATATAGACCGCAATGCCTCTGTTGGAATAGATAATGAAAAAGCGGCTTATGAGATTGCAAAGCTTGCCATTAAATCAACCGATGATGAAGTTGCCATTTTAGGCTTAAGGCTACTAGAATCAGATCTGACTTGTCGTGTATATGAGTTACCCACATCTAGTAATGCCTTGTGTTCAATTTCTCATCAGCGTTTAAATGGCTATAGACAAGCACTTAAAGATTCGAATGTTAATTTAAGGTCTGATCGTGTTTGGAATCTTCCTAAAAGTAACCATCATTTTGCATTAATTGCGGCTAGGGAAGCGCTAACATCAACCCCTCGTCCTGATGTTTTACTTTGCATGAGTGATATTATTGCCTTGGCGGCAGTTAAAGAAATTCACGCAATGGGTCTTAAGATACCTGAAGATATTAGAGTGGTTGGCTTTGACGGCATTGATGAAGCTTTACGTTCAACCCCATCCATAACTACTGTGCATCAAAATAGTGAAGAAAAAGGCATTAAAGCTGCTGAGCTCTTTATTAATAGAGCCACTAACTCAGTTGTGATTTCTTATCACATAGAACATGGTAAAAGTTGTTAATCGGCGATTTATCGTAATATCTTTGATATTTAACATTAAGCTAAAGTCACAAAAATATAATTTAATCAAATGGTTACGGTTGTATTGTGATGAAGGTGATTGCATAGAAAGCTTATGTGGAAAAATGCCATTAATAGAATAATAATTGCTGTGTAGAAGGGCTTATTACCTATTTTCGTTTACATTTAGATATCGGTACAGAACTCAGAACGTCCGCTTGGACGTAATTAAGTGTTAAAGCGCTAAAGATCAATTACTGCAAACATTACAAGAACTTCTGGTATAGCTTCATATCAAGATAATGGTGTAAAACCAAACTCCTGTCCCGATTTTAAAATTAGATGTATGTCACCAATAGTGGCTTTGTTGTCTATCAAGGCAACGTTAGAGCTGCGTCTTATCAACACAATTGTTTTTTGTTTTTGCTGGCTACGGTCAGCCTATGAAGCTACTGTCTCCACATCAAGCTTGGCTTCAGCATATTACTGGTGCTGAAGTTTTTGTTATTCAGAGTGCTGAAAATTCAGAAAACTTTAAATTTGGCCTTGATTTTGTTTCACCTCTAATTACTGAAATTAAGCGACGAAATCCTGAAAAAGTACATTTTGTTGGTTTATCTATGGACGCTGTGCCTGCCCAAGCTTTAGCCCAAAGAGTAGAGGGGTCACACCTGCATTTAATCGCACCTATGACTAACTTTAGCCAATCGAGTAAAGCATTATGGGAGGACTTATACAGTAAGGTGTTTTACACTCAACTGATATCGATAGATACCATTGAGGAAGCCACTAAAATTATCTTTCGTGATTCTGAAATTTCCCCGGAAGATATTGATATTTTGTAAAAATTCAGCTGATAAAGTTCCCAAGCTATATATATACATCGACTAAAGACAGAGTAACACTTGCTTCTGATTAGACTGATATTGATAATAAGTATATTAAGATAAATAAATATGAAAATTAAACCATATTGAAATGGTGGCATTTTCCAGCCAGGATTTATTATCAGATTTTGTTTCCAACTTGTTAGGTAGAGAAGTCAATAAACGCGAAACAAAAACCCTTGGCATGATGTGTCAAAGTGATGATGAGGATTGTCTGAAGCAAATGAAATGCTATGAAACAGGTTGTGAAGCAGGTATTAAAAATTAATTTTTCCAATATATGGTTTTAATAACACATCTAAGGTCTGAGCGAGGAAGTTTGAAGTCATCCCAATTTGACTTCATGATTGGCGGTTTTGGTAGCTAAAGCTAGGCCTACGTTATTTGAACACGACAAAAAGACTAAGGAGCTATTAATTTTAAAGACCACTGTGTCGGATAAAGTGACTATTTAGGCAAGTAACAATTTTAGTCTTTTTTGAGTCTATTGTTGATATTAGCTTTTGAGAAAACAACAACATATTTAGGTTGATTCCAACCGAAATACGATGCTTTTGTTGGACTGGTTTAAGCTAACATAGCTGCCGTACACAATTTTCCTACAAAGAGCATATCTTTCGTAATTAGCCGAGATTAGCTTACATTTATAAAGTTAGTTCTCGCGTAAAGCCAAGGTAAACTCATCAAACGATTAAACCTATCTAACCAAAGCAATGAATCTACAACTAATCCTATTCTATAACTAGATTAACGTGTGCTGATACTCAAACCAGATCTACCAAAAGAATGGTTAAGTGGAACTGGAGTTACTCCTCATTTTCCAAAATTCGAATCACCACCACAGGGGAGCGTTACAGCATGGTTCACAATGGCTATCACCGCAATAGGTACTGACAAAGAGAAAGATTTTAATTTAGCTCTATTACCTGCAATTCAGGCGTATGAAAATCGTGATAAGGAGCGTACCCCCACATGGCTAGCTAAATACCAGTAGAGTTAGCCGAGTAGCTCTGTAATTGTGATAAACAACAAAACTATGTGCAACGAAAAAACATGAGAGAAATAGAGCATCAAGATGCCGAGGCCTGACATAAAAAATACAGGAGAATCTATTCTGAACTGCGATTCGTTGCGCAAACAAATAAAGGGGTCATAAGTTAAATGCGTACGCCCGTCATTGCTCATATCTAGCCTTGGGTTCTAAAAATACTGAATGACTATAAATTTGGATGTAACGACAAAATAGAGTTAGTCGAATTGGGGCTAAAGCAGACATTTTAGATTAATGAACTTGGAGTATACATTGAAGTATTATCGATCTAATTCTACACTTAGTTATTAATTATATTTTGCCTAATAATTAAAAATTTCACATAAAATAAGGATGTTAGACAGCATGTATTTTCCTAAAGAATTTTTATTGTTAACTCTTATAGTAAACTTAATGTCATGTGTTAACACAACGGATGACAACATAGAATATTCTGCTGGTGGGATGTCAGGTTATGATGAAAGCATTAAGGCAATAGAACCGTCTAGCGAAGGCGGTTCTATTAGTCTTGCTGGAGAACAACCGGTAGATATTTCTAGATTTTATACTGTTTTAAATCAGGCTCCAAGCGCCGCATCTTTGTCATATGATGGTAAAACCATAGCCTTTTTCTGGTCCATAACAGGTAAAAGACAACTTTGGACTATGCCTATTGACGGTGGACAGCCCAAACAATTGACTTTTGGTAATGGTGTAACTTTTTATCGATGGGCAAAGAATACAAATAATATAATTTACGGCGCAGATAATAATGGTGATGAACAAGAAGCCTATTACCTTATAAGTTCAAGCGGCAATCAAGAATCCCTTATTTTACCCTCGGTCTCTGGTGGCTTTCGAATGTTTGGTGGTTTTATGGGTGAAAACACCATAGTTTATGCATCGTCAGAAAGAAATAAGTTAGACTTCGACCTATATCAAGCTGACCTCACTGATGGAAAAAGTAAACTTTTACTGCAGGGTAAAATGGGGTTGTTTGCTCGTTCAGTTTCACCCGATGGTAAGCATATATTAGTAAGTGAATTAGTTGGCGAAGATTCAGATAACCTTTATTTATTAACTACAGGCACAAACCAATTAAAGCCACTTTCTGTACCAACACGCAGAGCAGCACATTCAAGTGGCGGTATTAGTTGGACAAACGATAGTAAAGGATTCTATTTATCGAGCAACCTTGATGCAAATTATTCATCGCTACGTTACTACCGTTTAGGTGAAGGTTTTAATACCTTAATAAAGGCTAAAGGTGATATTGAATATGTAAAATTGTGTGGTAAAAATAATAGGTTCTTACTTTGGAGTGTTAACCAAGGTGGATATAGCAAACTTTTTATAAAGGATAATGAGACTCAGGTAACTAAGGCACTCGCTGAAAATTCGAAAGGTGTTATCTATGTATCTTGTAATGCGAATGTCAATAAAGCAGTTGTATCTATAAATGAATGGAAAAATCCTGGCGAAATTATCGTTGTCGATTTAGAGAAACGCATTGAACAAACCGTGTTTGAAACTAATATGGCTGGAGTAGACTCTGAAAACTTAGTAGAACCTAAAAGTATTACCATGAATGCTAGAGACGGGGTTCAATTGCAAGGATTGCTTTATCTGCCAAAGCTAGAAACAGTTAAAGGTGAAGGCCTTCCTCCTGTAGTTTTCTCTGTACATGGTGGGCCAGCAGGTCAATCTCGTCCAGTGTTTAGTCCTCATGCCCAATATTTACTTGGACGTGGTATTGCCGTGTTTTATCCAAATGTTCGAGGCTCTACTGGCTTTGGACATAACTATGTAACTTTAGATGATCAACAAAATAGATTACATAGTATTCGTGATCTTGTTGATATGCTCGATTTTTTGAAAAAAGAAGGTAGTGTCGACACCGAACGTGCTGTTATTCGAGGTGGTTCGTATGGTGGATATGCTGTAAATGCTGCGTTGGCAAATTACCCCGGTAATTTTATTGCGGGTATATCACTTTTTGGCGTATCGGATTGGGTCACCGCATTGCAAGTCGCTTCTCCCTCGTTAAAAGCGAGTGACCGTATAGAGTATGGTGATATCACTGATGCTAAGTGGCTTGAATATTACAGCAAGAACTCTCCTATCAGGCAAGCGAATAAAATTGATGTGCCTGTACTATATTCTCACGGTGTTAGAGATCCTAGGGTTGATGTGTCAGAAACTGAAGTGATGGTGAAAACCTTAAGAAAAAATGGCGTTAGAGCGGATTATATTCGATTTTTAGATGAAGGACATGGTTGGCGTAAATTTGAAAATAGGTTGTTTTATGCTCGTGAAGAAGCAAAGTTTTTAAACGATATATTCGCAAGGTAAGACTATAAAAATAGTGTAGCGATGTCATCGATTGAGTTTTAAAATATAAGAGAAAGTGAGCGGCTCAGCTTGACCAGAACATAGCCCTATTTTAGGTGTTTTGAAGTAAGCCCATGCTATTATTTGAACGACCTTTCTTGTGACTTTGTTGTCTATCAAGCTGAAATAAGCTCAACGTCTTTTTAATGCCAAAAGTAGCTCAAAATATAAAGGCAGTTAATGATTATAATTTTGGAAAAGAAGACGTGTTACTTTAGCTTCGACAGATATCAATCCTTGGCTGAACCACATTATAAAAGGGTAATATTTATCTAACAGCATCACGCTGGGCTGGTCATTTAAATAGTGGTTATCTACCACTTCTTACGTGTCAAAAAAGCCTTGTGTTGTTCAGCTTCATGGGTTTGATTATAAATTTTTCGATGCACATTCTTACCCATTAAAATTCTAATCTGATAGTAAGACTCTCGAAACAGCGCGATACCTTTGCTGCCTTTCCAACTTTTGTTATATAGCCTTTTATTTGCGGCAATGGCATCTGGAGATTGTGACACCAAGGAAAGTGCGAAAGCTTGAGCATCGGCGAGTGGTGTTGTTGTTATTTCGGTCACTAAATTTAAGGCTAATGCTTGTTCACCAGTAAACATTTCTGCTGTCATGGCGAGTTTTTTCGCTTGGTCAATCGCCATCAGGTCTCGCAGAGCTATTGTGCCGCCCATATCAGGAATTAATCCCCATTTACCTTCTAAGATAGAGAGCGAGCTGTCAGGTGTGGAAAATCTAAAGTCTGCGCCTAAGGCGATTTGTAAACCACCTCCCCAACAGCGACCGTGAATAGCGCAAATAACGGGTACGGGAATAGTTTGCCAACCGGTTGAAACCACTTGCGCTAAATTAGATCGCCAAGGTAAAACTTTAAAGAGTAGTTTTAGCATGTTCATTGGCGATTTCATGATGGACTTTACGTCTAAGCCGGAACAAAAATCGTCACCATTACCCGATACGATAACCGCACGTATTTCACGGTTTTTACGCAATATTTTAATGGTGCTACGAATGGCAATAAACATCGGCATATCTAGCGCATTAAGCTTGTTAGCGCGATTCAGTTTAACGTGGGCGATGTTATTGGTGATCTCTACACTTACGCGTTGTTCGGTCATGATAATCCTTAGCGTTATAAGCGATTGGCCTATAAAGATAATATAATGGTATGACCAGTACAATAACGAAAGAGTTTAATGATGTCTACATTGAGTCGGTTTTCTAAGTGCTGAAAGCTTGTAAATATATAGAATTTATCGCACATTGTATTTATAGCAATTAATCACACCATTATGGCGTCAAAATCACATGAAAAATAACGGCGAAATTAAATGAAAAATAAAATTATTTTATCGACCATCTTAAGCATAGCAAGTACACCACTATTTATGGTGAATATGGCGCAAGCTCATCAAGAGCAAGCTTTCGCTATCGCCATACATGGCGGGGCAGGCACGATAAATAAAAGTAAAATGACCGAAAAAAAGCGTAAAGCTTATGAAGATAAGCTAAAGGAAGCACGTGATACCGGTTATGCCTTGTTAGCGGATGGAAAATCTAGCCAAACAGCGGTGATTGCAGCGATTCAAATATTAGAAGATTCGCCATTGTTCAATGCTGGCAAAGGTGCGGTTTACACTTTTGATGGCGAGCATGAACTTGATGCGTCAATTATGAATGGTAAAACCTTAAATGCCGGCGCAGTATCGGGTGTAAAAACGGTTAAAAGTCCCATAGCGTTAGCAGAAGCTGTGATGGAAAAATCGGTTCATGTCATGCTTAGTGGTGAAGGTGCTGAAGTTTTTGCAAAACAACAGGGCTTAGAAAGTGTTGAAAATAGTTATTTTGACACTGATGCGAGATACCAGTCGTTATTAAAAGCGAAAAAGCAGCTGGCGGAGAAAGAAAAAGAGTTAAAAGATTTTCAAGCGGCACACCAAACGCTAAACAATGAATATAAATTTGGTACCGTTGGCGCAGTGGCGCTTGATAAATCAGGCACTATAACCGCCGGTACGAGTACAGGTGGTATGACCGCTAAACGTTTCGGTCGTATTGGAGATGCGCCTATTGTAGGTGCCGGTACTTATGCTAATAATGACAGCTGCGCGGTTTCAGCAACGGGACACGGCGAATACTTTATTCGCTATCATGTGGCGGCTGATATTTGTGCGCGCATGCAATATCAAGGTATTAGTCTTGAAAAAGCGGCTGATGTAGTGATAAATGATGTGCTAGTTAAAGCGGGCGGCTCTGGTGGTGTTATTGCAATAGATGTCGCGGGTAATATCACTATGCCATTTAATAGCACGGGTATGTATCGTGCGAGTAAATCGTCAAATGGTGAAGAATTTGTTGGGATATTTAAAGATGATTAAAAAACATAACATGCAAAATGTAGCGCCGAAAAAATTACTAACTGCTAAAGTTTGTCTAGGTTTGGTTTTTGGCTTAGTACTTGTGGGTTGTTCAGATGATGTGGGTAAAGTCAGCTTAGGACTATTTACCACGAAAGACGTGGTGATCAAAGCTAATCAAGACCCGATTGTAACGGGAGTAACTTGTCATATTAGTCATGTAGAAGCTGATTTAGACTTTTCTGATCCCTCAGATATGAGTATTGCTTGTCGACAAACCGGTGAAATAACAGCTGAACATCTTGCTCAAATAGATCGCTCAAAAAATGGTGAAGTGGTTTTTAAAGAGTCAAAAAGTATTTTATTTAAAAGCTTAAAAGTAAGACGTATTTATGATGCTGAAAATAAAACCCTAATTTACCTGTCTTATTCAACGAAAGAGTCGTCGGGCAGTCATCATCATTCATTATCAACAGTGCCTTTATATGATACTAAGGCTTGGCAATGGGCATTGGCTCAAAAGGTTAAAAACTAGTCGCTAATCTGATGATAATTTAACGCAACCCGTTTGGTATAAACCCTATTAGCTTTTGGCATTACTCGCTGTATTTCAATTTACGTAGTATAAAGCCAAAAGCTAAAGATTTAAAAAGTAGTAAAATTATGTTGGCAAACCTGTTTAGCCCAAAAGCAATTATTGACGAGAACACCAAGAATTGGATACTCGATACTTTTGCATGGGCAATTGAAAACTTCGATATTAATGTTCTTAAAGATGATGCGCGCTTAATACTGCCAACCAATGAGTTCTATCCTGGTACGGTTACCAGTATTGAAGAAATGGCTCAAGCGATGTTTATTAAGACAAAAAATTATGCCGGTATGCAAAAATGGCCGATAGAGCTTACTTCTGCTGCACCGACATCGACGACGGCTATTGAAGATTTAAGTTTAGGCGCGATTATTCGTGGTGAGCATGCTGAAGTTGATGTCAACATGAGTAATGCGCCATTGATGTTAGGGTTTACGCAAAATCAAGTGAATCAACCACAAGATTTAATTGCCGGTATTAGCCAGGCACTTGCCAGTATTTTGGTGGTTTCTAACAAGGTATTACCACCAGGTGGTAAAGAATATTTACCTCAAGCGATAGATCTTGTTGCCTGTTTTATGGGCTTTGGTGTTATTTTTGCCAATACCGCCTATCAATTTAGAGGTGGCTGTGGCTCATGTAACAATGCCAGTTTAAACCGCAAAGCCGCATTAACTGAGCCCGAAACGTTATATGCATTAGCGCTGTTTTGTGTATTGAAAAAAGAACCGGTAAAAAATGTTAAAGGCCATTTAAAGTCTCATTTGAAAAAAGATTTTGTTAGTGCTTATAAAAGTATTGAGCAATCAATTTCTTCTACCACACAACCGGCATTATTAGCTTTGGTAAGTTAATAAATTGAAAAAGCTAAAAATTTAATAAAATTTGCTGTAAATGGATGATTTATTTGCAAATGGGTCTACAGTTAATAGTGTATAAGAAAATTATGTTTAATCAGTACTTGGGTATTAGTTTTATTTAAATTTTTAGGGATCCACTATGGAATCATTACAAGTAAAAGAATATATGAACCATTATCCCGTGACTTTCACGCCAGATATGGTGGTAGAAGAAGCGGCGCTGCGGTTTTTAAAAACCAAGCAAATTGGTGGTCCTGTTATCGATAAAAATAATCAGTTAATTGGCTTTTTATCGGAAAGTGATGTTTTATCTAAAATGATCGAAACTATTTACTATAACGAACATATTGCCGATGTCGCAGATTTAATGCGCAAAGATGTGTTAACCGTAAAACCATACGACAGTGTTATTGAGTTAGGTCAGCAAATGCTAAAAAATAAACCTAAGGTATATCCCGTTGTAGACGATGATGAAAATTTACTCGGCACAATATCCCGTAATGATGTACTTCGTGCTATCGATCTACATTTACGTTCAGGTTACAAAGGTTAGCCCGTGAGCGGGAGAAACATAGCGTTAATTTACTAAAGCGTTACCTTTTGTTAACGCTTTAGTTTTTGGCTTTTTATGAAAACTATATGAGATCTAAAAATTTTACGTATACAAAAATAGCTAAATTTAATCGTAGCAAACGGACACTTTCAAGGCCTGTACGTATTCATTTGCTATTGCTTACCTGTTAAACTGTTTTTATTGTTATCTGTTTTGAGTTTCTTTTGTCCACTGCAATCCCCGCAAATGCTAATGCTACTAATAAAGCTAATAAAAACGTCACGTTAAAGTCACTTTTTGATCTTTTAGATCGGGTTAAGTTATCCGATAAAGCGCGTATTCGAAATCGCTTATTGGGTGTTAATAAAATAACTGACCAAAGTAAGCAAGAAAAATCCTTGCAGCAAATAGCTAAATCGATCGAGCAATCAATAGCCAATAAGCAACTTCGCCTGACTAATTTACCTAAAGTAAGTTACCCAGAAGGCTTGCCGGTTTCACAAAATGTTGATGTGATAGCCAAAGCCATTGATGAAAACCAGGTGGTGATTATTGCGGGCGAAACTGGCTCAGGAAAAACTACGCAAATCCCGAAAATATGTTTGCAGCTTGGCCGCGGAATTGACGGTATTATTGGTCATACACAGCCACGCCGTATTGCAGCACGAACTGTAGCAAACCGAATTGCAGATGAGCTAAATACCAAGTTAGGCGACGCGGTAGGTTATAAAGTTCGCTTTAATGACCAAGTGGGTGAACACAGTTATATTAAACTAATGACCGATGGTATTTTGCTTGCTGAGATGCAAAAAGATCGCTTGTTACGCCAATATGACACGTTAATTATTGATGAAGCGCATGAGCGTAGTTTAAATATTGACTTTATTCTCGGTTATTTACGCCAAATATTGCCAAAACGTCCTGATCTAAAAGTGATTATTACCTCGGCGACGATTGACCCTGAAAAATTTGCACAACATTTTGCCAGTACCACCGGTATTCCTGCGCCAATTATTGAAGTGTCAGGCAGAACATTCCCGGTTGAAATGCGTTATCGTCCACTGAACGAATTAAATGAAGACAGTGACAGCGATGCGGATATTATTTCCGGCATTCTCAATGCCGTTGACGAGCTTAGTTCGGAAAATCGTGGCTCAGAAAGTGATGGCGATATTTTGATTTTTCTCAACGGTGAACGAGAAATTAGAGATACCGCACGGGCATTAGAAAAAGCGAATTTACGCCATACTAATGTTTTGCCGTTATATTCTCGATTAACCGTTGCCGAACAAAACTTAATATTTAAACCGCATAGTGGCCGTAACATAGTTTTAGCCACTAACGTTGCCGAAACGAGTTTGACGGTACCCGGTATTAAATACGTTATCGACCCAGGCACAGCAAGAATTTCGCGCTATAGTTATCGCACTAAAGTACAACGCTTACCCATAGAAGCTATTTCACAAGCCAGTGCAAATCAGCGAGCCGGTCGTTGTGGTCGTGTGTCTTCAGGTGTTTGTATTCGCCTTTATGCTGAAGACGACTTTTTAAATCGTCCTGAATTTACCGACCCTGAAATACTTCGCACAAACTTAGCGACTGTTATATTACAAATGCTAGCCTTAGACTTAGGTGAAATTGCTGACTTTCCGTTTGTGCAACCACCCGATAATCGCAATATTAATGACGGTGTAAAATTATTAGAAGAATTGGCGGCGATTGACGCGAACTCAACTCGGGTTAAGTTAACGCCAATAGGGCGATCGTTATCTAAATTTCCTATTGACCCGCGTTTAGCCAAAATGATTTTAACCGCGGCCGACTTAGGCTGTATTGAACAAATATTTATTGTTGTTAGTGCTTTAAGTATTCAAGACCCACGAGAACGTCCGCATGAAAAACAACAGGCAGCAGATGAAAAACATGGCCGATTTAAAAACAAACAATCAGACTTTGTTGGCTTATTAAAACTGTGGAGCTATGTTGAAGAACAGCAAAAGCTTTTAACAAATAATCAATTTCGCAGGATGTGTCAGAAAGAGTTTTTATCGTATGTGCGTATTCGTGAATGGCAGGATATTTATAGCCAGCTAACGCATTCGTTGCGAGAGTTAAAAATTCCAATGAGCCGTATCGAATTAGATTTATCAGAAGAAGCTGAAAAAAATGCCACTAATTCGAATCTAGATATTGTGCATCAAGCTATTTTGTCAGGTTTGCTGAGCCATTTAGGTCAGCAAGATGAAAACCGAGAATACAAAGGGGCTCGCGGCAGTAAATTCTTTATCTTCCCAGGCTCAGCCCTAGCTAAAAAATCGCCTAAATGGTTAATGGCAGCAGAATTAGTTGAAACTAGCCGTTTATTCGCCCGTATGGCCGCTAAAATTGACCCGCTATGGCTTGAGCCATTGGCACCGCACTTAGTTAAACGCAGCTACAGCGAGCCACACTGGGAGAAGAAGCAGGGCGCTGTAATGGCGTTTGAACAAGTGACACTCTACGGCCTGATTATTGTAGGCAAGCGCAGTATTAACTTTAATAAAATCGAACCTGACACTTGTCGTGAAATTTTTATCCGTGAAGCTTTAGTTAACGGCGAAAGTACGATTAAAGAAGCATTTTTAAAAGAAAATCGCCAACTGGTTGACGAAATTGAAGTTTTAGAGCAAAAAGCCCGACGTAAAGATTTCTTGATTGAAGAACAGCAGTTAGTCGATTTTTATCATGAAAAACTGCCCGAAACTGCTATTTGTCAGCGCAGCTTTTTAGCCTGGTGGAAGAAGCAAAAACAATCTGATGCTAAGCTATTAAACTTTACCAAAGCCTTTTTGTTAAAAGAAAACGCGGTTAAATTATCTGCTAACGAATATCCTGAGACATGGCAACAAGGCAGTTTAACACTGCCGCTCAGTTATCATTTTAGCCCAGGCGATGCGGATGACGGTATTAGCGTCATGATACCGGTAGGTATTTTAAATCAAGTAGAGAATACAGGTTTTGATTGGTTAATTCCTGCCCTACGACTTGAGCTAATTACGGCATTGATCCGAAGCTTACCTAAATCATTAAGACGTAACTTTGTACCCGCACCAAACTATGCTGAAGCATGTTTAGCGGCAATAACTAACACTGAGTTAACGTTAACCGCCGCACTTGAAAAACAGTTGTTAAGAATGACGGGAGTGCGGTTACCTGAAGATGCTTGGCAAGGCGCAGAGCTAGTGCCGCATTTATTAATGAACTTTAAAATTGTTAATGAGCAGGGCAAATTGCTTAAAGAAGGGCGTAACCTTGATGATTTAAAAGCTAGCTTGCAAGGTAGAGTGCAAGCGTCGATTAAGAAGGTTGCTGATAAAGGCATTGAGCGCAATGATATTGCACAATGGGATTTTAAAAATTTACCCAAAAGCTACGAAAAGAAAGTCGCTAATATTACTATCAAAGCCTTCCCTGCTTTAGTTGATAAAAATAAGTCAGTAGCAATTGAGTTATTTGAACACGAGAGCTTAGCTGAACAAGCCATGCTTGATGGTGTTAGCCGACTGATATTATTGAACATACCTTCGCCATTAAAATATTTGCAGGAGAAGTTACCTAATAAAGCTAAATTAGGGCTGTATTTTAATCCTTTTGGTTCGATAAATGATTTGTTGGATGACTGTATTGTGGCGGGCTGTCAATTTTTAGTTAACGAATACGGTGACTTACCGCGCGCTCAAGCTGAGTTTAATGCTTGCAAAGAACATGTTCGTGCCGAAATTGCTGATTGTGTATTAAGTGCTGCAATTAAAGTCGAACGGGTATTAAGTTTAGCGCATGATGTGCGCAAAAAAATGAAAGGTAAAATGTCGTTAAATGTAGTGCAGTCGCATGGCGATATTAAAAGCCAATTAGAGACTCTTGTTTTTAAAGGCTTCATCACTAAAGCAGGATATCAACGTTTAGATGATATTGCTCGGTACTTAACCGCTATGTTACGACGTTTAGAGAAATTACAAATAGACCCAAATCAAGACCGATTGAAAATGATAGAGGTTGAAAAGGTACAAAAAGCGTTAGATGCTGTTGTTGCTCAACAACCCAAGGGACAACCTTTGAGCAAAGCATTAGCGCAGGGTTACTGGATGATTGAAGAGTTGCGAGTATCACTTTTTGCGCAAAATTTGAAAACGCCGTTTCCAATCTCAGCTAAGCGGGTATTGAACTACCTAAAAGAAAATGCATAATTTCAAGACACAATGATTTGACAGTGATGGTCACGATTAGTATAAGTATTACAAACTATAAAAAAACATTGGAGTAGTAATGGTTAATTACGATGACAAGCGCAACTTTTATCGCATGATGTTAAACAGTGAAGTAACCGTGACCATTATTGATGATGAAGCTAATAGTAAAGTTTTAGCTACGTGTCGTGATTTAAGTGCGACAGGGATCGCCATTGAGATGGAGCATCCATTAGAAATGAATACAGCGGTGCGTATCAGTGTTCAGTCGGCTAACAGTGCTGTGCAGCCACTAGATGCTAAAGGAAAAGTGGTTAGAGTAACTGAAGAGAGCGCGAACTGTTATTTGATTGGCGTTAATATCACTGAAATTGATTAAGTCATTATGTGTGATATGACATAGCTGTAGCTAGGAGCATAAACTAGCTACAACTGTGATTTATACCCGTAAGCTATTCAACTTGGCAAACAAGGCCTTTTAGGTAATAACCTTCTGGGTAATTAGACGACACTGGGTGATCGGCAGCTTGATGCAATCTATCAACAAAATATGCATTTCTTTTCGCATCTAAAGCCGCATCGGCAACCACTTTTTGAAATAAGCTAGATTCCATTAAACCTGAACAAGAAAAAGTTAACAATATGCCATTAGGCTTAAGTAATTGCATTGCCAACATGTTGATATCTTTATAACCGCGACAAGCACCCGTGAGTTGAGCTTTTGATTCAACAAACTTAGGTGGGTCGAGGATGATCATATCAAAAGTGCGTTTTTCTTCACGGTACTGACGCAATAATTTGAAAACATCAGCTTTAACGAATGAAATATCTTTATCGCTTAAATTATTAAGTTCAACGTTTTTCTTCGCTAGGTCGAGTGCCGACTCTGAAACATCAACGTTAATCACTTCTTTAGCGCCGCCTGCTGCACAATGCAGGGCAAAAGTACCGGTATATGAGAAGCAGTTTAATACCGACTTATCTTTGGCATATTTGCCAGCAGCAAGTCGAGATTCACGTTGATCTAAATAAAAGCCAGTTTTGTGGCCTTGGGCAACATCTACATGAATTTTAATACCGTGTTCTTCAATAATACATTCGGTTGATTCTTGTGGCTCAGTTAACCAGCCTGTTACGGGCTCTAGGCCTTCTTTTTTACGAACATCAACATCAGAACGCTCATAAATATGACAGCCAGGATAGAGCGCTTTAAGGCACTCAACTAAGGTGTAGCGGTGAAAGTCTGCTCCGGCGCTAAGTAATTGGCAAACAATAAAGTCGTCGTATTTATCTATGGTAATACCGGGTAGACCGTCAGACTCGCCTGCAATGAGTCTATAACCCGTTAAGCCGCCTTTTTCGATAAACCAATCGCGTCTTTTTTGCGCGCTTAACAATTTATTACGAAAAAAATTGCTATCAATTTCTTCATCAATATCAAAACTCCAAACACGAATTCTAATTTGAGACTCAGGAGAATATGCGCCTTTAGCAAGCCAATTTCCTTTGTTGTCAAAGACATCGACTGTGTCACCAAGTAAAGGGTTACCTTTAATTTTGTTGATTGCTTGTGAAAAAATCCAAGGATGTTTCCGGCGTAATGATTTCTCACGAGCAACTTTTAAATAAATTCTTGCTGACATAGGCCTATACTTATAATTAACAATAATAATTGCGCGAGTTTAGTCAATGCAAGACTAGGGTGCAATGTTCTATTTTAACTATTTTTCATTTCAGCATTTGGATGGGAATGAAAGTTAAAAATAACAATAACAATAAACATATATTAAGGTGGAATATTATGAATGTAAGTTACATGGCGCATGTCAGCGGCAGGGTTCAAGGTGTCTATTTTCGGGCTTCTAGCCAGCAAGTTGCCATTGAGCATAGTTTAAGCGGATATGCGCGCAATTTAACTAACGGTGGTGTTGAAGTGCTGATGTGTGGTGAAGAGAAAAATATAGAAAAAATGATAAAATGGCTTGAGCAAGGCCCCCCAGAAGCAGAGGTTGATAATGTTGATGTGCAAAAAGTGCCATGGCAAGAACATCATTTTTTTGCGATTAGCTAAGTATCATATCAATTGTAGTAAACTTTATCTCGTTGGTATTTAAAGCTAAATAAGGCAAACTACCCATTATAGAATCAGTATGTAAAAAGGAAATAAATTGCGTTATATAGCTATTAATGAACAACAGCAGTTAAGTTTTGATGAAGTTGAAAAACCAGAAATAGGTGACGACGAATGTCTCATCAAAGTCAGGGCTATTGGGGTTAATCGCGCTGATATTTTACAAAAGCAAGGCAGCTACCCGCCACCGCCAGGCGAGTCTACTATTCTTGGTATTGAAGCTTGTGGTGAGTTAGTCGCTATTGGCGATCAACAATCTAGCTGGAATATTGGCGATAAGGTTTTCGCTATTGTTCCCGGCGGGGCCTACGCACAATATGTTAAAGTGAAAACCGAACACTTAATTCAATTGCCTGAAAACTTAACATATGCACAAGGCGCGGCAATCGCGGAAGTTTTTTTAACCGCATATCAATGTTTATTTACTATCGCTAACTTACAACCTAAAGCGAAAGTGCTTATTCATGCTGGGGCCAGTGGTGTAGGTACTGCTGCTATTCAGCTCGCAAAACACTTAAATTGCCAAGTAACAGTTACGGTTGGTAATGAGGATAAAGCTGCGGCCTGTAAAGCGTTAGGTGCAGATGAAGCGATAAATTATCAACAAACTGACTTTGTTGATTGGGCAAAACAAAAAGCGCAAAGCTTTGATGTTATTTTAGATGTGGTTGCGGGTGAGTATGTAAATAAAAATATTAGCGTGTGTGCCTTAGACGGTCATATCGTTATGCTTTCAATGCTGGGTGGTCGGTTTGCAGAAAATGTAGATGTGGCTAAAATGCTAGTCAAGCGAGTCAATATTCACGCTACCACATTACGTAGTCGTAGTAATGAATATAAAACCCAACTGATTAACGCCTTTATTCAAGATTTTTATCAGTGTTTTGAATTAGCTTCAATCAGTCCGGTTATATACAAACAATATAGCTGGCAAGAAGTAGACGTTGCTCATCACGTTATGTTGAATAATGAAAATATCGGCAAAATAGTATTAACGATAGATTAAAGTTATTCATTGGGTTTATTGATGATAACTTTGGTATCTAACTTTCTTACTTTTACATCAACACCTGCTGATACTAAGTTTTCAAAAAAGTCATATATCTGGCAACTGCTAACTTGTTTGCAGATAATTTCATATTTTAGAATTGCGGGTTTATGGCTTTGTAACGAAGCTTGATTTAGCCAATACAGTGCCTTGCTGAGATCTTTTTCAACATATTGCCCGTTAATATACATTTCTGCTAAGTTTACCTGTCCCGCAGCAAAGTCGTAATTTGCTGATTTAGTAAATAATTCAAATGCTTGTTGCAGGTTAGTTTCACTGAATCGTTCGTTAAGAAAAGCTTCACCTATTAAATTATCTCTGCGCCCTTGTATGTATATACTGCTACGGATTTTTCTTTGTTCTGGACTAATCCGTTGGCCGAAAAGCTTATCGCGCACTGGGCGCATGGCTTGATAAATTGCACCATCATCGAGTTTTTGTAGGATTTGTTGGTGTTTATAATCATAGCGTTTAACTTCGAAATATTTTTTATAGGTTAATTGACCATAGTAAAGGCTATTAATCACCGCGTGGTGGTTTGGATAGTAAAAACGGCCATACGTTAAGGTAATAATATCACCGGTTATATCAACTACCTTGGCAAGTCGGTACTTTTCATTCGGTCTGAGATCATGACTTAAAAGGCGAAAATCTAAAAAATAAATATCATTAACTTTTGGCGAGGAGATTATTTCAAACGTTTGTTGTTTTTCTTGATTGTTTTTATAAATGGTATGGTAGCTGTAATAGGCTAAACAAAGTAATACGGGGATTATAAATGATTTTCTTAACAATATTACCTGTTGTAATGATTGCAAAAAAGTGGACAGTTTGAGTATTTTTATTGGCTGAAAATCGTTACCTTTGTTCGCACTTACTTTAACCATTGTATGTCCTTATAAATGTTGACTAGCCTAATGCTACTTTATGGGCAAAGCATCAATTTAACTTGAAGTTGTACTTTTTGTTGGTGGAATAAATAATACTAACATCTTCGTAATCTATAATAAATGTTGAAAAATAATCCTATTTTATTAGCTTAAATTTTCTTCATAAATATAGAGTAAGGGCTATTTTTTTTATCTTCATTGGCTTAACGATGCAACTGAATGGAGAATGATTTCTCGCCTTTACCACTGACTAATATCTGCATAATTTTATTACTAATTAGTCGATACTCAAGCTTGTTTGGAAAGTCATGTAATTAGTTTGCAAAGATAAATAATTTATCTTTGCATTCGATTAATTTAAAGGCAATGATGGCTAGCACCTGCCTTTTGGCCATAGTTATTTACCCGACATATTCAAAACGTTTGATTGTCTTACCTTCTCTTTCAATGGTCTCGTCAAACATAGACAGTGGTCTAACCCAAATCGCACGTTCGCCATATTCAGGTTGATATACCACCATAGTTTCTTCGGTTTCACTGTGTGTTGCTAGATGAAGCACTTGGTAAAAGTTACCTTTAAAATGTTGATAACGTCCGATTTTTAGCATGAATATCTCAATATGTTTAGTTGGCTTGGTCGTTGGTAAGTTTTTTTGACCATTGTTGAGAAACCTCATTGTCGCTAGCTTTGGCTTCTAGCCATTTGCTACCTTGTGAGGTGAGTTCTTTTTTCCAAAATGGAGCTTTGGTTTTTAGAAAGTCGATAAGAAATTCGCAAGCAGCAAATGCCGCCTTACGATGTTGGCTAGTTACGCCAATAAAAACAATTTGTTCACCAAGCTTTAAATCGCCAACCCGATGAATAATGGTAATTTTATTAAGCGGCCAATGCTCGCGAGCTTCAGTTTCTAGGTTCTGTAACACTTTTTCTGTCATGCCTGGGTAGTGCTCTAAAGATAAGCCTTGAACGCCAAGCCCTTCGTTAAAGTCTCTTACTTTTCCGACAAAAGTGACTATGGCACCGTCTTGGTTGTCAGTGGCGAGTTTTTGATACTCATCAGCAACGTCAAAATCGTTTTGTTGTACATAAATCATATTAGCCGCCGGTAACTGGAGGAAAGAAGGCGACTTCATCACCTTCATTAACGCTATGTGACCAGTCAGTGATCTGCTGGTTAACAGCAACAAGTAAACTATCTGCAGCCATAACCTTAGCCCATAAATCATTCGTTTTAGCGAGTTGCTGACGAATATCTTCTGTGGTCATGTTTTCGCTTGCGGGTACTTGCATGCTATCGGTTGACAATTGTTCGCGAAGGCGAGCAAAAAATAATACCTTTATCATCATCGCTCCTTTATTTAGTCACTTCATTGTGAAAATAGCTGCCAGACTTTCCACCTTGTTTTTCACATAAATGAATGTTGGTAATTATCATATCTTTTTGTACGGCTTTACACATGTCGTAAATGGTCAGGGCTGCAGTTGAAGCTGCCGTTAATGCTTCCATTTCTACGCCAGTTTTACCTGATAATTTACATAGCGCGGTAATTTTAACGCGGTTATGTTGAGGCTCGGCAACTATATCAACTTCAATTTTGGTTAACATCAAAGGGTGGCAAAGTGGGATGAGTTCACTGGTTTTTTTTGCCGCCATAATACCGGCAATTCTAGCCGTAGCAAAAACATCACCTTTGTGGTGTTTACCTTCAACAATCATTGCTAGCGTTTGTGCTGACATTTCAATGTAAGCTTGAGCGATAGCCGTGCGCTCAGTAACTTTTTTTTCAGTAACGTCAACCATATGGGCATCGCCATCGGCATTAATATGAGTAAATTCGTTGCTCTTCAAAAAATAATCTCTTTTATTGTTAGCTATATAATAGCTTTTCTAAAAATACATCCTTTATATTATACCAATTTGACCAATTAAGTGACCTACTTTTTTATGAGGAAAAATGAATAAATACAAGGTGTAAAATCTATAAATAGTTATTCTACTTATAAATTTTACAATACCGGCGTTTATTATTTTAACCTTTAAAAATGAGCAGATACTTAATCCATTTCGTTTTACCTTATCTCAGCGCTTACTGTGTGACTATTTAGAACTTTTTAAAGAACAAATATATTCGATTTTTAATTTAAAGCGATCAGTACGATATTTATTAAAATAGAAGTGAGCGTGTTAAATCGAAACATTGAATATAGTAATTATATAACTAGTAGGGGTTTTAACCTTTTTCTGTGCGTGAGTTTAAAGTAATAAAATATTTATTTTTATAGGTATAGCTAAGTTCACCACGATGAAATCAAATAACTTAATGTAAGTTTTAGCACTCCATTTATCACATAAATAAAAATATTATTTAGTTATGTTGTTTTATATATGCAACGTAATGGTATATATGCAACATATTGATATATATGATATAAATATTTAAGGGTCTATAATGTAATTTAATTAAAGCAAAATATAAATTGAGTGACCTGGTCAACTAAATTCAGCCTTTGTTCAAAGCGCGTTGAAATATTTTGTTAATCGGCTCTATGAGGATTTATATTTTGAAAACGCATTTCTTACCGTATTTTTTGTCCCTTACTTTACTTACCGTACTTTCTACTCAAGCTGCTGATATACAAGGTCACGACTTTAATAAAGCAAAGCCTATTTCAAATGAAACATGTACATCATGTCATGTGCAATCAGAAAAAAATTGGAGGCAGTCTGATCATGCTAAAGCGATGATGATTGCAGACAATAGCTCGGTATTAGCCGACTTCTCTAATGTGAGTGTTGAACATTATGGCCAGAAGGCCCTATTTTTTATAAAAGATAATCGTTACCAAGTAACGATATCTTACGACGATAAATCTGATACATATCCGATTAAGTATACTTTTGGACATTTTCCATTACAGCAATACTTAGTTGAAACTGAGCAAGGAAGTTTGCACGTACTACCGTTTGCTTGGGATGCACGAACTAAAAAAGAAGGTGGTCAGCGCTGGTATCATAATTATAGCCATGAAGAGATTCGTCCTGAAGACAGATTACATTGGCGACAACCATTACAGAATTGGAATGGCATGTGTGCAGACTGCCACTCTGATGGACTTGTGAGAAATTATGACGCTGAGAAAAACAACTTTAATACGCAATTTGATAATATTAATGTAGGTTGCTTGTCGTGTCATGATGATATGACAGAACATGCCAAAGCACCTGCTAAAGAAAAAAATAGCGTTGATATCGTTGCTCTTAATAACCCTATAGGTCAATGGTTAAGAGGCGTAGGGGAAAAAACGGCTCACTGGGAAGGTGGCAAACGTGATAATGCTTTTATGGATAATTGTTTTGCTTGTCATTCACTTCGTGCACCGTTAACTGACGGCTTTAAAGCTAATAAGCCTTTTTTGGATCAATTTACCCCAAATTTTATTGCTGCTCCTAATTATTATGCTGATGGTCAAATTAAAGAAGAAGTGTATGTATATGGTTCATTTTTACAAAGTAAGATGTTTAAGGAAGGCGTTAATTGTTTAGATTGTCACGATAAACATACGATGAAGATAAAAGAAGAAGGTAATGGGTTATGTTTACAATGCCATGGTGCAGAAGTTTACAACGTAAAAGAGCATCATCAGCATAATAATGATTCAACAGGCGCTCAATGTGTAAATTGTCATATGCCTGAAACTACCTATATGGGCGTAGATGATAGACGCGACCATAGTTTTAAAATTCCTCGTCCTGACTTATCCCAAACATTTAATACGCCTAATGCTTGTGTGCAATGCCACGATAATAAGTTGAATGAATGGGCAAGTAAAAACTTAGAGAAATGGCATGGTAAGCCTAAAGCTATGTTAACAAGTAAACAATTACTAATGACGTTAAATAGTGGACAAGCCATTACTTTAGAGCATCATTTAAGTGTTATTAGTGATGATAAGCTTGATGTTATAAGCCGAGCTACTGCCATTCAACTACTTAGCTACACCACGCCTACGCTGAATGCTAATTTTTTAATGCCGTATCTAACGCATACAGAGCCGTTAATTCGCTTAAGTGCTGCTAGTATCGCAACATTACTTCCCCCTATCGATAGAATTAATGGGCTAACGCCTTTATTACAAGATAAATATAAAGCAGTAAGAGTGGCAAGTGCACGAAGTTTAGTTTCAAGTGATATACCTGCACTAAGTCAGCCACTGTTTGATAAAGCTTTTAAAGAATTAACATATTCTTTTGATGTTAATAGCTGGCGTGGCGAAGGGATGGCTAACAAAGGTGGGTTAGCCGTTGAAATGAATAAAATAACAGATGCAGAAATGTCTTTTAAGAAAAGTATAGAAATAGAGCCTTACTTTGATACAGGTTATATAAACTTGGCTGATATTTATCGTTCTCAACAAAAATCATTTCAAGCTGGAGCCGTACTGGCTAAAGGGATTAAACTTAATCCAAAGTCTGCCGCGTTACATTATTCTTATGGCTTGTATTTTGTCCGTCAGAAAAAGCTAGAAAAAGGCATTCCTCTCTTTGAGAAGTCTATAACTCTAATGCCTGATAATGCTCAATATGCATATACTTATGTGTTAGCACTCGATGGAGCAGCACAAAGTAAACAGGCATTAATTCAATTAAAAACATTAATCCTGAATTATCAGGACAAAACACAGTTGAAAGAATTAGGTTTGTATTTATCACAAAAATTGAATTTGAGAGCGGAATATAATTGGTTTATGCAGTTTTAAGTAAACCTGTATGATATTTAGGCTTGAGGTTGTATTCATTTTCACACTTAACGTTTAATTTATATTTAAAGCTCAATACATCGGTATTGAGCTTTTTAATTTACGTTAGTACTTGCCCAATGAAGTCGTTAAGGTGGGAAATAACATGTAGGCCAGGCACTTAATTACATTCTGTGCCGCCATTAAATTACATACAACTTTGCCACTACAGAAATTACAATACTGCAAAAAGCGGTCATTGATATAATTACGCTTGATGGTAGCTCAGAGCCTAAAGCGGTCAAAAATGGTGGCTAATATTCACCTCAATTTATGTCGGCTAGCATACGAGAGCAGACATTAACATCAATAACTAGCGAATTTAAACGCTTTTAGATGTTATTTTATAGTTAAGTGTGTGAACTTTTTTAGTTCGTGATCGTATAAACTCTATGTGCCAAGAATAAATAAATTCTAAGAAAAATGAGCAAGCTAAATGAAAAAATTTTCAGCGTTAATATTTACCATTTTCCTATCCTCCAGTGTATCTCAACCTTATGCAAAGACTAACGCCCCTTTTGACGGTGTTAAATTTGATAACATTGAGCCTTTTGACGATAAAAGTATATTTGACCTACTCAGTTGGAAAATTAAGGCTATAAGTGAGTCTACCCCTTGGCCAGATGAAATTGATTCCAAACAGTTTAAAGCCTCTAGCCAAAGATCGGTAAAGCCAATAATTACTGTAATCAGCCATGCATCAGTTCTTATTCAGATTGATAATTTAAACATACTAACAGATCCTCATTATTCACTCAGAGCTTCACCTGTTCAATTTGCTGGACCCAAAAGAGTCGTTAAACCTGGAATTGCCTTTGATGATCTGCCTTCAATAGATATCGTTCTTATATCTCATAATCATTATGACCACCTAGATCTTGATACGCTCAAGCGATTAAACGAGAGAGATGCTCCCAAATTCGTTGCAGGATTGAAAACAAAGTCATTTCTAGAAGATAATGGAATTGAAGCCGCTGTCGACCTTGATTGGTGGCAAAATATAACAGCTAATAATACTAAGATTACTTTTGTTCCTTCCCAGCATTGGTCAGCAAGAGGTCTATTCGATAAAAGGGAAATGCTGTGGGGTGGGTTCTATATTGAAAATAATTATAAGATCTACTTTGCAGGAGACACCGGATACGGGAAATTCTTCAAAGAAATTAAAGAGAAACTCGGCGCACCGGATCTTTCTTTGATTCCAATTGGAGCGTATGAACCTAGATGGTTCATGAAAGATGCCCACCTTAACCCAAAGGATTCTCTACAAGTATTTAGAGACCTAGAAAGTAAGAAGATGATCGGTATTCACTTTGGGACTTTTAAGTTAACTGATGAGGGATATAATGATCCAATTCAGACTCTTAATGAAGAAATGAAGAAATTAAACATGGATCCTCTAAAAGTAATTATTCCTACTTTTGGAAAGCCTTATTCAATTTAGGTTATATTATAGTCAGTTCATTATTGATATCACTTATATATTTTTGAGGCTAAAAAACATAACAATAGATTATGGCTGCAATAGTTAGTGTTGGTGAAAGCCCACCGTCTGCAATGAGATTGCTGCATGCATTTTATTTAGGTGAGTTATAGCAAAAGAAAAGGTCGGCTTTAGGCTTTGATCTGCCGATAAAATCTCAAAAACTTATGTCCGATTTTAGCTAGCTGAAGTATCTAATGATCACTAGCTTAATGTTAACAAAGATACGACATTTAAATATCTATTTTAAACTTCTATCGTTTGCCAATTTTTTTGTTCCAACTATAGGTTACAATGTACCTTGTTAACTTAGCGCCTATTGAGTAAGTCATAAAGTATGAAAATGAGTAAAATCTGCCATCGTTTGAACAATAAGTTATTGGCTGTATTAGTCCAAATCAATGAAGAGGCAAAGCAAGTCGATGGCTTTAGTCATTTAAGTCACACTGTTCAGTTCGATTGCTTCCCTGCCAGTTTATTAGTACATTGCCATTTTAGTGAAGCACAAAAGCTACGTGTTGCACAGAGCAGTCATACTGAAACCAAATTACAAAAGCAGTTGCATAAATTACTTTTTAAAAAAGGGATCGTGTTAAAAGATCCTAAAATGAATTTAAAACTGCAAGGTCCGGCTTAGGATAAAACAGACTATATTTCACAAGTTGTGTAATATATTTAGCTAGATGGATAATACTCTAATACTCACTGACCAGATATTAACAAGGTACGAAAGTGGACGCTAGCCTTGGCTTATCTAACGACAAGTAATCCGACACAGCGGTCGTAACTATTATTACTATGCACGCTAACTACTTGCTAACAGTTGTCGTAAGTCTAAACAAATTCCTAACGTCCGCTTGCTCGGAAGAGTCGTCGTTAGTGAAAAAAAGCGAATGTTAGCTAAGCGCAAAATGAGCTTAATTTATTAGCGGTAAATCCAATGCAACTGAGTGGTCACAGTTAATGTTATTGGGTGGCCGTTTTAGATAATAATGCCTGGCATGTTTGATGTGATTGGGTGGCATAACTCATATAATTATCCAGTTAAGCTATGTTAACGTAAAATACTGACCCGTTTTCGTATTATTTTATTCGAGATTATTCCAAGTGTTTAATTATAGTGAAGGTCTAAACTTAGATAAAAGTTATATATTTCAAAATGAGAATAATTGCCATGTTATTGAGTTTGTCATGAGATAGACACAAGAGGGGATTTATACCAAGTTAATTAATCAAATTGGTATTGGTATTGGTATTGGTTTTGATTAAGTATTTAAGAGAAGTGTGAAGTTTAAACTATCAATTATTCTTATTTATAATAAGGTTAGATTTTTTGAATTATTGAGGTTGTTTTGATTGTTTAAATTATATTTTTTATTAAAAAGCTAATGTATTAATTAAACATAATTAAATCAGAGAATTGGTTGCTGGAGCAGGATTTTAATTTTCGACCTTTGGCTAGTTATAAAGATTAGCCCGACGAGTTGAACTTTTAGACTGTTCCATCCCGTGTCCTAATGGCCAAAGTAATAAGCAAGAAAAGTTGTTTTAATTCAAACTTAAGAATTGGTTGCGGGAGCAGGATTTGAACCTACGACCTTCGGGTTATGAGCCCGACGAGCTACCAGACTGCTCCATCCCGCGTCCGAATGGTTTAAGTAATTACTTAAACAAGTCTTAGAAGTTTTAATTCATTCTAAAAGAATTGGTTGCGGGAGCAGGATTTGAACCTACGACCTTCGGGTTATGAGCCCGACGAGCTACCAGACTGCTCCATCCCGCGTCCGAATGGTCTAATAAATTAGACAAGCCAAGTTGTTTTAATTCAAACTTAAGAATTAATATTTATTTAAACTCTAATATTATAAAGAATTGGTTGCGGGAGCAGGATTTGAACCTACGACCTTCGGGTTATGAGCCCGACGAGCTACCAGACTGCTCCATCCCGCGTCCGAATGGTTTAAGTAATTACTTAAACAAGCCAAGTTGTTTTAATTCAAACTTAAGAATTAATATTTATTTAAACTCTAATATTATAAAGAATTGGTTGCTGGCTCAGAATTTGAACCTACGACCTTCGGCTAGTTATAAAAAGCAGCCCGACGAGGTTGAACTTTTAGACTGCTCCATCCCGCGTCCGAATGGTTTAAGTAATTACTTAAACAAGTCTTAGAAGTTTTAATTCATTCTAAAAGAATTGGTTTGGAAGTAAGATTTGAATCTACGACCTTCGGCTAGTTATAAAAAGTAGCCCGACGAGGTTGAACTTTTAGGCTGCTCCATCCCGCGTCCGAATGGTCTAATAAATTAGACAAGCCAAGTTGTTTTAATTCAAACTTAAGAATTAATATTTATTTAAACTCTAATATTATAAAGAATTGGTTGCGGGAGCAGGATTTGAACCTACGACCTTCGGGTTATGAGCCCGACGAGCTACCAGACTGCTCCATCCCGCGTCCGATTAGCAAGTTTTAATTCTAGCTTAAAGAATGCTTCTAAGGTGCAATAACTTGCCTCTTCAAAGCGAGGCGTATAATAAGGATACCTCATCTGATTTGCAACCTGTTTTAAGTTTATTTTAGGTATTAATTTGATTTATTTTCTACTTGCTGTTTTTTTACTCTTGAATGACTCGGAATTCAGACAATTAGCTGAAATTTGACTAAATTCAAAATAAAACGGCATAACTTCATAGATAGTTGGCGCTAATTTGTAAAATGCCTATAAGTAGAACGTGTCTTTGTTTATAATCGCGGCATAAATTAGATTGGAAAACCTATATGCAGCAATTTTTAGCATTAACCTCTCCAGGTATAGAAATATTACTGGCACAAGAACTTAAAGATTTGAAAGCCGAACAAGTTGTTCAAAAGCCTGAAGGTGTTTATTTTAATTCAACTATCGAGCATGCCTATCATATTTGTCTGCGTTCTCGCTTATCAACTCGCATACTTTTAAAGTTGGGAGAAGGTGATGCAGTTAATAAAGACGAACTTTATGCTGTAGCGAAGTCGATTAACTGGTCTGAACTATTTTCTGTTGATAGTACCTTCGCGATTGATTTTGTTGGTACCAGTGATGAAATTCGAAACAGTCAGTTTGGTGCTTTAACGGTTAAAGATGCTGTTGTTGATCACTTTCGTGATTTAAACCAAGAACGTCCGTCAGTAGACAAGTCTGCGCCACAGATAAGTTTTCAAGCGCGCTTATTAAAGCAAAAAGTTGTTATTTACTTAGACTTTTCTGGTCGTAGCTTATTCAAACGTGGTTACCGAGAGCATTCAGGTGCCGCACCATTGAAAGAACATTTAGCGGCCGCCATTATTACCCGCTCTGGATGGTTAGACGATACAACTAAACCTTTAGTTGATCCTATGTGTGGTTCTGGAACTATTGTAATAGAGGCTGTATTAATGGCCGCGGGCTATGCACCCGGTATTGACAGAGCACAATGGGGCTTTGATTTTTGGTTAGGGCATCAACCTGAAGCATGGAAAGCCGCAAAGTCTGCTGCCATTGAACAATCTCATGTTGGTTTAACACAACTTAAAGCTAAAGTATTCGGTGTTGACCTTGATAGCAGAGTATTAAAAACGGCCCAGCAAAATGCTAAAAATGCTGGCGTACAAAGGTTTATCGAATTTTCTTGTAAAAATGCCAATGACATGAAAAATGGCTTTGGACCAAAAGGTACGATTTTATTTAACCCGCCATATGGTGAACGCATAGGTGAACTACCTGAGTTAGTAGAAAGCTTTGCCTTGTTAGGACAGACGTTTAAAGCACAATTTGTTAATTGGCGTATCGCTGTTTTAACGGCCAATGTTGAATTGTTAGCCATGATGAAAATGGTTACTTTCAAGCGTTACAAGTTTAAAAACGGTCCGTTAGATTGCCAATTTGCACTTTATAATTTAGATGATAAGCAAGTATCGAGTAGTAATGTTAATGCTGAATTTGAGCAAAAAGACTCAGATTTTGGTAATCGCTTATTGAAAAATAAAAAGAATTTAAAAAGTTGGCTTAAGCAAGAAAACATTGAGTGTTACCGCTTATATGATGCCGATATTCCTGAATATAATGTTGCTGTCGATGTTTATGGCGACCACCTTGTTATTCATGAATATACAGCGCCGGCTATTATTGAGCCAGAAAAAGTTGCTAAAAGATTACAAGAAGTGGTTTACTTCGCGCCGAAAGTGCTTGGCGTTCCTACTGATAAAGTGATTATTAAAACCCGAGCGAAACAAAAAGGTAAAGAGCAATACCAACGTGTTGAGCAAACCAAAAAGTCGATGGTAGTGCATGAATATGGCGCTAAATTAAAAGTAAACCTTTGGGATTACTTAGATACAGGGCTTTTCTTAGATCACCGTAAAACTCGCCAAATTGTCGCGAAAAAGTCCAAGGGCAAATCATTATTGAATTTATTTGCTTATACCGGTTCGGTTTCTTTGCAAGCGGCATTACATGGCGCCGATACGGTAACAACGGTTGATATGTCGAATACCTATTTAAGTTGGGCACAAGACAATTTCGTATTGAACAATCTCAGTGGTCATAAATATGACTTTATTCAAGCGGATTGTTTGCAGTGGTTGAAGAAGAATGAGCAAAAATTTGATGTGGTGTTTATAGACCCTCCTACTTTTTCCAATTCAAAACGTATGGGCGAAAGCTTTGACGTGCAACGAGATCACATAAGCTTAATAACAGATGGTGTGAAATCACTGAGCGAAGGTGGCGAGTTAATTTTTACCAATAATAAGCGTAATTTTAAAATGGATTTTGACGCTATCGCTGCCTTAGATTTGAACGTGCAAGAGTTGAGCGATAAAACACGAGATAAAGACTTTCAACGTAACAAGCATATTCACAACAGTTGGTTGATAACGCGTAAGGCGAGTTAGCATGTCAGTAAAATTTAATCTTTATGGCACAGAAGGCTGTCATTTATGTGAATACGCTTTGGCATTATGTTTATCAGCAATGCCTGCAGCAGAAGTGCGTGAGGTTGATATTATTGATGACGATAAATTAGTCGAGCAGTATCGTGTTCACATTCCTGTATTAGAACGTCTTTCGGACCAAAAAAAATTATTTTGGCCATTTGAACAGAAACAAATTTTGGAGTTATTGTAGTTTATGGAATTAATTCGTATTTCCCAAGGTGAATTAGCCTTTGGTGAAGACAAAGTCTTAGATAAAGCAGACTTAAGTGTACAAACAGGCGAACGAATTTGTTTAGTCGGTAGAAATGGTGCTGGAAAATCGACATTAATGAAAGTATTAATGGGTTTTCAAACGTTAGACGATGGTCAAGTACTTAAATCTAACACTATGCAAGTTGCTATGTTGGAGCAAGATCCACCAGAGTCTTCTGATATCAGTGTTTTTGATTTTATCGCCCAAGGCGTAAAGGAAAATGCTGATTTAATTAAGCGTTATCATGCGATTATTCATGATGTTACTGAAGATCCTTCTGAAAAAAATCTCACTAAAATGGCCACGATTCAAGAACAACTTGAAGTGGCTAATGCTTGGCAAGATGAGCAGCGTATCGAACAAGTGATGACGACTTTAGCGTTGAATCCAGATGATAAAATTTGCGATCTTTCAGGTGGTTGGTTACGTAAGTTAGCGTTAGCTAAAGCCTTAGTGACTGCACCTGATATTTTACTGCTTGACGAGCCTACCAACCATTTAGATATTAAAAGTGTTCTATGGTTAGAGTCATTTTTAAAAGACTTTGCCGGGACCATACTGTTTATTAGTCATGATAGGGCGTTTATTCGTGGCGTTTCAACGCGTATTATCGATCTTGATCGCGGTGTTTTGAAAAGCTACCCAGGTAATTATGATCTATATATAGAGCAAAAAGCTCATGACTTGCAGGTAGAGTCACAGCAAAACTCGTTATTTGATAAGAAATTGGCTGAAGAAGAAGTTTGGATCAGACAAGGTGTAAAAGCGCGACGTACACGTAACGAAGGTCGAGTAAGAGCACTTGAGAAACTGAGAGGCGAACGTCAAGCTCGTCGTGAAGTGCGCAATCAAAGCACGATGAATATTACTCAAGGCGATCGCTCTGGTAAATTGGTCTTTGAAGCCGAAGATTTAACTATCGCGTTTGACGACAAGGTTATCATCAAAGATTTAGATTTATTAATCACTCGAAATGATCGCATTGCATTTATCGGTGCAAACGGTACGGGTAAATCTACGCTAATTAAGATGATTATGGGTAACCTCGAAGCAACTAGTGGAAAAATGCGTTCAGGAGTTAATTTAGATATTGCCTATTTTGATCAACATCGCGATGCGCTGGATCTTAAGAAAACTGTACAAGAAATTGTTGGTGAAGGTAAGCAAGAAGTCTTAGTAAACGGCAAACCTAGACATGTGTTAGGTTACTTACAAGATTTTCTGTTTAGCCCGAAACGTGCACGTACACCGGTTAGAGCATTATCGGGTGGTGAAAAGAATCGTTTGTTGCTGGCCCGCTTGTTTTTACGCCCAAGTAACTTATTGATTCTGGATGAGCCAACCAATGATTTGGATATTGAAACATTAGAGTTATTGGAAGAAGTCGTTGCAAATTACGCAGGAACGGTTATTTTAGTGAGCCATGATCGCGACTTTGTTAATAATTGTGTCAGTAGTTGTTTGTACTTTGATGGCAGCGGTCACATTACTCAAATTGTTGGTGGTTATGATGATGTTGATAGTTATCTTGAACATAAAGATAAACAACGTCAAGCAATGGCAAAGCCAGTTGTTAAAGCTAACGCAAATGATAAAGTGGTGAAGGCTGAGAATAAAGTCGCTACACCGGTAAAGAAAAAGCGCTCATTTAAAGAAAAAAAAGAGCTAGAAGAGCTACCTGGGCAAATTGATGAGCTGGAAAATTTAATTGCACAATTACAAGAAAAAGTGAATCAAGCTGACTTTTTTAGCCAAAGCCAAGAACAAAGTAATAAAATATTGAACCAGTTAGCCCTGAGTGAGTCCAATCTCGAAGTTGCCTACGCTAGATGGCAAGAATTAGATGATTAATAACGAAAGTGAGTTTAGTAGTTACATGAACAAATTTGTAAAATCAATTTTAGCATTAGGTATTACTAGTGCATTAGGACTATCCGCCGTTAATGCAGCAACATACCAAGTTATTGATAAAGGTAATGTTTCCTCATTAAAGTATACCTATTCGCAACAAGAAAATAATAATGGTGAAGCTGCTATTTCAGGCACTGATATCTATAATTTTCCGGTGCAGTTTCAATATCTAGATGAAGACGACTTTGACGCTATAGTCACCTTAGCTGATAGAAGTCATGAAGGTGTTCATGACTTAGTGAATATTGAAGATGAAACTGCTTTGCGCACAGGAAACCCAACCGCGAATGACCTTTCATGGGTGATTAGGTTTCTAAGATCAAGAGCCGGTAATAGCCTTTACCAAGAAGTGGGCGACATTTTTGCAATGACCAATTTTAATGGTCAAACTGAGCTCTTTAATGTTTTTGATGAAAAGTTTACCGGGACTGATATTTATACCCGTTCAACAAAAGAGTACATAAGTGGTATTACCAATGAAGGTTGGGTTTACGGTACTGCATCTGCGCCTTATTTGCCGCTGGACTTTACTAAAAGTGATGGTGAAGAAGTAACACACTGGTTGCGTGATTTTACTACACGTGGATTTTTCTCTTCAGACGGCGGTGCAAGTATTACTGAAATCATCCCACCTAGTGAGACTGATTTACCTGAAGAACAACGCTTTGGTGGTGAATCAGCAATATTAGACATTAGTGAATCACATTTTGCGGTTGGTTATGCTAGTACCAGTATTGATCAGAATGCCCTAGACTTTTTCATTGACGAAACTGGTGGCTGTGCTGACCCTGACGTACTTGATGATTTACCCTTTAAGGCTTGTGTACAGCAAGTTATTGAAGACATCTATAATACTGAAGCAATAAAGTGGACTATTGATGAGCAAGGTATTATTAGCTCGGAAATATTAGGACAGTTAGTTACTCCTCATGTTGATGATGTGCGTGAATATGAAAACTATGCTCAAGCTGTTAATAATCAAGGTGTAGCTGTTGGTTACGCTCATGGTTGGGTGGACGAGAATGAAACTGATCCAAGTGCAAACGAGCGACGCAGTTTATATGCCGTAGTTTATAAAGACGGTCAAGTTACTGATTTTACTGATGACCATGGTAAATATTTTGATTCACGGGCTTATGATATCAATGATGCTGGTATCGCCATCGGGCATGTTAATACGTTTGTTAATGGTAATCAGAGAACTAAGTTCTACCATGTTGATACCAATGCTGAAACGATGGAAATGGTTTTACCAACTGATTTTTTTACAGGTAGTTCAAGTACCGCTCGCGCGATAAATGAAGAAGGTAAAATAGTCGGTGAGGGTGAAGTTGAAACGCATAACGACAATACCAGTACACCGAGAAGAACACATGGTTTTATCTATGACATTACCAGCAAATCTTTTACTGATCTAAATGACTATATAGCCTGTGACAGTGATTATACTATTATTGAAGCTCGTGATATTAATGATGCCAATGAAATTTCTGCAACTGCATTGATCAGAGTACCTCGCCGTGATTCAAAAGGGGTTTTAATGCTAGATGATAAAGGCGAACAGTTATTTGAAGATGTGGTTCGCGCTGTGACATTAGAGCCTATACCGGGTGAAATTGAAAACTGTAGCGCCGTCGAAGAGAAAGTTGAAAGACAAGGTGCAGGTCTTGGCTTCAGCAGCATTTTATTCTTAATGTTAGTAGGATTACGTCGTAGGTTAACAGCTCGAATTAGCTAAAGCTTAATTGGCTCGAAGACTAAATTCAGCGTAAAAATAAAGCCAGCTATTAGCTGGCTTTATAGTATTTTAAGTAAAGTAAGTATGCATATTTATGGCTATTTGCTTTGCTTCAACATTATTGCTTTACCGATAAGGCTTTTTCTCCGCGCGCAATACCAACACAACCTGATCTTACCGACTCTATAATTTCTGTTTCATTAGCGAGTGTGCTAATAAAAGCATTAACTTTCTCTGCGTTGCCAGTTAATTGAATCGTGTAGACTTGTTTACCAATATCAATAACAGAGCCTCTAAAAATATCGGTTATACGCATCACTTCACTACGCGACTTTGCATTCATCGCGAGGACTTTAATTAGCAGTAATTCACGCTCAACATGACTTCGCTCGGTTAAATCGGTGATTTTAATAACATCGATGAGCTTATTCACTTGTTTCACTATTTGTTCAAGTATTTTGTCGTTACCTTTGGTGACTATGGTAATACGAGATAGACTGTCATCTTCAGTTGGTGCTACGGTTAAACTTTCAATATTAAATGCTCGTTGAGAAAACAACCCGACAATGCGTGAAAGTGATCCTGCCTCGTTCTCTAATAAAATCGCTAAAATTCTGCGCATTAGGCTTTAACTCCTTTTTTAATCCACATTTCATCAATAGCGCCAGTACGTATTTGCATCGGGTATACATGCTCATTTTCGTCAACTAACACATCAACAAAGACCAGACGATTTTTAATTGCAAAGGCCTCTTCAATTTTTTCATCTAACTCATCAAGGGTATTAATTTGCATACCTACATGACCATAAGATTCAGCTAATTTAACAAAATCAGGTAAAGATTCCATATAGGAAGATGAATGACGACCGCCATACACCATGTCTTGCCATTGACGCACCATACCTAAAGAACGGTTGTTTAATGAAATAATGACCACGGGTAAGTTATATTGCAGACAAGTCGAAAGTTCTTGTATGTTCATTTGAATAGAGCCGTCACCGGTAATACAAATAACATGGCTATCAGGGAAAGCTAATTTTACGCCCATAGCGGCCGGTAAGCCAAATCCCATAGTGCCTAAGCCGCCTGAATTTATCCATTGGCGAGGTTTAGCAAAGGGGTAGTATTGCGCGGCAAACATTTGATGTTGTCCCACATCAGAGCATACATAGGCTTCACCTTTAGTGGCTTTATACATGGATTCAATAACACGCTGAGGTTTTATCTTTCCGTCTGTTTGCTCATAGCTAACACTGTTAACTGCTCGCCATTGTGCAATTTGTTGCCACCATGTTTGGTTTTCTTCTTGATTGACACTAAATTGTTTTTCTTCAAGCTCATCAAGTAATTGTTTAATTACTATATCGAGTAAACCCACTACAGGAATATGGGCATTGATGGTTTTAGAGATTGAAGTTGGATCTATATCAACATGCACAATAGTCGCATCAGGGCAGAATTTCTTAACATTGTTTGTGACACGGTCATCAAACCTTGCTCCTAAAGCGAGAATAACATCCGCATTAGCCATGGCCTTGTTAGCTTCCAGGCTCCCGTGCATGCCCAACATGCCAATGAAGTTATCATGTAAACCTGATATGGCGCCTAGCCCCATTAAGGTGTTAGTAATAGGTGCATTGAGCTTTTCTACTAATTCAGTCAGTAACTCAGCAGCGTTAGCTATTATAACGCCGCCGCCAGCGTATATAACTAGGCGTTTTGCTTTTGTTATAGCTTGAACCGCTTTCTTAATTTGGCGGTGGTGACCTTTTACTGTCGGATTGTAAGAGCGCATATTAACTTCTGAGTTATAGACAAATTCAGCAGTGTATTGTGGCATTAAAATATCTTTGGGTAGTTCGATAACAACCGGGCCCGGTCGACCTGTACTGGCAATATAAAATGCTTTTGCGATAGTGTTAGGAATATCAACAACATTACGACAGTTAAAACTATGTTTCACAATGGGTCGAGAGCAACCTACGATGTCAGTTTCTTGAAATGCGTCGTCGCCAATTAAATTCGTTGGCACTTGCCCGGAAAGTACCACCATAGGAATGGAGTCCATATAGGCAGTTGCTATACCGGTAATACAATTAGTGGCACCAGGCCCTGATGTTGCTAACACAACACCGACTTCGCCGGTAGCGCGCGCAAAGCCATCTGCCATGTGTGTTGCTGCCTGCTCGTGACGAACAAGAATATGCTCAACATCATCTTGTCGAAACAGTGCATCATAAATGTCTAGTACTGTCCCTCCTGGGTAGCCAAACAAATATTTTACCTTAAGTGCTGACAGGGTTTTTACTACCAGTTCTGCACCTGAGAATAGCTCTTTTGTCATATGTAATCCCTTTAATAAATCGATAAATAGCGATAAAAAAACCCCCGTTCTTTTCAGAGCGAGGGTTTATTGTTTATATTTTTACTTTATTTTTACACACAATATCGACCACGCTTTGGTTCTAAGACCAAGACGACAACGAGGAGAGATAAGAGCGTGTTTACGAAATTCATAGTAAAATATTGTGTAAAAAAGTAATAGCTACAGTTTTAAGGGGTTTAGCTATTTCTGTCAATGAAAAGTTAGCAATTATTTATAAGTATTTATTATTTGTTATAGCTCAAAATAAAATTCTGTCATTAATTTAACCTTTGTCTGGTCATATAATGAGACATGGGGGTAATAAGTAGGTAAGTAAAGTTATTCAAATTGAGCGATGAACTTGCCTCCACCTGTAGCTATATTTTAATATTGGTTATATGAAAACTGACTGTTATTGTTTATTATTCTGTGTATAAAACGTAATGTCGTTACATTTTTCAACAGCTTATTAGCGTATCTATGATAGGCTGTTATAACAAGTTTTAAACACCTCAAAGTTATATGGAAGGATTTATGTTAAAAAGTAAACTAATCATAATGTTAGCACTTGTTAGTGCAATGGCCGGCTGTGTATCAACGCAACAAGCTAGAGTTGACTTTGATCGCAATAGTGAGATAGCTACATCGCATTATAAAACATTCGCATGGCTTAATGAAACAAAGGCTTTAGCTGAATCTGTTGATGCTAATCCAGTGATGAAAGTTAGAATTGATAACGCCATTGAACAGGCTTTTATCGCCAAAGGCTATCAATTAGTTAAAGAAGCAGAGCAGGCAGACTTTACTATTTCATATACCATGGGTAGTAGAGATAAAGTTAAAGTTGATTCTTTACCTGTTATGTACCGCACTAGTTTTATGTGGGGACATAGTTACTACGGTGGCATAGGCATGGGTTCTGATACTCGTGTGCGTAATTATACTGAAGGAAAATTAGCGATAGATGTATTCGATGTTAAAAGCCACCAGCCTGTATGGCATGGTTGGGCCGTAAAACGTATTAAGACCTCTGAACAAGATAACCCAAGTAAAGCGATTAAAATGGTCGTTGAGCAGGTTGTTGCTCAGTTTTAGGTTAGACAATTAAATAAAGTATTTATAAAGCGCAGGCCATCTGCGCTTTTTTTTGTTTTTAATAAATTAAATTTATCAATCACCATGCATATTTTTTATTCGGAGCTAATATTAATCAACTTAGTATTAATTGATATAAGTGTTTTATCTTTAAAAGTGAGGGTATATGAAGCCACTAATTTTTATTACTTTCGCGGCATTCGCTGGGTTTGTTTACGTGCCTGCAAGCCAAAGTGCAAACTTAGCTAGTAATATATGTGAATACGTCGCAGTTGATGATAAAGGGCGATTAAGAAAACTGCTTAAATCAAATCGTTTGAAATTGCGCAATGTGTTTAAGGATGTTAGTTGCGACAACGATAATATATTGATTTTTGCTGCGAAAAAAAATGCTAAAGAAATTGGTCAACTACTGATTAAAAAACTCCCTAAAGGTGTTATAGAAAGTGAATTAGAAAATTTAGTCAGTATATCCCCGCAATTAGCTGAACTAGCGCAAGCGCGTATAAATTAAATGATAATATACGCTTGAGTAAATGTTACTAATCTAAGCTTTAAATGGATGTTCAACAAGATTAAATTTCGTGTTGTTCTCACCAAAAATATAGACATTACATTGTTGCCAAGTATCTGGAATCGTCCATGTGTTGTTGTTTTCTATGGAATATACGTGGCGCTTATTCGCACAACGAATATCCATCTTAGTTAACTTTCCGGTGATATTGCTCAGGGTAAATTCATTACGCACTAATGCATAGTGCCAGTAGTCATTACTGCGCATATCGCCACTAACCACAAGCTCTTTTTCTGACTTAACAAACTCGTCGATACGTTCAATGAGTACTTGGTAATCGGCTAAATAGGGTTCATCACTCGCGATTTTTTTAAGGTATTTGAATGTGCTGTATGCTGCTTTTAATTGATTTAATTTTATTTGTAAAATGAACTTCTGCTTAAGTATCGATACTAACTGTTGGTTATTCTCGGGATCTGAAGAAAACGCAGTTTTATTCAGGTGGGAAAGTTGAAGGGCTGGGTCATCTATGTCGCTAGCATATTGCGCACTAAGCAATTGTAAAAAATTATTTTCAGATAAATGCATATGTTTTATCTTTTCAAACTTGGCTAATAGTTGCTCAACTTCTGCATAATCCTTTTCTGCTAAGGCGGATTTTGTCTTGTTATATAAACTTCTAAAGCGTTTAGTTGCCCCTGTAGTACCATTTTTTTGTTTATGCATTCTAAAATCAATTTGCACACTGTTAGCGCATTGCTGTATTGGCTCGCCATTTTCCATTGCTGGCTGATATTGCCACTTCAATATCGCTTTTTTAGCGGCTAGAGTGATGTCTTTACTGCCGGATGTTTCTTCGGTTATTACATTTGAAACACTGCCGTCTTTTTCAATGATAAAACTAAATCTTGCCCAACCTTCACGATTATTTCTTGCTGCCTCTATTGGGTATTTGGCTGCTACTCTGACTTTAGCTGTAGGTTCAGTTGATGTTCTTAGGTGCTGAGACAGCTCAAATGCGGAAACACTATTGCAAAGCAGCATTACGGGGAGAAATTTAACAATTTTTTTGTTCATTTGAACATCCGTGTAAGAATTATTACTTTAAATTAACATATTTATAACATTTTATATGCAAGTTTGTAATCTATAGCCTAATTTTATTTAGCGACTGAACTTAGCTGTATGAGGAAATTAAGTCAGTGATTTTTTTCGCTGTTTCTATTGGCTCTTCCATCGGAAAACAATGATGCTGACCAAAAGTTTGCCATTGTATAATATTATTGATTTTAGAGGCTCTTTTAACGGCCTTCGGAATGAAGAAATAACTTTTCTTTGCTATTAATATCTCTACCGGAATATCAACTTTATATATCGCTCGCCATAATCCTTTAGGGTAAGAACCAAAAATGGAAGCTTCCCAACTTGGCTGACAACTAAGTTGTACGGAATTATCCTGATGGGTATTCGTGGAAGACTCACAATAATCGCTAATCACTTGTGGATGCCAGGCTTTATAAAAAGACTTACCGGCGATACTCTCTTTCATGGCAGCTAAACTTGGCCATTTTGCATTTCGATTGGCAACTGATCTAACTAATGCTCTTTGTCGCCATGTTCCAGTAGCACGCATTAATTGCTGCGCTATGATCATTTCAGTTTGGAATAATACCGGATCTAACAAAATAATTTCACTGAATAAATCTGGGTATTTAACGGCCGCTAAGAGTGTTAAAACACCGCCCATTGAATGTCCTATACCAATCAATGGGCCGTTTTCTTTTACATTGGCCTGCTTATAAATAGCATCTGCAATAGTATTTGCTATTTTTTGCCAGTTTGGCATCTTTGTCGTTGGCTGTGTCGAACTTCCATGGCCTGGAACGTCGGTTAACCAAATAGACCAGTCTTGTGGCAATTGTGAAGCCATAGCGGCTAAGGTCATCGATGAAAAGCCCGTTCCGTGCAGTAAGTGGATACGCTTAGCGTTTTTAGCTCCCGCTCGATAATGACCATTAACCGTCATTTGACTGTTAGATTTTTGCTGCCATTGTTGAATATTTTCAAGCACAAGCGGGCTAGGTGGTGGCATAGTTTTGGAAGATGAACATTCAGGCATTGGTTTTTATCTACTGATTATTTAGTGTAAGTAACATATCAACTTACTTAACGGTTGTGAATGTTGTTTATAAGAATTGTTGAATAAATTAACCATGGAGATTATGGTAACTGCTTGAGTTTTAGCCAAAAGCTAAAAATAAAGAAGGTGTATAAGGTCATTCGACGTCATTATGATACAGATGGCTTTATGATTAGAAAAAATATTATAAGGTATATAATTACAAGGTATATAGATGTTTAATAAATCAATAGCCGTTTTTATTTTGAGTATTGTATTGACGCCAGTGAGTAAAGCAAAGGCGCAAATAAGTACCGAAATTGATCATATTAATGCCAGCAGCATTGGCCAGCAGTGCTATTCGGCTAAATGGAATAAACAAAAATTACTCGGCTTAGCTGAGCAGAACTTTGTCATTGAAAATGAGCTGGAACGTGCTGAATTAGCTATGCAATTATTACATTGTTTAGCTATCCCACAACCTGAAATTCGTGATGGCGTTGCTTTTACTGGTCTTTCGAACTGGTTGAGGGGAGATAGATTATCCAGTGAGGTGCATCGCTTAATGTTTACAACGTTAATTGAAGGCTTTGGCGTTGAAACGGATGACAAAAATGGCGTTTATCAGCCTTTTGTCGCATTGGTGTTATCTGAATTAGCACGTGTTGACCGAAAATCGACTTATTTGAGTGCAGAACAACGAGACTTGTTGGTGTCAAAAAGTACAGCTTTCATGAGTAACATCAATGATTATCGTGGGTTTGATGAAGTCGTTGGTTGGCGACATAATGTCGCACATACTGCTGATATATTTCTCCAATTAGCCTTAAACCCAGTAATTAATAAAGCGCATTTAACCCAGATGTTAAATGCCATCGGAGAGCAGGTACTTGCGAAAAATACGCACTTTTATATTTATGGCGAACCTGAACGTTTGTCTACAGCACTACTTTATATTCTACTGAAAAATCAGCACAATGAACAAGAATGGCAGCACTGGTTACAGCGCTACATCACACCAAGTCCGCTTAAAAGTTGGCAACAAGTTTACACTAACCAACAAGGCTTAGCTCAACTGCATAATGCGCGTGCGTTTTTAGGCGCGGTATTTGCATCAATAGCCGATAGTAATAATGAAAAGCTGAAAATGCTAAAACCAGCATTAGTCAATGCCTTCGATAATTTGCCATAAAATAGACCTTTAATCTTAATAACGTCTTCATTTTATATTTATCGTGTAATAGGCTGAATTAATCAGGTGGTAACTTTACTTAATAATATCCAAAATAAAGCGTATAAATAGCGCTTTAAGACCACAAGTTAAATTATATTTCGCGATCCACAGTCGAATTTATATTCTTTAGGTGCGCTTGGGTTAATTCTATTGATATAATATCTTCAATTACATTATTTAAATTTTATTATTTTTAGGGGTTCTGTGGATGTCGGAAGTAGAAAACCGTCCAACAAATTTTATTCGTCAAATTATTGATGCCGATCTTGCTAGTGGTAAGCATAGTAAAGTACAAACACGTTTTCCGCCTGAGCCAAATGGTTTTTTACATATTGGTCATGCGAAATCTATTTGTTTAAACTTTGGTATTGCTCAAGATTACAATGGTTTGTGTAATTTGCGCTTTGACGATACTAACCCTGAAAAAGAAGATATTGATTTCGTAAATTCTATTCAAGCCGATGTTAAGTGGTTGGGTTTTGAATGGGCGGGTGATATTCATTATTCTTCAGATTATTTTGACCGCTTGTATGGTTATGCTGTTGAGCTTATCGAAAAAGGTTTAGCTTACGTTTGTTTTTTAAATGCCGAAGAAACGCGCGAATATCGTGGTACGTTAAAGCAACCAGGGAAAAACAGTCCTTATCGTGAAACGTCAGTTGAAGAAAACCTCGCTTTATTTGAAAAAATGAAAGCGGGTGACTTTAAAGAAGGGCATTGTGCCCTGCGTGCTAAAATCGACATGGCATCAAGCTTCATGTGCATGCGCGATCCAGTAATTTATCGAGTTAAATTTGCCCATCATCACCAAACAGGTGATAAATGGTGTATTTATCCAATGTACGATTTTACGCATTGTATTTCAGATGCCATAGAAGGCATTACGCATTCAATCTGTACTTTAGAATTTCAAGATAATCGTCGTTTGTATGACTGGGTGATTGAAAATATTTCGATAGAAACCACACCACGTCAATACGAGTTCTCACGCTTGAATCTCGAATATACTGTGATGAGTAAACGTAAATTAAATAGCCTGGTGGAAGACAAGCTAGTTAGCGGCTGGGATGACCCGCGTATGCCAACCATTGCTGGCTTTCGTCGCAAAGGTTTTACGCCAGGTTCATTACGAGAATTTGCGAAGCGCATTGGCGTAACGAAAATGGATAACACTGTCGAAATGAGTGTGTTAGATGCTTGTATTCGTGAAGATTTAAATGATAATGCACCACGTGCTATGGCGGTTCTAGACCCAATTAAATTGGTGATTGAAAACTATCCTGAAGATAAAGTTGAAAATCTTGATGTTAAGAACCACCCAAGTGATGAAAGTCATGGCTCTCGCATTGTGCCATTTGCCAAAGCGCTTTACATTGAAGCAGAAGACTTTCGTGAAGAAGCCAACAAAAAGTATAAGCGTTTAGTATTAGACAAAGCCGTGCGTTTACGCGGTGCTTATGTTGTTACCGCTACCCGTTGTGATAAAGATGCAGAAGGTAATGTAACTACGGTTTATTGCCAATATGATCCTGAAACTTTAGGTAAAAACCCGACTGATGGCACTAAGCCAAAAGGTGTTATTCATTGGGTTGCGGCTGAACAAAGTCTTGATGCAGAAATTCGTTTGTACGAACGCTTATTTACTGTGCCAAACCCAGGAGCTGCAGAAGACTTTCATTCAGTGATTAACCCTGATTCATTGACTATTATTAATTCGAAAGTTGAACCTTATCTAGCGAATGCAAAACCTGAGCAAGCATTTCAGTTTGAGCGCCAAGGTTACTTTTGTTTAGATAATAAAATATCAGCAGAAGATACTGCCGCAGGTAAGCTAGTTTTCAACCGCACGGTTGGTCTACGCGATACTTGGGAAAAAAAGTCAGCTTAGCTATTAATCATCGACTAATAGCCATTGATTTAGAATCTAAGATGTAATAAAAAAAGCTCATAAGTTAAACCTTATGAGCTTTTTTATATTCAAATAAATCACTTTTAACTGACAGCTTAAAACTTAAAACTGATAGTTATTCCGATTAACTTAAAGTTTAGTAGCTAGCTTCATAGCACGAACAAATCCGGCTAATTCTTCCAACATTTTATCGTGATCATCAAGATTTTTTTCAATAATTTTAACGACAGCAGAGCCACTAATAGCACCTTTTGCTCCCGTTGCTAATGCAGCTTCTACTTGTTCAGGTTTTGATATGCCAAAACCAATCACAGAAGGTGCAGCTTGATATTTATCCAAGATATCAATAAGTTTATGGCCAGTCATTTCAGCTTCAGTTTCTGTGCCCGTAACGCCGACACGACTTAATACATAAGTATAACCAGAGCCATAATCAGCTACTTTTTGTAAAGTTTTTTCACTGGCATTAGGCGGGGCGATGAATATCGGCGCTATACCATTGGCAGTTGCCGCTTGTCTAAATGGCTCACATTCACGAATAGGTAAGTCAGCGATAAGTACAGAATCAACACCTGCCGCGGCAACATCACGATAGAAGTTATTAATGCCACGCGCAAATACTAGGTTGCCATAAAGTAGCAAGCCAATGGGAATATCAGGCGCATAAGCACGAATTTTAGCTAAAATATCTAAACAGACATCGGTATTAGTATTGGCTTTTAGTGCACGAAGCGCAGCCATTTGAATGGTCAAACCGTCAGCACTGGGGTCTGAAAAGGGCATGCCTAGTTCTAAAGCATCTGCGCCAGCATCAATAAGTGTTTTAATCACTTCTAAAGACTGCTCAGCATTTGGGTCGCCAATGATAACAAAAGGGATGAACGCGCCTTCATTCTTTGCCGCTAATTTTTCAAACGCTTGGTCATAACGAGTACTTACATTAGTAATGTTAGTAATATTAGTTGCTTGGCTCATTATGCTTCTCCTCTATGCTTTACATCACTTTTTTCAGCAGTCTCAGGCGATATAATCGCGTTTACATGCGCTAAATCTTTATCACCTCTACCTGATAAATTAACCAAGAAGATGGTTTCTTCTGTCACTTTATCAGCCATTTTTAAGGCATGTGCCAATGCATGAGAAGACTCTAATGCAGGAATAATCCCTTCATTACGCGCCAGTAATTGGAATGCTTCTAATGCTTCGTCATCGTTTATTGCGACATATTGAGCGCGACCAGAATCTTTTAATTGTGCGTGTTGTGGGCCCACAGCAGGGTAATCAAGACCCGCTGATACCGAGTAAGACTCTTCAATTTGGCCCACCTTATCTTGCATAATATAAGTATAGTTACCATGTAACATACCTTTGGTACCTGCCACTAAGGTTGCACCGTGGTGTGCCGTGTTTATGCCTTTACCACCGGCTTCAACACCAATTAGTTTGACATTTTCATCGCCAATAAAGTCATTAAACATACCAATGGCATTTGAGCCACCACCAACACAAGCAATAACGTAATCAGGTAATCGACCTTCTTCAGCTAATAATTGCTGTTTAGCTTCTTCGCCGATCATTTTTTGAAATTCACGCACAATAGTCGGGAACGGGTGAGGGCCCGCAGCCGTACCTAATAAATAGTGTGCGTTTTCATAATTGGCAGACCAATCACGTAATGCTTCATTTACCGCGTCTTTAAGTGTGCCGCTGCCGGCGGTTACTGGAATAACTTCAGCACCCATTAATTGCATGCGAAAGACATTCGGTTGCTGACGCTGACAATCAACCGCGCCCATATAAACCTTACATTTTAAACCTAATAATGAGCAGGCAATTGCTGTAGCAACGCCATGTTGACCCGCACCAGTTTCTGCAATGATTTCAGTTTTTCCCATGCGCTTGGCGAGTAACGCTTGCCCTAAAACCTGATTAGTTTTATGAGCACCACCATGCAGTAAATCTTCACGTTTTAAGTAAATTTTAGCTAATGGATTTTTAACAATATTGCGACACAATGTTAGTGGTGTCGGACGGCCAGCATAACTGGTTAATAGTTTGTTGAACTCAGCTAAAAAAACTTCATCGGTTTGCGACTCAATAAAGGCTTGCTCTAGTTCTTCTAAAGCAGGCACTAACAATTCGCCAACAAACATACCACCAAACTCGCCGAAGTAGGCAGGTAAGGTCTTTTTAGGCTGATTTTCAGTTGTTGATTTTAACATCTTAATAATTCCGTATTTGGGCGAAAACTTGGTTGAGTTTATCGCGACATTTAATGCCTGGGCTTGACTCAACACCTGAGTTGATATCTAAGCCAAATAATTCTTGATTGGTCAGTTGCGCACATGCTTGGGTAATATTATCGAGTTGTAATCCACCGGCCAAAAAGCAACGGGATAAGTCTTGCTCGCTATCAGCTAACGCTTGCCAGTTAAAAGCTTGGCCACTACCCGCACTTTTACCGTCAAGTACAATTTGGTCGACATTTACCGGTAGTGTCGGCACGGTTTTCTCTACAGGTAACGCTTTAAATATCTGACAATTTTTAGCTAGCTTTATCCGTAAGCTATCAATATATTGTTGGCTTTCTTGACCATGCAATTGCACGGCAGATAGTTGTAAATCTTTCGCTAACTCAATCACTTCTGTCTCAGGATGATTAACAAACACGCCAACGTATTTTAAGCTCGGGTTTTCGCTAATTATAGCTGTCGCCTGTGCTTTATTAACACACCTTGGTGACTTTTCAGCAAATATAAGACCGCCAAACTCAGCGCCAGCATCAATAGCAAAGCTTGCATGCTCTGGTTTTGTTAAACCACAAACTTTATTGTGACCGAATATTAGTTGTCGACAAGCTAAGTCAATATCAGCTTCAGCCATTACAGAGCTACCAACTAAAAAACCATCTACAGCAGGGGCAAGTTCTCTCACTTGGGCATTATTATATATGCCTGACTCAGAAATAACGATGCGATCATCCGGAATTGTTGGCGCTAAGTCAAAGGTACGTGAAATATCGGTAGAAAGATCACGTAAATTTCGGTTATTAATACCGATCAGTTTAGCATTTAAGCGAATGGCGCGGTCGCGTTCTTCTTCGTTTGATACTTCGGTTAAAATAGCTAAGTTTAATGACTGAGCAACAGCGGCTAACTCATTATATTCTTCGTCATTGAGCACGCTAAGCATTAATAATATCGCGTCAGCACCATAGTATCTGGCTAAATAGACTTGGTAAGTGTCGAAAAAGAAATCTTTATTAAGTACCGGACACTTGACGAGGTCACTGACCGTTTTTAAATAGCTAAAATCGCCTTGAAAATATTTATGTTCAGTCAGCACTGAAATAGCGGCGGCATAATTATCATAAATATCTGCAATTTCAGCAACGTTAAAATTTTCTCTGATCAAGCCTTTTGAAGGTGATGCTTTTTTGCATTCTAAAATAAAACCGGCATAAGGTTTTTCTGCTGTGCGGGTTAATGCTTGGTACATGTCTTTTTTCGATGGTGTTAAACCTTCAATAAAGCTTGCTAACGGCATTTCTTTTTTCAGTTCTGCAATCTCAATACGTCGATTAGCGACGATTTGCTCAAGAATGTTACTCACTATGCTGATACTCCTGCATTCGATAATCGCACTAAATCTGCTAAGGTTTTGGTGGCAGCACCTGAGGCTAGTACTTTTTTGGCATGTTGTGCTGCTAGTAATAAGGTGTCTGCTTGACCATCTAATTGTTCACGATGTAAATAAAGTAGCGCAGCACAATTAATGATCACTGCACTGTTATGTGCTTCTAACCCTTTACCGGCTAATATTGCTTTAATAAACTCGGCGTTTTCTTGTGGTGTTCCACCTTTAATATCTTCCAAAGTATAATTTTTTAAACCAAAATCGGCCGGCGAAATGTCTTTTTTAATTAACTCACCATTGCTGATTTCGGTAACTTTAGTTTTTCCGTGCAACGCTATTTCATCTAAGCCGCTGCCGTGAACAACCCAAGCGTGCTTAACCCCTGTTAATAATAAGGCTTCGGCTATTGGGGTTATTAATTCAGGCAAGTAAACCCCCAGTAACATAGCATCGGGTTTTGCTGGGTTAACTAATGGCCCAAGAATGTTAAACAAGGTTCTGATCGCCATCGCTTTTCTAACTGGGGCCGCATGTTTAAAACCGGTGTGGTATGCCGGCGCATATAAAAAGCAGATATTGGCCTGTGCTAAACACTCACTTGCCACTTCAGGCGACATGGTTAAGTTAACACCGAATGCTTCAAGTAAATCTGCAGAGCCAGACATACTTGAGACACTTCTATTGCCATGTTTTGCCATTTTTATGCCGCAAGCAGCGGCTAAAATAGCCGCTGTGGTTGAAATGTTAATGGTATTTGCACCATCGCCACCCGTACCAACACAATCGGAAACACCGTTAGTTTGCATTGGAAAAGGCGTGGCATTTTCACGAATAGCAATTGCAGCACCCGCAATTTCTGCTGGGGTTTCACCTTTAATTTTTAATGCCGTTAGAATGGCTGCCAACCGTTCAGGCGCAACAAAGCCATTAATGACTTGTTCAAAAACATCATGGCTTTGCTGTTGTGTTAAGGAATCACCATCAACTAAAGTATTGAGTGCACTGTGGGTAATGTCATCGTTCACTTCTACCTGAGTAAGTGGTGACGTTATACTACTAATTTCAGTGGTTTTCATGAGCATTCCCTTGTGCTTCGTAAATGGTTTGACTAGCTAAAGTGGATAAATGACTAAGGCTTTGGGCTAATAGGTTGGTGCCATAGGTGGTTAATATAGATTCAGGATGAAACTGAAACCCAATGGCAGCATCTGTACTATGTTCAATGGCCATAGGTAAAATAATATCTTCACCATCAGTGGCTAAATTAACATAGGCTGTCATGGTTAATTCTGCTGGCATTTCACTAGCAACAAGTGAATGATAACGTGCCACAGGTAATGGGCTAGCAATATTGTTAAAAGCGCCTAATTCGTTGTGGCTGATATTTGACGATTTACCATGGACCACTTCAGGTGCACGCGCTATAACACCGCCATAATGCTGAATTAATGCTTGATGGCCTAAACAAATACCTAATATGGGAAATTGTCCTGCACAAAGTGATAATAATGGCATTAAACAGCCGGCATGTGTTGGATCGCCAGGTCCAGGTGAAAGCACTAAAATAACACCTGCAGGGTTACTTTGCTGTTTCTCTTGTAACTTATTAAAAATAAAATCAGCACCGATGGTATTGCGATAAATTGTCAGTTTGTAACCTAAGCAACGAAACTCATCGACCAAATTATAGGTAAAAGAATCGAGATTATCTAACATGACAATCTCTGGCAAACAATCAGTAGAAGTGTTCGATATAACGTCAGATGATGTCATTATTTAACCTCCTGCTTTATTACATCGCTGTTCAGCGCAGTTTGTCTTTCCTGATGAGAAATCACTAAGACTTTACCTTCCGCTTCTTTAATCGCACTGATCACCGCTTGAGCTTTTTGTTTGGTCTCGTTGGCTTCAGATTGGGGATCAGAATCAAAAACCACACCAGCGCCTGCTTGAATTTGTGCGCGATTATTTTTAACAAAGGCTGAACGAATAACAATGCAGGTATCCATATCACCTTCGCCGGTTAAATAGCCAACAGCGCCGCCATAACTACCTCGACGCTTACCTTCCACTTCACGAATTAGTGAGGTGGCTTTTACTTTCGGCGCGCCAGATAAGGTGCCCATATTCATACAAGCTTGATAAGCATGCAAGGCATCTAGTTCATGCTCTAAAGTCCCGCAAACACGAGAAACTAAATGCATAACGTGCGAATATCGATCGACCTTTAATAAGTCAGCCACGTGGCGTGTGCCTGGTTGGCTAACTCGTGCAATATCATTGCGGGCTAAATCTACGAGCATAATGTGTTCGGCTAATTCTTTTTTATCTAACCGTAAGTCTAATTCTATGCGACTGTCTAAGTCGGGTGATAAGCTGCCATCAGCGTTAAAACCACGTGGACGAGTGCCGGCAATAGGGTAAATCTCTACTTGTCGGTTACTTTGTTGATATTTAAGTGCTGATTCTGGAGAGGCACCAAAAATACAAAACTCACTGTCTTGTAAATAAAACATATAAGGACTTGGATTACGGTGCTTCAATGCTTTATAAGCATTTAAATTATTTGAGCAAGTTAAGCTAAATGTGCGAGAAGGCACTACCTGAAAAATATCACCCGCTAAAATGTTCTCTTTCAAATCATTAACTATCTGACAAAAGGCGTTATCGTCTATATCGCAACTCAGAGTATCCGGTTCTTTTACACTGTCATCTGAAGGGTTATTAGATGATTTAAGCTCAAATGCTGCAGTAATATCAGTGAACAAACTGGCTTTTATGGCCGTAATTCTCGCTAAAGCTGCTTGCTTAGCCTCTTCATAGCCAAGACCCGTAAATTGGTTGGTGATCAGTTCGCTTGACTGTTTTTCGTGGTCAATAATGATCAAGGTTTCTGCAAGATAATAAACAAAGTCAGGACAGGTATTTTCACCGTCGGCAACGTCGGGTAATGACTCACTCATCGACATCATATCGAATGCAAAGGCGCCGCCGAGAAATACCGCAAAAGGATGTTGGTTAGTATTTTTAAGTTGGCTAAATAAGCGCAAGCTTTGAAAAGGGTTAATAGCAAGTAAGCGTGAACGTTCGTCTAATTGTTCAGTTACTTCAGCAAAGGTTGCTGTGAAACTTTTATGATCGCCGGTAATCTTTGCATCAGATGCTAAAGCTTGCTTAGCAAAGGCAAGGGCGCTTTCGCCATTTTTACTTAAAGCAGTAAAGTTAACAGTATTGCCATTACAAACGATTTTTACCGCGGTATCGGTCAACAATAAACTTTTCAGTTGATGTTTTTTGTCGACTTCAGCGGACTCTAGTAAAAGCGTGTTTTCTTTTTCAGCACACAAGTAATGAAAAACCGCTAATGGATCGCTCTGATAACTTAATGTATCAGTGATAGTGACTACAGCCCCTGGCTGTTGATTATCAAATGCAGTGTTTAACTGCTGTTCTTCGGTGTTATTTTTTTGGGTATTGCTCATGGGTATTCCTACAAATAATCTATTTAAAAACGGTCATCCAGCGTAAATAGGCAGAAGCCACCATAAGAACCAACGTTTAACTTTTATACGTAACATGCTTATTCTCTTATTATTTAATACTAATTAATTCAAAATTTTAAAAGCAAAAAACCCGCAATAGGGTGCGGGTTTTCGAAGTTTTTACTTACAAGTAAACATCACAACCCACTTATGTAGAGTTATGCCACCACCAAATCAAAGAAATAGTTTGTTTTACTTGTATCATTATCTGTTTTATCTCAGTAAAATTGTTTTATTCACTTGCCTAAATAGTGACTTGCACTTGTTTTTAGACAGTTTTAAGTCCCTATAGAAGAACCGATTCGCGTAATGATGTCAACCACTGATTTTACTAATGATAAAGATTTTTCAAACTTACGCGTTGATCTGCATAGTCACACTAATTGCTCGGACGGTGCCTTAACGCCAAAAGAGCTAATAGAACGGGCAGTTAACTTCCAAATTGACGTATTAGCCATCACAGATCACGACAGTGTTAAAGGTCTTGATAGTGCAAAACAAACTATTTTAGATCAAAATATTCCATTAACTTTAATTGATGGCATTGAAATATCGACGCAATGGCAAGGGTTTGAAATTCATATTGTCGGTTTAAATATTCAACCTGAGCATCCAGAATTGCAATCGTTGATTTCAGCGCAGCAACAACGTCGTGAAGATCGCGCGCTCTCTATGGGTGACAAGTTAGAAAAATGTGGCTTTAACGACGTTTATAGCCAAGCAAAAGAAATGGCAGGTGAGGGTTCTATTACTCGCGCGCATTTTGCTAAAGTACTTTTACATCGCGGTATCGTCAGTAAAATGCAAGCCGCCTTTGATAAATATATTGGTAAAGGCAAACGTGCTTATGTTAATCCTAATTGGTGCAGCATTGAAGAAGCGATAGCGACCATTCATGCCGCTGGTGGTGTTGCCGTAATGGCGCACCCGATAAGATACGACTTAACTGCAAAATGGTTAAGGCGCTTAATTGTTCATTTTAAGTCGGCACAAGGTGACGGTTTAGAGGTGGTTTTACCGCAGATGAACAACGAACAGCGTAAAATAATGCTAAGCTATTGTTCAGAGTACGATTTACATGCTTCGATGGGGTCTGATTTTCATCAGCCTAGTCGTTGGAGTGATTTAGGACGTAATTTAGTGATGCCTGAGCAGGCCAAGCCTATTTGGCAACTTTGGCAAACAAAAGTTATTAGCTAATTAAATGTATAATTTAACTAATTGATAATAAAAGAAAATATTAACTACAGTACAGTTTGATTGTATACGAACTGTTCTTCGTTGATCACCTATGGTGATTGCACATTTTAATGGTAAACCTGTTATTTAGTTGGAGCTCATTATGAGTCAGTTTTTTTATGTACATCCCGATAACCCGCAAGGTCGTTTAATGAAACAAGCGGCTGCCATTATTAGTCAAGGTGGCGTTATTGTTTACCCAACCGACTCGGGCTACGCTTTAGGCTGCCATATTGGTGACAAAAAAGCCTTGGAACGAATATGCAATATTCGAGATATCAATAAAGAGCATAACTTTACTTTAATGTGTAGTGACTTGTCAGAGTTGTCTGAATATACCCGCGTTGATAACAGTGCCTTTCGCTTATTGAAAAACAATACCCCAGGGCCTTACACTTTTATTTTCAAAGGTTCAAAAGAAGTGCCTAAACGCTTATTAAATCCAAAGCGTAAAACGATTGGCATTCGCGTGCCGGACAATGCTATTGCTCAAGCGCTTTTAGCCGAGTTAGGTGAGCCAATAATGTCGACAACACTGATCATGCCAGGCGCTGACACTGCAGAGTTTGATCCTGAGCATATTCGCGATATTTTAGAGCACCAAGTAGATTTAATTATTAATGGTGGCCATTTAGGCGAACGTCCAACCACCGTCATTGATTTTTCAAATGATGACGTTGAAATAATTCGTGTGGGTGAAGGCGATCCAACACCTTTTCAATAACGGGTGATTAAATCACCTAGCAAATAGTTATTAATGCCACTTACAAAGCAAACACAAAGCAAAAAATACATGATAAAAGCTGCTTATGCCTGAGAATACGGCTAAATTATCCAAAAATATAACGCCAGATAACAAGCCTGCATCTGGTGTTATGCTTCAGCAAGTATTACCTTTTGCTTTCCTGCGAGGTGAGGCGATTGTTGATAAACCTCAAGACTTATTTATTCCACCTGATGCCTTAGAAGTTATTTTAGAGATGTTCGAAGGGCCGCTCGATCTTTTATTGTATTTAATTCGCAAACAAAAATTTGATATTCTAGACTTACCTATTTCACCTATTACCACGCAATATATGACTTATGTCGAGCTGATGAAAGATATTAAGTTGGAGTTAGCCGCGGAATATTTAGTGATGGCATCTATTTTAGCGGAAATTAAATCACGCTTATTATTGCCAAAACAAGCGGTTGAAGAAGACGAAGGTGATCCAAGGGCAGAATTAGTCAGAAAATTACAAGAATATGAAATTATTAAAAAGGCAGCTGAAAATATCGATGAGTTACCGCGTGTTGACCGCGATAGCTTTGTGGCAAAAGTTGAGTTAGCGGAAAATTTTGTTCCTGAAATCCTTAATAGCCAAGTCGATTTAGCTGAACTAGTCAGCGCGTTACAAGGTGTTATAAAGCGCACACAGGCTTATGAACATCATCATATTCAAAAAGAGTCTTTATCGACAAGAGAGCGAATGGCACATATTTTGACCACACTCAAAGAAGCTGGGAGCGAGCAACCCTATTGTGACTTTAGCGACTTATTTACCGTCAAAGAGGGTAAGCAAGGAGTTGTAGTGACATTTTTAGCTATTCTAGAACTCATTAAAGAGTCTTTAATTGAATGTATTCAAACGCAAATCTATGGCGAAATCCGTGTTTGTCTTCCTAGACAAGGTTAGGCCATTTTTAGCGTAAATAACGGCAATAACAACAGCAAAATTAACTGCAATAACAAGAGTAAAATTAGCAAAAATGATAACCGATAAAATACGCCACAAAGATATTGACGATACCAAGCTGCAACGCTTGGTTGAAGCTGCGTTATTTATTGCTGATAAGCCGTTGTCTGTGCAATTACTTAAACGTGATTTTTTAATAGAATATCGTGTTAGTAACCTTCGCATTCGTGATATAATTATCGCTATTCAGGCTCAGTATAAAGGCCGTGGTGTTGAACTCAATAAAGTCGCTTCTGGCTATCGTTTTCAAACACCGGCAGAGCTGAGTGACGATTTAGCGCATTTGTATAAAGAAAAAGCACCGAAATACTCCCGTGCTATTTTAGAAACGTTAGCGTTAATCGCCTATAAACAACCGATAACCCGTGGTGAAATTGAAGATATTCGCGGTGTTGCCGTCAGTAGTCAGATAATTAAGACACTCACGGATAGAAATTGGATTAAAACCGTAGGTCAAAAGGAAGTGCCTGGTCGACCGGTATTGTATGCGAGCACGCAAGAGTTTCTTGATTACTTTTCGCTAACCTCACTCGATCAATTACCGGCGTTAATGCCAATGGAAGACTTTACGAGTTAAATGCTTTTACAAATAAGCTAAACTAAAAAACATGGGGTATTTACCCTAAACTTAAAGAGACAGAAATGTAATGGTGAGCCAGCTAATTTACTGGTTAACTGTGAAGTTACTGACGTAAGAGAGTTAAGACAATGTCTGAAAAATTACAAAAAGTATTAGCACGAGCAGGTGCTGGTTCACGCCGTGAAATGGAAACTTACATAAGTGCTGGCCGTGTTAGCGTTGAAGGTAAAACCGCTTATTTAGGCGATCGTGTTGAAGGTAATGAACTGATTCGCGTTGATGGCCATCAAGTTAAACTGAAACCTTTAGCAGACGATTTATGTCGTGTTTTAATGTACAACAAGCCAGAAGGCGAAATGTGTACGCGTAAAGATCCTGAAGGTCGCCCAACTGTTTTCGATCGTTTACCTAAGTTAGATGGTAGCCGTTGGGTAGCGGTAGGTCGTTTGGATATTAACACCTCAGGTATGTTGCTTTTTACTACCGATGGTGAGCTTGCCAATCGTTTAATGCATCCTTCAAAACAGGTTGAACGTGAATATGCTGTGCGTATTTTTGGTGAAGTTAATGAAGCGATGTTACAAACATTGCGTCATGGCGTAAAACTTGAAGATGGTACGGCTAAATTTCAAAAAATCACTTATAAAGGTGGTGAAGGTCGCAACCATTGGTTCCATGTTGTGTTATCTGAAGGCCGTAACCGTGAAGTTCGTCGCCTTTGGGAAAGCCAAGATGTACAAGTTAGCCGATTAATTCGTGTTCGTTACGGTGATATGGAAATGAAGCGTCAGTTACCTTTAGGTGGCTGGACAGAATTAAACTTACAAGATGTTAACTACTACAGAAAACTCGTTGATTTAGAGCCTGAAACACAAAGTAAAGTGAAGGTTGATGAGAAAGCAATGGATAACGCGAAAAGCCGCAGAATTCGTCGCTCAGTGAAAAAGCATCAACATCGCAGCCAACAAGCAACTAGACGCAGACGTTAAGCGTTAGATAAAGTAAATTGCTGAATTTATGTGTTACAACAACCAGCTAAATTAATGACAAGTTCAATTCACTATCGAACTTGTCATTTTTATTTCAGTAATTTAATTTCACTTTGGTATTGGTAAAAAAATAAGATATTGTAAGTCGACACTTTTCATAGTCAGTTTTATTGTTTCAGTGTCGTGGAAAATATTTACCTTAGTAATTGATTTAATTTTGACTCAACATAGGACATTACGTGCAAGCAACTCTTAAAAGAATTTATATCGAAGACTCCGAGCAATTACATCTAGTTTGTCAACGCTATGCACAAGCCAATGTGCTTGCTATCGATACTGAATTTGTACGCACGCGAACGCTTTATCCTAAATTGGGACTTATTCAAATAAACGATGGTAATACCTTAGCATTAATTGATCCCGTTGCTGTGCCAGACTTAACTCCTTTTTGGCAAATACTTGAAGATCCAAAAATTCAAAAAGTGTTACATGCTTGTTCGGAAGATTTAGAAGTTTTTTTGACCGCAGGTAACTGTCGCCCAGTCAATTTAATTGATAGCCAAATTATAATGGCTTTTTTAGGTCATGGTATATCCATGGGTTATGCGGCGATGATCTCACATTACACCGATATTGAAGTCGATAAGTCTGAATCTCGTACTGATTGGATGAAACGACCATTAACGCAAAATCAACTGACCTATGCAGCTGCTGATGTTGAACACCTGTTTAATATATTACCTTTATTATTTGCCGATATTGAAAAGGCGGGTTGGTTAGCCGCGGCTCAAGAAGAAAGTGACGTCATGGTTGAGCGTAAGTTCAGTGACATTGATGAAAGTCAGTTATACCTTAACCTTAAAATGGCTTGGCGTTTAAACCCTACGCAACTCTATCGCTTACAGCAATTAACCATTTGGCGCTATCAACAAGCTAAAATAAAAGATCGGCCCATCGGTTTTATCGCCAAAGACCATACTTTATTAGCCTTGGCGCAAATTAACCCAAGTAATGTGGGCGCTATGTCGGGTATTGAAGGTGTTGAGGCACTGGATATTCGTCATAAAGGTAATGCGATGTTAACGGTATTGAAACGTGCAGGTGAAGCAGAAAATATTGAGTTGCCACCGCAAATCATTCGTCTTGATGAATACCCTGGTTATAAACAGAACTTTAAAAAAGTTAAAAATTATATTACCGAGTTAAGTACACAAACAAATTTACTGCCTGAAAATTTAGCCTCTAAAAAACAAATTAATCAATTTTTATCTTGGTATTTTAAGATCAATGGCGCAGAGAATCAGCCACAAATGGTTGATATAATGCGTGGTTGGCGCAAACCATTGTTTGGTGAAAAGTTACTCGCCTTCGTTGAGAATGACTTTCAGTAAATTAGCCTTAAATCTTATTGAGTAAAGTGTTACATAACAGTCAAAGACGCTGGTGTATTGTTGTGATAACGTTACTCAGCGGTTGTTAAGGCAAATAAAATTAGCAATTCCCCATATATCATTTTAATCATAGGTCTCCATTATGCTGTGTAGTGTTTATAAAAGTTCTAAAAAATTACAAACTTATCTTTATGTTAATAACCGAGATGATTTTTCTGAAGTGCCTGACGCGTTAATGAAAATGTTTGGTAAGCCGGTGATGGTTACCGTACTGAACCTTTCTTCAAAGGTTAAATTGGGATTTGCAGACTTAGAAAAAGTAAAAGTAAGTCTAGCTGACCAAGGTTATTATTTGCAGTTAACGCCGCAGGAAGAGGATATGTTAAAAGGGCATAAAGCTAGTATGAATACAGCTAAGAATGCTACTACGGGCAAAGATGATCAAGGAGAATAATCATAATGCGCTATATTAAATCAGTAAAAACAATATCATTTTCACTATGCTTAGCATTATTTTCTCAAGTAACCTTGGCTGCTGATGATAAAACAGCAACAACGTTAGATGCTAAAGCAAGCTTCGAACAATATATCGTTAAGTTAAAACAAGAAGCGATTTCTAGGGGCTTTGAGCAAACATTGATTGACGAATCTTTCGCTAATGTGGTTTTTCACCAACGTGCAGTTAAAGCGGATCGTAATCAACCTGAAACCGTTGAAACTCTTGATACTTACTTGCCAAAACGCTTACCTGATTGGAAAATCAAACGTGCTCGAGCAAAATATAAAGAGCATGAAGCACTGCTAATCAAAGTAGCTGCTGAATACGGTGTACAGCCGCGTTTTATTGTTGCGCTTTGGGGGCTAGAGACAAACTTTGGTAAAATTATGGGCAACTATAATGTTATTTCTGCGTTATCAACCATGGCCTATGAAGGACGCCGCGAAGCATTCTTTAAAAAGCAGCTTTGGGCCGCGTTACAAATATTAAAAGAAGGCCATATCGATAGTGCGAACATGAAAGGCTCTTGGGCTGGCGCTATGGGACAAAATCAATTTATGCCAACCTCATTTGTTGGCTATGCGGTTGACGGTGATGGCGACGGAAAAAAAGATATTTGGGGTAACCAAGCCGATGTCTTTGCTTCAATGGCAAATTATTTGAAAAAAGAAGGTTGGAATGACCAACTTACATGGGGCCGACAAGTTAAATTACCGAGCGGTTTTGATACGTCATTAGCGATACCTAATAATACTGGTGGTCGTAAAAATTGGTTAAAAGCCTGGGCTAAAACCGAAAAAACCTTAGCACAGTGGCAGGCATTAGGGGTTCGACGCAGCGATGGTACTAATTTACCTAAAGTTGATATTAAAGCGGCATTAGTTTTTCCTGATGGCGCTAAAGGACGTGCGTACTTAGCTTACAATAACTATAAAAGTTTAATGCATTGGAATTTATCCTACTACTTTGTAAGCTCGGTGGGACATTTATCGGATCATATTAAATTTCCGCCGATTCAGTAGTCAGTTTTAGTAAGTCTTAGAAAGTAATAGCAACAGTAAGCATACATAAGTAGTGATATGAGTAAAAAAAATAGTCGTTTGAGCGCAAAGCCAAAAAAAGTGGTAGTTGAACGTTTTTGGGAAACTAAATCATTAAATGAAATGTCCCGAACCGAATGGGAATCATTGTGTGATGGTTGTGCTAAATGCTGCCTGAATAAATTTATTGATGACGATAGCACTACTGACGAAACAGAGTTGATGCCGACTACGCATATTGCTGAAGGTGAGCAAATGAGCTACTCGAACATTGCTTGTCATTTACTCAATGATAAAACTTGTCAGTGTTCAAAATACGAGCAACGTACTGTACTCGTGCCAGACTGTGTGCAGTTAACACAAGAGAACTTGGATGACGTGTTTTTTATGCCGCCAAGTTGTACTTATCGACGTTTAAAAGAGGGCAGAGGTATGCCGTCATGGCACCCGTTATTGCACAATGGCAAAAAATCAGCCATGCACCAAGCCGGTATGTCAGTGCGTGGTAAAATTATCAAAGATAACGACGTTGAATTAGACGATTTTGAAGGCTATATTGTGTTGTGGCCACTGAACGATATTGATTAACTCATCATAACAGCAAATTCATGCTACAGATTAGCCATGCTATAAATTAACTATTCTACTAATCTGAAAGCTTAAAAATATTATTAAGCTTTCAGCTATTTTTACCAACACTTTATTAAAGGCATAATGCTCTAAAAGGCAAACTCGCTGCGCCGACTGATACGGGCTCATACGTTACTTCTGATATCAGCAATTCGGGTTTAGGCCGTTCGGAAGAGCGACGATGTAATGCGTACATGACCACTTCTTTGATCAGTAATTTAGATAATGATTTTGGTATGTGTCCACCAATGACAATAGCCTGAGTATCTAATAACGCCGCTGATGATGATGCCACCAAACTTACGGCATCTTTAACTTTTGTTATCTACTCTTGAAACTTACATGAAATATGCTAATTATACGTCTGTTATTTGGGGGTTTTGACTTTAACCTTGTCACTTTACGCGGGCGATATAGCGGCAACAGTTATTGAAGCAATAAATAAAGTAGGCTCGGTATTTTATGGCCCGATTTTAGCTATTTTCTTATTAGCTGTTTTTGATAAACGTTTGTGTGCTTTACAAATTAACAATGGCTTACTTTCTTGTCATGATTGCTATTTGTTTATCAATTCCAATGCTATTTAGTTAATGACCAGAAGGCTGAAAAGCCTTCTGCATCTTTTATTTTATGTGTGAAATCATCATGAAAACTAAACAATTTTTACAAAATCTTTTTGAAATCGCAGTCAATGAAAGCCTACCTTCGGTCTGTATGCCTAAACACCTTGAAAACATAGATGCGAGTAATGGTTTATGTGTTATTGGCGCTGGTAAAGCGGCTGTCGATATGGCTAATACTATGCATCAATTCTTCGGTGAAAAATGCTATGGCACTGTTGTTACGCGTCATGGTTATACCACCAGTGCGAGTATTGGTGGTATAAAAATATTAACAGCAGGCCATCCTATACCTGACGAAGGAAGTGCAAACGCAGGGAAAGAAATTTTAGCCTTGGCTAAAAGTGTTCCTGAAAATGTCCCCGTGGTATTTTTAATTTCAGGTGGAGGCTCTGCTTTACTTTCGTTACCAATTGAAGGCGTTAGCTTTGAAGAAAAGATGCAATTAAATAAATTCTTATTAGGCTCTGGTGCGTCTATTGATGAAATTAATTGCGTTCGAAAACAATTATCACAAATAAAAGGGGGGAGGTTAGCACAAGCAATAAAAGGTGATTTTTATACCCTTATTATTTCTGATGTAGTTGGTGACGACCCGGCCACAATTGCCTCAGGCCCAACAGTTAAAGACCATACTACTGGCGAGCAAGCATTAAATATATTGACTAAATATGGTTGGAAACGAGTTCCTGCTATTGAACAAGCATTACTGGCAAAGTCTGCAGCGGGGAATAGAACTGTATCATCAGCTGATACGATTAAAAACTTTACTATTATGGCGAATGCTAGACAGTCAATTGATAAAGCTATTTCAACAGTTGATAAATCAAAGTGGCATGTTGAAGTGCTTAATTATGATGAAGTGGGTGATGCCAACAACGTTGCAAAGCAACATGCGGCAATAGCATTACGTGCGCTTAAAACCAATAAGCCTACCTTACTATTTTCTGGTGGAGAGTTAACCGTGACTTTAACGAATGCTTCAGGTCAAGGCGGCCCAAATCAACAATATATGCTGGCATTAGCTATTGCACTTAAAGGCGAAAAAGGCATTGTTGCATTAGCTTGTGATACCGACGGTATTGACGGCAGCGAAGATGTAGCAGGCGCTTATATCGATTCAACAACATTGCTAAGAGCTAATGAACTAGGCTTGTCAGCGATGAATTATTTAAAGACCAATAATTGTTTTAACTTTTTTAAGCCACTGGATGATTTAATCATAACAGGGCCAACACATACCAATGTTAATGATTTTAGGGTGATTATGATTGATCCAAGTTTGTCATAAATTATAGTCAGCTTAATTAAGTTATGGCTACTATTAATAGCCATAAGTAGCCATGCGTTGCCATAGCTGTAAAAACAATAATCGTTCGAGTGCAAAGTCATAAAAAGTTGTTGTTGAACGTTTTGGGAATCTACATCATTAAGTGAAATGTCTCGCACTGACTGGGAGTCATAGTGTGATGGTTTTGCTTAATGTTGCCTGAATAAATTTATTGATGACGATAACACCACCGATGAAACTGAGCTGATTCCGAATATGCATATTGCCGAAATAGCATAGAAACTAGAAGAATTAGAGTGTTTAAAATCATTAGGTTGCTATAACTTTCAAGGCTTTATTTTAGCAAACCTATTCCATTTAATGATTTTGTCGCGCTATTAAATTACGTCAAGAGTTAAGTGAAATTAGCATGTTTCACGATTTTTTACTGTTTGTGTATTTGCTTGAGGTTTTATTTTAGGCTATTGACTTGCATCAGTTTTTCTAAAAAATAATAGATTAAATAACTCTTTAACACTGATCGTTAGTAACCAATAACTTGAACGCTTTGGTACTTTTATCTTTGTTGATGTTTTTTTTGTTCTCAAATGATTTTTATCTGATAATATTTTAGCTTTTTCTGCCATTTTAATATTATCTCTTCGCTCTTGTGCAATATTGGCTCGTTCGGTAAAACGTTGTCTAGATTTTGCAGACATGCTTGATAAGAAACTGGCACTTGTAGCGCTTTTTCCTTTAACTTTTGTTCTTGGCTTTGGTGAACTACACATACTAACCTCAAAAATAGCTTTAATTAACGGTGCAAAACTTATAATCGCACTAAAAAAAGTAACATTTAATGAAGTTGTATTTTCCATCTTCATTAATGGCCTGCCTATATAGACCTGACAGTTAACGAAAAAATTCGCATATTAGCCATTAAAGTCGCATTGAAAACAAGACAGACTTACTCTGTATATTGATATCGCTTACAAGTGAGCCTTTAGCGAGGAAGGTATTTGCCTGAATTTTTTAGCTTTAACACTTTAACAATTAAATAAATTCAGACAAAAAGTATTGAAGCTAATCTACTTGCTGTAATTCTTTTAAATAGCGTTCGCCATTTTCAACATAGTGCATAGCAGATTTTGTAAACATTTCGCGGGTTGACTCATCAAGTGGTTTAATAATTTTAGCCGGAGAGCCTATGACAAGGTGTCCGTCTGGCACTTGCATATTTTCAGTGACTAAACTGTTGGCTCCGATTAAACAATTTTTGCCAATATTAGCGCCGTTGAGTACAACAGCATTCATACCAATTAATGTATTATCTCCAATAGTGCAGCCATGTAGCATAACTTTATGGCCGACAGTGACCTTATTTCCAATGGTCATTGGGTATTGAGCATCAACATGCAAAATTGAACCGTCTTGAATATTAGTATGCTCACCAATGTTAATACTGGCAACGTCGGCGCGAATGACGACATTAAACCAAATGCTGGTCTGCTTTCCTAAGGTTACGTCTCCGATTAGTGTGGCGTTTGGTGCGATAAAGTTGCTCTCATTTAAACTCGGGACTAAATCAGCTAATCGATAAATCATCTATTTTTCCTTTTTTAGAATGTATCTCTTTATCTTAATCTATTCATGTCATAGCGCAAACTAGACCTTGGACTACGACCAACAAAATTATAAAGCTTGTCCTATAATGAAAATAAACCAGCTTGATGTATGAAAATTAAACAATTAATGGTAAAACATTAATCTAGTTAGTAATAATAATAATTTTAACGTTCAGTCGAATCAGATAACTCGTAAGTAGGCTCGGCATAATAAATTAAGTGTTGAGCTTGTGAACTAGATTTTTATGATGAAATAAAGGTGATTTATGATTATTGGTATACCGAAAGAAGTATTGTCAGGTGAAAACCGAGTCGCAAGCGCGCCAACGGCGGTAACTTCCTTGCTCAAGCTTGGTTTTGAAGTGCAAATACAAAAAGGTTGCGGCACAAAAGCAAGTTTTACCGATCAAGAGTTTATTGATGCCGGTGCAAGTGTTGTGACTAAGAAAAATGTTTGGCAGTCTGATATTATTTTTAAGGTAAATCCGCCAACGATTGAAGAAGTAGCTGCAATGAAAGATGGGGCTTATCTCATTGGCTTTATTGCCCCAGCTCAAAATGACGATGTTTTAGCCGCGTTAAAAGATAAATCAATCACCACGTTAGCCATGGAAATGGTGCCAAGAATGACCCGCAGTCAATCAATGGACGCGTTAAGTTCAATGGCCAATATTGCAGGCTATCGTGCCGTAATTGAGGCAACTCATCAGTTTGGCCGCTTTTTAACCGGGCAAATAACCGCAGCGGGTAAAATGCCACCGGCTAAAGTGATGATTATTGGTGCCGGTGTTGCTGGTTTAGCGGCCATTGGCACTGCGAGTAGTTTAGGGGCGATTGTTCGAGCGTTTGATACTCGTCCTGAAGTAAAAGAGCAAATTGAAAGCATGGGGGCTGAGTTTCTAGAGCTTGACTACGAAGAGCCAGAAGATACCGGCTCGGGCGATGGTTACGCTAAAGAAATGAGCAAAGCCTTTATCGATGCAGAAATGGCGTTATTTGCAGCGCAAGCAAAAGATGTTGATATTATTATTACCACCGCGATGATCCCCGGAAAACCTGCACCTAAGCTGATTACAGCGGCGATGGTTGAATCGATGAAAACCGGTAGTATTGTGGTTGATTTAGCGGCCGCAGGTGGTGGTAATTGTGAATTAACGGAAGCCGGTAAAGTGGTTAATGCCAATGGCGTAAAAATAATTGGGTACACCGATTTAGTCTCTCGCTTACCTAATCAGTCATCACAACTTTACGCAAACAACTTAGTTAGCTTAGCCAAATTACTCTGTAAAGAAAAAGACGGTACACTTAATATTGATTTAGACGATGTCGTTATTCGTAACATGACGGTGGTTAATAAAAACGAAATTACCTTCCCGCCACCGCCAATTCAAGTAAGTGCAGCGCCCGCTAAACCGAAAGTAACACCGGTTAAAACTGCTGAGGTTAAAGTTGAAACGCCCATGAGCCCGACTAAAAAGTACGGCATGATGGCTGCTGGTGCTTTACTGTTTGGTTGGGTGGCTAGTGTTGCACCTGCTGATTTTCTCTCACATTTTACCGTGTTTGTTTTAGCCTGTGTCATTGGTTACAACGTGGTATGGAATGTTAGCCATTCGCTACATACACCACTAATGAGTGTAACCAATGCCATCTCAGGCATTATTATCGTGGGCGCAATTTTACAGGTGGGTAATAGTAGCCCACTCATTCAATTGCTCGCTGGTGTCGCAATACTTATTGCCACTATCAACATTGTTGGTGGCTTTGTTGTCACTAAACGTATGTTAAAAATGTTTAGAAAATAAGGGACACTGTAATGGAATTTTCTCAAGGTTTTATTAGTGCAGCGTATATTGTTGCCGCGTTATTGTTCATTTTTAGTTTAGCCGGATTAAGTAAGCAGCAAACTGCTGAAACAGGCAATTGGTATGGTATTGTTGGTATGGCAATCGCACTTATTGCCACCATTGCTGATCCTCGTGTCGACAACGTTTGGATTATTTTAGTTACCATGGTCATTGGTGCAACTATTGGTTTAAAGTTAGCCAAAAAAGTAGAAATGACTCAAATGCCAGAGCTAGTGGCCATATTGCACAGTTTTGTAGGGTTAGCGGCTGTAATGGTTGGCTTTAATAGCTATTTTGAAATGGACCATTCAGTGGCAGCTACGTTTAATGACAGTCAACAAATGGCGATTAATATCCATTTAGTTGAAGTGTTTCTTGGGGTGTTTATCGGCGCGGTAACCTTTACCGGTTCAATTGTTGCGTTTGGTAAGTTGCGTGGTGTTATTAACTCGGCGGCATTAATGCTACCTCATCGTCATAAACTAAACTTAGCCGCTGGTGTATTATCATTTATGCTACTAGCGAGTTTTGTAGAGCAAGGCGGCGGTGATGGTACTTTATATATTATGGCGATTATTGCCCTAGCTTTTGGTTGGCATTTAGTGGCGTCAATTGGCGGTGCTGATATGCCGGTGGTCGTATCCATGCTCAATTCTTACTCTGGTTGGGCAGCAGCGGCAGCAGGTTTTATGCTCAATAATGATTTGCTCATTGTTACCGGCGCATTAGTCGGCTCTTCAGGAGCTATTCTCTCTTACATTATGTGTAAAGCAATGAACCGCTCTTTTATTAGCGTAATTGCCGGAGGTTTTGGTACCAATGTGGTGATCGATACCGATACTGATTATGGTGATCACGTTGAAATTACTGCAGAATCAGTCGCTGATATGTTAAATGGCGCCAAGTCGGTCATTATCACACCAGGTTACGGTATGGCAGTCGCGCAAGCTCAGTATCCAGTGTATAAATTGACTCAAGCCCTCAAAGATAAGGGGATTGAAGTGCGTTTTGCTATTCATCCGGTGGCTGGTCGATTACCGGGCCACATGAATGTTTTGTTAGCTGAGGCTAAAGTGCCATACGATATTGTGCTAGGCATGGAAGAAATTAATGATGATTTTGCTGAAACTGATGTCGTGTTGGTGATAGGGGCAAACGATACGGTAAACCCAGCAGCGGCTGAAGATCCCACAAGCCCGATTGCTGGTATGCCGGTATTAGAAGTTTGGCATGCGAAAAATGTCGTCGTATTCAAACGTTCAATGAGCACAGGTTATGCGGGTGTACAAAATCCATTGTTCTTTAAAGACAATACGCAAATGTTGTTTGGTGATGCTAAAGATTCGGTTGAAGAAATATTTAAGGCCTTATAGCATGCCAGAGTTTTGCTAGTGTAAAGCTTAAATAATTAAGGTTAACTTGCCGGTACTTGTTATCGGCTTTTTTATTTCTAAAACTCAATCCAGCACTAAAAAACGATAAAATTGTAATTTATAAATTTTTATACACGTGGGCTGATATTAAACTCTGTATGTTGTTATTGATTTTAATCGTTATTGTGATGAAAAATCATTTATCAGACAGACAATTTTGTTAAACTACGCGAGTTGAAATTCCTAAAAATAAATCCTTCGGAGAATAACGTGATAGAACCAAGTGTAATTGAGCCCAGTATCATAGAATTATGGGTAGGAACTATTAACGGTTATTTATGGGGTAGTATTTTAATTTACCTGCTAAGTGCTTGTGGTATCTGGTTTACCTTTCGATTGAAAGGGCTACAAATTACCCGTTTTTTTCATATGTTTACTATTTTAAAAACCAGTCGTAAAAGTTCAAGCCAAGGTATTTCTTCTTTTCAGGCACTTTGTACCTCGCTGGCAGCTCGTGTTGGTACGGGTAATTTAATGGGAGTTGCGGTCGCTATTTCTCTGGGTGGAGCTGGCGCGGTATTTTGGATGTGGTTAATTGCTTTAGTCGGCATGGCTACCGCATTTGCTGAAAGTACCTTAGGTCAGCTCTATAAAGAGCGTGATAGCATGGGCAATTTCCGTGGTGGTCCCGCATATTATATGAGCAAGGGCTTAAAGAATAAGAAATTAGCCATTACTTTCTCGTTGTGTTTGTTTTTTGGCTATGGTTTTGTTTTTAGTGCCGTACAAGCCAACTCTATTACCAGTGCATTTAATGGCTCATACGGTTTTAATCCACTTTATACCGGCATAGTTATAACCCTAGCGGCGGGTTTTATTATTTTTGGCGGCCTAAAAAATATTGCGCGCTTTGCTGAATTAACCGTGCCTTTTATGGGGTTACTTTATTTACTGGTTTGCTTCGCGGTAATTTGGATGAACATTGAAAGAGTGCCGATGGTCATTAGTGATATTTTTGCTTCTGCTTTGGGTTTAAAAGAAGCCGGTAGTGGCTTAGTTGGTGCTGCTATTGTGCAAGGTGTTAAGCGTGGATTGTATTCTAATGAAGCCGGTATGGGTAGTGCACCTAATGCCGCTGCTGCTGCCGAACCTTTTCCTCCGCATCCGGTATCGCAAGGTTATATACAAATGCTAGCTGTGTTCTTCGACACCATTGTTATCTGTTCATGTACGGCAATTTTAATCTTACTTTTTAAAGATACCGGTGGTGAAGCACAAGGCATTCAATTAACGCAACAAGCATTGGCTTATCAAGTGGGCGATTGGGGCAGCGACTTTATTACTATCGCTATTTTGTTATTTGCTTTTACGTCAATCGTGGCTAACTTTGCCTATGCTGATAATAATTTAAAATATTTAAAAATGGATAACATTTTAGGCCGCTGGTTTTTACGTATTGGATTTTTACTGATGTTGGTCTTTGGCTCTGTCGCGACATTACCCGAAGTAATCGCTTTGGCTGATTTATCGACTGGCTTAATGACCATATTTAATGTTACAGCCTTGTTTATGCTTTCTAAAGTGGTGGTTAAAATAACTAAAGACTATCACAACCAACAAGATAAAGGTTTACTCCCAACTTATCAGGCTGATGAAGCTGAAGAACAGCGCTTAAATTTAACGAAAGGCATCTGGCTTAAAAAGTAGTGTTTAACACGCGTAATATTTAATACAAGCAAGTGTTAACAAAGCTGCTATAATGCGCGCCTTAATATTTTGGCGTGCTGCATTTAGTCGGTACGTTGTTTACGATAATACAGAAATGGTGATGTGATGAGTGTGGATTCAATAGGTTTATCGGCTGACTTACTAAAAGCGGTAAAAGCCTGCGGTTATAAAAATTTAACACCGATTCAACAAATAGCTATTCCTGTTATTCGTACCGGTGTTGATGTTTTAGCAAGTGCTCAAACAGGTACTGGTAAAACAGCCGCTTTTACTTTGCCAATACTCGACAGTTTAGCGAGTAAAGTTAAACCAAACGCGGATGGTTTTGATACCACTACGACAGTTAAAGCCCTAATTTTAACACCAACGCGTGAGTTAGCGGCGCAAGTTGAGAAAAATGTAAAAGCTTACAGTGAGTTTTTACCTTTGCGCTCAGGTGCTATTTTCGGTGGTGTAAATATGCCACCACAAACGAAAATGCTTAAAAGTGGTGTTGACGTTTTAGTCGCGACACCTGGCCGTTTAATTGAGCACCTTGAACAGCGCAACTTAGATTTATCGCAAGTACAATACCTTGTACTTGATGAGGCTGATCGCATGCTAGATATGGGCTTTTACAACGATATTGAACGTATCGTAGCCATGATCAAAGCAAAGCATCAAACATTGATGTTTTCGGCAACATTCTCAAATAAAGTTAAAACGCTTGCAAAGAAAGTGCTTAAAACACCTAAAACGATTGAAGTAGCGCGTCAAAACTCGACATCGGGTAAAGTAAAACAGTCAGTATATTGGGTTTCTGAAACCCGTAAAGCTGAGTTATTGTCTGAACTTATTGGCGTAAATAATTGGCAGCAAGTTTTAGTTTTTGCTGGTACTAAAGAAAGCGCAAATATTTTAGCGAAAGAACTAAAACTCGATGGTATAAAAACCGCTTTATGTCATGGCGATAAAACCCAAGGTGCACGTAATAAAGCGCTTGAGCAATTTGTTGATGGCAGTGTTCGTGTATTAGTTGCGACCGATGTTGCTGCTCGCGGGCTTGACATTGCTAACTTACCTTATGTGGTTAACTTCCATTTACCTTTCCTACCAGAAGATTATGTTCACCGTATTGGCCGTACAGGTCGAGCAGGTAAATCAGGAACAGCAATATCATTAGTCAGCCCTAAAGATGAGCAGTTTCTCGATAATATTGAAGCCTTAATTGAACGAAAATTTGAGCGTATTATAGTACCGGGTTACGAGTTAAATCGACCTTTACCGGCACATTACGACGCTAAAGAAGAAGCGCCGTTGAAGAAAAGCCGTTATAAAGCGACACAAGAAAAGAATCAATTACTTGCGCGTAAAAAAGCCGATGCTACTCCGGCAGCACAACGTAGAGCAAAAGCTAACAAGAAAAATAAAACAGTAAATAAAAAACGTAAATAGTTCACATATACCACGTTAGAATGAAGGATTATTTATTTCAAATGGTATTACTTACAGTTATAAAGTCGCAGGTTATTTATGTCTGATAACACCTACATCGACGTTCCTTTTAACTATCGACATCACTGCTGGTTCTGTTCAGAGCCAGCAGGACACTCTTTTACTTTTCCTCACTCAGCACATCTAGTTTTTGATTGCCCACATCACCCGCTAACTCTACCCAGTTGTTTAGAGTGCGCTCGTGCGGCAAACAAGGCGGAAGTGCGAAACATTTGGCAAGTCGAGCAAAGTGTTAAAGTTTATCTTATTAATAAATATCGTAAAGATTTAGCAATAGGGCTAAATTGGACAGAAGAAGAATTAGCTAACTCTGGCTTTGAGGGAGGCAGTTTTGCTGGCTTTCAAAAAAGTGCTTGGTTTATGTATCAAGTCGCAAAAGATAGAGTTAATTTTCGAGGTTGGCCGCTAGTGCTCGATGGTATTGAAATTACTAACGAAGATATTGAACGAGAATTTTGCTTTGACGGGGTCAGTTACCCGAGTATTGATCAGGCAATGGAACACTATAGCCTTAATTTTAATTTAGATTTGGATTTTTTGCGTCGAGTACTGGCAAAAATTGGTCCGCAAAGCTTTGCAAAAGCGGTAAGGTTTTGCCGCTTGTATGTTGGCGCAACACCTAATGAAAAGTCACTTGCTTTGCGAGAATTTAGCTAAATCAATATCTCGTCTTGGCTAGGTATTGCTGAGAATATAGTTAGTATTCTCAGGCCACTATATAATCATTCTTTATTAAACTTTTAGCTCAGCACCATTCAGTAAAGTTCAACTTTGAGAAACAATACTCAACTTTTGCGGCATAGTCATTTTCTGAGAATATAACGCTTTATCTGCACGTTTAAAAAAGCTTGTTGCGTTGTCAGCTCTATTCATAAAAGCTAAGCCTAAACTACTGGTAACATTATGTTTTGCTAATAATGCATCTTGCGACATTGCATGGTAAATTCTATGTTCAATAACGGATAAAGCCTGCTCAGTAGCATCTGCCACTATAATCGCGAATTCATCACCACCAAAGCGGAAGACACAATCTGTATCTCGAACACTTTGGCGTAATGCCTTGGCAAATTGTACTAAAACATTATCGCCTATGTTGTGACCAAAGGTGTCATTAATGGCTTTAAATTTATTGAGATCACTCAAGATTAATCCGACACGTGTGTGTCGACGGTTTGCTTGGGCCATCGTGCGTTTAATTTGTTCGTCAAAACTTCGGCGGTTGCCTAATTGAGTTAAACTATCTTGCATAGCCAGTTGCATGGCTTGATGATATTGCACCGCATTTTTCAATGGATTGAGCAATAATTCATGCAGTTCAGTCAAAACTTTATAATTACCCATACTTATGGGCATATTAACGGCATAAGTGATCATGCCAAAAAACTGACCATTGAGTTTTAATTCAAATTGACGCTCTGACTTTGCCTGACGACTGCCTCTTGCTGTGGCACTTATATCAACATGTTTAAAGTAAAGTCCAGTAAAATCAAGATACTTTGCCACTTCAATAGCGAAAATATCGATAAGCTGCTTTACATCTAATGTCGTTTGTAACTGCTCAAGTAAGGCCAAGTTGCGTTGGCTTTGTTGTTCACTATGTTGAAATAATGTAAAGGCATTAAATTTAGAATTAGGGTGATTAACAACATTGACTGTGCGCATAGTTTTTCCCTGCTAATATTGACGTTTAAACTTTCTGAAGTAACTAAAGCAAAAAGCATACCTACTATTTAACTTTTAGGGATTTTATTCATATCTAAGGATGAAATGGCTATTTTAGTTTAAATTTTTATGACTGCGGGTGTAAGTTCAAGGCTAATTATCTAAGTTAAGTAACCGTTTTAATGTATGTTTTTCTTTTGCTTACAGAAAATAATTTAGACAAAAGTGCCCCTAGAAGGCTACACTTAAATTAGGTTATTAAGTTCAACAACCAGTCAAACTCTGCCAATATCCGTTTTTATCACCTTGTAAGGAATACATTTGACAAGTCACCTTGAGTTACTCGCTATATTGTCCAGCGCCGTTTTAATTGTTTGGCTATTTCGCCGATTACAATTACCGGCCATTTTAGCTTATTTAGTTGCGGGTGTTTTGGTGGGTGAACATGGGTTAGCTTTGGCGCAAGAACATGTTGACTATGAGCATTTTGCTGAGCTCGGTATTGTATTTCTACTCTTCACTCTCGGACTTGAATTTTCATTACCCAAACTCGTTGCAATGCGGCATTTAGTAGTAACAGTTGGTAGTTTACAAGTGGTTATAACACTTGTGCTGTTTATGTTAGTTGCTATGTTTTTTGGGCAAAGTTTTGCCGCAGCAATAACTATTGGCGGCATATTAGCACTGTCGTCTACTGCTATTGTTATTCGCCAATTAAGTGAAAGCGGAGGCATGAAGAAAAAGTCTGGGCAACTTTCTGTAGCTGTTTTACTATTTCAAGACGTAGCCGTAGTCCCCCTATTAATCGTTATACCTTTATTAGCACAAGGTGGAGACTCTTCCTTTATTATGGCGCTGTTGTTTGCACTAGTTAAAGGGGTCTTTGTCGTTTCGCTTTTATTATTCGCCGGTAAATGGCTACTACCCAGATTATTCAATTTAGTTGCTCAAGTTAGAACGGATGAGTTATTTGTATTAACCACACTATTGGTAACCTTAGTTGCATCAGCCTTAACGCAATGGTTTGGACTTTCTATGGCATTAGGTGCATTTTTAGCGGGGATGATGCTAGGCGAAAGCCAATATAAACACCAACTTGAAGCTGACATTAGACCCTATCGTGATATTTTACTGGGTTTGTTTTTTGTTACTGTCGGCATGAAGCTAAATATCAGTGTTGTTTTCTCATCTCCTTTGATCATTATTTCGCTACTGGTTTGTTTTATGATAGTAAAAATACTGGTCGTTGTTTTATTAGCAAAGCGCGCAGGAGAGTCATCTAAAGATGCTTGGGCAGCAGGTATTATGTTGGCACAAATGGGCGAATTCGGTTTTGTTTTAATCGCGTTAGCAAGCCAAGTCGAAGTGTTACCAGAAACTACCGCCTCTATACTATTGGGGACAGGCGTGCTGAGCATGGCAATAACACCTTATATGATCAACCATGCTCGTGGTTGGGCACTTTGGTTAAGTCATGAGAAACAACTTGATACTCAAGCATTAGAAGAATTACCTCAAAATACAGATCTACATGATCACGTTATTATTTGTGGATTCGGTCGTATTGGCCAAACCGTCAGTCGATTTTTAAAACAGGAATCGATCGATTTTGTTGCCATTGATATCGACCCATTACGAACAACAAAAGCACGAGAAGCAGGTGAAAATGTACTTTTTGGCTCATCGAGACAGGCTGAGTTATTGCAGGCGGCGAAGTTATCAAAAGCTAAACTTGTAGTCATCGCCTTTGGTGAAGACAAACAGTCACTCGATGTTATCCAAAAAGTACGCTCATTAGCGCCAGACGTCCCTATTTTAGTTCGTACCCGTAATGATGATCAATTAGATGAATTACACGCTGCCGGTGCAAATGAAGTGGTACCTGAGAGCTTAGAAGGTAGTTTAATGCTAGTTTCACAAGTGCTGTCATTATCTGGCGTACCTTTTTCTAGAATTGTTCGCCGTGTACAAAAAGAGCGCAAGAATCACTACAATCATTTACATGGCTTCTTTCAAGGTGAACATACCGACATGAGCCCTGAGGGTATTGGTCGGATTGAATTTGCACACGCAATTATCTTGGTAGACGACTCATTTGCTACTGGCAAGTCTATTCAGTCATTAAAACTAGATGAGCGCCGTGTTTTTGTTATAGCGCTAAGACGTAATAATATCGAAAGTGAAGAACCTGATGTAGAGACCATATTATTACCACAAGATACTTTGATTGTTCGTGGTAAGCCCCGTCGAGTTGAGCGTGCAGAGCGTTTTGTGCAAGAAGGGCATTAATAGCGTACTAAAAACAATGTTAGTGCTAGATTCAGTCAACTAAATTTGAAGTTTTGTGCGTTTAAATTCTGACTAGGTGTTCAATATTTAATTTAATTAATTAATATCAGATATCAAGAAATTGACGTATTTTGGTTTCTTGCTCAAGCGCATCGTTAAAACCAAGGTTTATTAACTCTTTACAGTAGTTCTTTTCAAACAACAGGTAGCTGAGTAAGCTTGATTCTGCATCATTACTTATCCCGATACTTCGCAGTAATAATCGAATTGAAATAGGCAGTTTATCGTAATATTTTACGGCAATACTATTGAAGTTGTGGCTTGGGTTTAGCACATATGACTCGATATTTTTTAAACCTAAGGTATTCTTTTTATTTTCGTCTGGGATCAGCGATAGGGTATGGTTAACTCTTTCCATACGTTCAATATCGCTTTGTAAGGTATCAGAGAAAATAGAATCTAGTAAGTGACCCGCGATAGAAGCGGTTGTTGGTGGATGTGGATTATTCTCAAGCGCATGTATGGGCTCTTTGGGTTGATCAACACCGACGATGAATATTTTTTCTGCGCCTAAGTGGATTGCAGGGCTTAACGGAGAAAGTTGATGCACTGAACCATCGCCTAAATGATGTCGTTTTACTTTTTCAGACGGAAACACTAATGGTATAGCCGCTGATGCCATTAAATGCTGGCTATTTAACTGTGTCGGCTCGCCTCGTCGTTTGGATCTAAACCACGGGGATATAGAATCTTCTGATTGAAAAAAACTAATAGAATCGCCGCTACTATAACTTGAAGCCGTAACTGATACCGCGGAAAGATAGCGACGTCTTATATTGGTATCTATTCTGCTAAAATCCACTACAGTTTCGAGTAGTTGCCTAAGCGGCGCATTATTTAATAAACTTCTGGCATTTTTATTGGCATAATCTGCTTGAAATCCTCCCAGAAAACCTCCGATCAGGTGACTGGACACCCGCATAGGATCAGTATGATAAATCCTACATGGGTCTAAGTTTTTCCAAACCCATTCTAATTTTTTGACGGCTAGTTGAAAACATGAAGCATAACAAGCTAATGCGGTAGAGTTTATAGCGCCTGCTGAAGTGCCACAAATAATTGGAAAAGGCACTCCGTGGGTACGTGGCATGAACTTAGCTATTGCAGATAAAACACCGACTTGATAAGCAGCACGTGCACCGCCTCCGGTTAAAACTAGGGCGTTGTTACTGTTAATGTAGCTACGTTTATTGGTCATTCATGAAACCGATTAGATTAATATAAAACTTTGGCGTGATTTTAATCAGTTTTATGCAGTGTGGCTAGCTGAAATTGGTTTTTGATGATAATCACGTAAAAAAAAGGCCAGCTAATGCTGACCTTTTTAATGACACAGAAATATTAACTAGTAAAACATAGAACTTACAGAAAGTATAAACGCCTACTCGAAAATATATTTCTAGCTGCTAACGCGTTCGTTTGCAGCGTCGATTAATGGTTGCGATCCATTCTGGAATACTGCCAAGTTAGCAGAAACGGTTTTCTTTGGTAATTTACTTATCATCAAAGAGCCTGTTTCAACTGAACCTTTAGTGGCTGCGAATTCCAACAAGTTCTGACCATTACATTGGATACCTGAGAAGATATTACGAATTTTTAATTTATTCGTCTTTAAGAATGAACGCATACGTCTTTTGTCGTCAGCAGCAACATACTCACATACACTTTGTGCAACATTAGCAGCTTGTGCTGTCGGCGCAGTTATAATAGACGTCATAGTTAAAGCAGTAATGGTAGTAACTAGTAATAATTTTTTCATTTTAATAACCTTTTATAAAACAAGTAGAGTTAGTAAAAGAAAAAACCACAGGATGTACCTAATAACACGGTAACTCCGCTGTCATAGATAAATAGTATATTTATCCTTAGACCGGTGGTTTTGCGTAACACGTTTTCGCGTGTTTTGCCTTTTCTTTGTCTATTTCAGTATCTCTAATATTGCAATAGATTGCAACCCAACTGTAACAGCCTGTAGGTAATTGACCTGGTTATATTTGTAGTATTGTACACATAGCACTACATTGATGAAGAAGCTGATTATTTTAAATATTTAATATTTACGTGAAAATTATTGAAATCGATAGGTGGGTCTAGGTAAAGGCAAAATAAAAGGGGCTAGCGCCCCTTAGTGTATATTTTGCTCTGTAGACATTTCATTTAGTCTTCAATGTAAACACTTTATAATTTCATTTCAGGCACATCGCCTTCAACAATGAGTTCGCCTTCAGTTAATGACATTATTTCTTCAACAGAAACGCCAGGTGCTCGCTCTAATAAGTAAAATTTACCATTTTTTATTTCGATAAAAGCAAGGTCAGTTAATACTTTTTTAATGCAACCTTTGCCGGTTAACGGCAGGGTACAATTACTTAATAGTTTAGAAACACCATGTTTTGAAGCATGGGTCATGGTAACAATAATATTGTCAGCACCGGCAACTAAATCCATCGCACCGCCCATGCCTTTAATTAACTTACCTGGGATCATGTAAGAGGCGATATTACCATTAACATCAACTTCAAATGCGCCTAAAACGGTTAAATCAACATGGCCACCGCGGATCATCGCGAACGATTCTGCTGAATCAAAAATTGATGCACCTTTTGCCATAGTCACGGTTTGTTTACCGGCATTGATTAAGTCGGCGTCAATTTCGTCTTCGGTAGGGAATTGTCCCATACCAAGAAGGCCATTCTCTGACTGCAGCATAACTTCCATACCCTCTGGAATATAGTTTGCCACTAACGTTGGAATACCAATACCTAAGTTAACGTAGTAACCGTCTTGTAATTCTTGTGCAACTCGCTGTGCTAGTTGTTCTCTTGATAAAGCCATAAATTACTCCTTACTAACTGCGAATAGTGCGCTGTTCAATGCGTTTTTCGAATGTACCTAAAATTAAGCGATTTACATAAATACCCGGTGTGTGGATTTGATCTGGGTCTAGTTCTCCCGGTTCAACAATTTCTTCCACTTCTACCACCGTTATCTTTCCAGCTGTTGCTGCCAAAGGATTAAAGTTACGCGCAGTTTTTCTGAACACTAAATTGCCATAGCGGTCAGCTTTCCATGCTTTTACGATCGCAAAGTCGCCAGTAATAGCGGGCTCTAAAATGTAATGTCTGCCATCAAATTCACGTTCTTCTTTGCCTTCGGCGACTGGTGTTCCGTAACCTGTTGCAGTAAAGAATGCCGGAATACCCGCACCGCCAGCACGCATTTTTTCGGCTAAGGTACCTTGAGGCGTTAATTCAACTTCTAATTCGCCATTCATCATTTGACGTTCAAATTCGGCATTTTCACCGACATAAGAGGCAATGATTTTTTTGATTTGACGGTCAGGAAGCAAAATACCAAGACCAAAATCGTCAACACCACAGTTGTTAGAAACAACAGTTAATCCCTTTGTGCCTTTACGTTTAATTTCGCTAATCAGGTTTTCTGGAATACCACATAAACCAAAACCACCTGCAATGACGGTCATATTGTCTTCAAGACCCGCCATTGCTTCTTCATAGCTTGACACTACTTTGTCAAATCCTGCCATTGTTTGATCCTCAGTAAAAATTATTGTCTTTGTGCTTGTTGGCTAACGCAGATAATAGATAATAGATGCTATATGCGTTAGCAAAATTATTCATAATGTTATTTAAGTACATTAACCAATTAACGCGTTATTGTGCTCGATATGCCACAGATACTTTTGATATTGGCGCTTTACCTAATTTGTCGCTAATAAACCAACCAGCCTTGAGTAACTTGTCGAAATCAATATTCGTTGTTATGCCTAAACCATTGAGCATGTACAACACGTCTTCAGTCGCAACATTACCTGATGCTCCCTTAGCATATGGGCAACCACCAAGACCTGCAATAGCACTATCGACTACCTTCACGCCAGCTTGTAATGCAGCGTAAATATTAGTTAACGCTTGGCCGTAGGTATCATGAAAGTGTACGGCCAATTTTTCAACCGGTACCTTAGTACTAACCACCGCTAACATTTTACTTACGCTTGCGGGGGTACCTACTCCAATAGTGTCGCCAAGGGAGATTTCGTAACAACCCATTTGGTATAACTTTTCGGCAACTTTTGCTACTTGCTCTGGCGCAATATCACCATCGTAAGGACAACCAACTACACAAGAAACATAACCTCGAATGGGAATGTTTGCGGCTTTGGCCGCCTGCATAATAGGTTCAAAGCGCTGCAGACTTTCTTCAATTGAGCAATTGATATTCTTTTGACTGAACGCTTCTGAAGCGGCGCCAAATATAGCGACTTCATTGGCATTAACGGCCATGGCGGCTTCAAAACCTTTCATATTAGGTGTGAGTGCCGCGTAAGTAACACCCGCTTTGCGGGTAATACCGTTAAACACATCGCTCGACGTTGCCATTTGTGGCACCCATTTAGGGGAGACAAAACTGCCACTTTCGATGTAGCTAACACCTGCGTCGGCTAATTGTTCAATTAGCGCTATTTTATCTTCAGCGCTAATTTGCACTTTTTCATTTTGCAGGCCATCGCGCGGGCCAACTTCAACTATTTTTACCGACGTCGGTAACGGAACAGGCAACGAAGCTGGCAGTGTAGGTGTAAATACATCAGTCATTATGCGTCCTCAGGGCTGAAGGCAACTAATTCAGCGCCACCGTCAACCATTTCACCGTCGTTATAATAAATGGCATCTACTACACCGTTGCTTGGGGCACGAATGGTATGCTCCATTTTCATCGCTTCCATGATCATTAATGGTTGATCTGCAATAACGCTGTCGCCAGCTTTAATTAGTACTGATACCATAGTGCCGTTCATTGGTGCCACTAAGCCACCATGGCTATCATCACCGGTATTGTCGCCACAGTCAGGCAAGATGTGCGTAAAGTTAAACACACCATTTTGATGATAAAGACTAATTTGGTTAGCATTTTGTGCAATGGTTGCATGGCTGCGGTAGCCATCAATACTGGCGTACAAAGTATCGTTTTCAATACGACCTTGGCAATCAACGGTTTGGCCATCAACGGTAATTAAATAATAACTACCACTGCCTTGGCGTTTTTGCTCGACGACAATGGGGTATTCGGTGCCGTTATGGGCTAAAACGATATGATGGATGTTTGCTTCATTTAAGCGCCATGCATTGGTCATGTTCCAAGGTGAAAATGGGTCGTTAGTTTTAGCCGCTTTTGCTTGCGCTTGTTGTGCTTGCGATAACACTAAATAAAGCGCTGCCATCGGTAATTCGCCAGCGAGTGCTTGTTCACTTTCATGGAAAATAATTGCTTGGTTTTTCTCAATAAAACCAGTGTCGATATCCGCGTTAACAAAGGGCGCACTAGTGGCCAAATTATATAGAAAATCGATATTGGTAGTAACACCACTGATGCGATATTCTGATAAAGCTTTAGCTAAACGTTGTAGGGCCTTTTCACGACTTTCATCCCAAACAATTAACTTTGCGATCATAGGATCGTAAAATACGCTCACTTCATCACCTTGTCGCACGCCGGTATCTACACGGACAAATTCACTTTCCAGCGGTGGTTGTAAAAAGTCTAGTGTGCCCGTAGCCGGTAAAAAATCGTTGTTTGGATCTTCAGCGTAAATGCGCGCTTCAAAAGCGTGACCGTTGATTTTTAGTTCGTGTTGAGCTTTCGGCAATATTTCGCCAGCTGCTACCCGCAGTTGCCATTCAACTAAATCTTGGCCAGTAATTAATTCTGTAACGGGATGTTCTACTTGTAAGCGAGTATTCATTTCCATAAAGTAAAATGAACCGTCAATATCAAGTAAAAATTCAACCGTACCAGCGCCTTGATAACCAATAGCTTGAGCTGACTTTATGGCAGACTCACCCATTTGAGCGCGTAGTTCTTCACTCATGCTAAAGGCAGGAGCTTCTTCTATTACTTTTTGATGACGACGTTGAACAGAACAGTCGCGTTCGAACAGGTAAACCGCGTTTTGATGATTATCACAAAACACTTGAATTTCAACATGGCGAGGCTGGGTTAAGTACTTTTCAACCAGCATAGTATCATCACCAAATGATGATTTAGCTTCGCGTTTAGCAGCAGCAAAGCCTTCCGAAAATTCACTTTCGTTCCATACTTGGCGCATACCTTTACCACCGCCACCCGCGGTAGCTTTAAGTAGTACCGGATAACCCATATCATCAGCAGCTTTTTTAATGACAGCTTCCGATTGGTCGTCACCATGATAACCAGGTACTAAAGGTACGTTCGCTTTTTCCATGATGTTTTTAGCGGCAGACTTAGAGCCCATCGCTTCAATGGCTGCAACCGGTGGGCCAATAAAGGTAATACCTTCTTTGGCACACATACGACAAAAATCAGCATTTTCCGATAGGAAACCGTAGCCTGGATGAATAGCTTGAGCGCCAGTACGCTTAGCTGCTTCAATCACTTTTTCAGATAATAAGTAACTTTCGCGTGAAGGTGAACCGCCAATATGGATAGCTTCATCAGCCATAGTTACGTGCAGTGAGTCAGCATCAGCATCAGAATAAACCGCAACGGTTAATATACCCATTTTTCGGGCTGTTTTAATAACACGACAGGCGATTTCACCACGGTTAGCAATTAGTATTTTAGTAAACATGAATATTATCCTTCGCCTTTATTTGTTGATGTTGTTGGCTCTGCTGAGTGTCTTTGAGTAGCTTGCCAAGCAGGTTGGCGTTTTTCAAAAAATGCCGTTAGGCCTTCTTGGCCCTCTGAAGAAACGCGAATTGCGGCAATACGTTCGCTGGTTTCTTTAATTAATGTCTCATCAATATCTTGGTAGGAGACATCAAATGCTAACTGCTTTGCTTGTCGCACCGCTGATGGTCCATTGGCTAATAAGGTCTTTACCATTGTAGTAACGGCGGAATCTAACTCAGTTAACGAATAAACTTCATCAACTAAACCCAATTGTTGTGCTTTGTCAGCAAAAAATCGTTCAGCGGTTTGAAAATATCGTCTGCTAGCTTTTTGGCCAATAGCATTAACTACATAAGGGCTGATGGTCGCTGGAATTAAACCTAGCTTGACTTCACTCAAACAAAAACTCGCTTTATCACTTGCCAGCACAATATCGCAACAACTTGCTAAGCCAACCGCACCACCAAAAGCTGCACCTTGCACTTTGGCAATGGTGGGTTGTGGTAAAAAATTTAGATTTTTTAGCATTTGCGCTAGGGCGTTTGCATCCGACAAATTCTCTTCGTAAGAATAAGACGCCATACGCTGCATCCAGCCTAAATCTGCCCCAGCAGAAAAGCTTTTCCCTGTTGACGCTAACACCATGATATTGATGTCATCGCACAGTGCTATTTCTTTAAATAATTGGTTTAGCGCATAAATAATACTGTCATCAAAGGCGTTGTGCTTATCGGCATTATTCAATGTCACGGTTGCTACGCCAAGGCTATCGACGTCGAACAGTACTTGTTCGCTCGGGCTTTTTATATTGCTATGTGAAAACATCTTCAATTACCCTTACATTCTAAACAGACCAAACTTGGTCTCTTTAATAACTTTATTTAATGAAGCTGAAATAGCTAACCCAAGTACTTGACGAGTTTCAGCCGGGTCGATAACACCGTCATCCCATAAACGCGCAGACGCGTAATATGGATGACCTTGGCGTTCGTAGTCATCAATAATCGGTTGCTTGAAGTTTGCTTCTTCTTCGGCGCTCCACTGCTCGCCAAGTGTATCTTTTTGATCGCGCTTAACTTGCGCTAACACGCCCGCTGCCTGCTCGCCGCCCATCACTGAAATGCGAGAGTTTGGCCACATAAATAGGAAACGTGGGTCATAAGCGCGCCCACACATACCGTAGTTACCTGCACCGAAGCTACCACCAATTAAAATGGTAAACTTAGGCACTTGCGCAGTAGCAACAGCCGTGACCATTTTCGCGCCATGTTTTGCTATGCCGCCAGCCTCGTATTGTTTTCCAACCATAAAGCCAGTAATGTTTTGTAAAAACACTAGGGGGATTTTTCGTTGTGCACAAAGCTCGATAAAGTGAGCTCCTTTTTGTGCAGACTCGCCAAATAAAATCCCATTATTGGCGACAATGCCGACTTGATAGCCGTAGATACGAGCAAAACCACAAACTAAAGTTGTGCCATAAAGTGCTTTAAATTCATCAAATTCACTACCATCAACCACGCGGGCGATAATTTCACGTACGTCAAATGGCTGACGAGCATCTTTTGGTACGATGCCGTAAACTTCTTCCATAGCGTATGCAGGTTCAACCACTTCTTTAATCGCCATTTGTACGGGTTTAACTCGGTTTAAGTTACCAATAACACTGCGGGCAATTTCTAAAGCGTGATGATCATTTTGTGCCATGTGGTCGGCAACACCGGAGGTGCGACAATGCACATCAGCGCCACCTAAATCTTCCGCACTCACCACTTCACCAGTGGCCGCTTTAACTAATGGTGGGCCTGCAAGGAAAATAGTGCCTTGTTCTTTAACGATAATAGATTCATCAGCCATGGCGGGAACATAAGCGCCACCTGCGGTACATGAGCCCATAACCACAGCAATTTGCGGTATGCTTTGTGCAGACATATTCGCTTGGTTAAAGAAGATACGACCAAAATGTTCTTTGTCAGGGAAAACGTCATCTTGATTCGGTAAGTTTGCACCGCCTGAATCTACAAGATAAATACAAGGCAAATTGTTTTCTTGTGCGATAGTTTGCGCGCGTAAATGCTTTTTAACTGTCAGCGGGAAATACGTGCCACCTTTTACGGTCGCATCGTTGGCAACAATAATACATTCTTGGCCTCCAACACGGCCAATGCCGGTAATAATACCAGCAGCAGGGACGTTATCGTCGTAAACTTCATAAGCGGCTAATTGTGATAATTCAAGAAAGGCCGAGCCTGGATCGAGTAGGGCGTAAACGCGATCTCTAGGCAATAATTTCCCCCGTGATAAATGACGTTCGCGACTGCGTTCGCCGCCACCCAGCTTTATTGTCTCTAACTTTAGTTTTAAGTCATCGACTTGCACTTTCATATGGGCAGCATTTTCGATGAATTCAGGGCTGCGGGAATTAATTTTCGATATTATCTTAGCCACGGTATAACCTTCTATTTTGTTGATCTTTTGCTTCGTCAGAGCATATTGATATTGTTGTCGATTCACTAACTTTACATGCGGTACTTAATTCAGCACTTAATTCAGTCGTTAATTCAGTACTTAATTCGGTAATTCATTAGTTATAAGTGTTCAATAGCAATAGTCACTGAGAGACTTTATTTTTGTATATAATTTATCTATCCCGAAGCCAATGGTGCTGTTTTTATATAGCAACAGCATTCATTGGCAACGAGAAAAGGTAACTTAAACCGATTCGTTGAATAATTCGCGGCCAATTAGCATGCGACGAATTTCTGAGGTGCCAGCACCAATTTCATACAACTTAGCATCACGTAATAAACGACCCGCTGGGAACTCATTAATGTAACCGTTACCACCGAGTAACTGAATTGCATCTAAGGCCATTTTGGTCGCCAGTTCGGCAGAATATAAAATCACACCTGCAGCATCTTTACGGGTTGTTTCGCCACGATCCGCTGCCATCGCACATAAATAGGCATAAGATTTTGCTGCATTCATTTGTGTGTACATGTCGGCAATTTTGCCTTGAATTAATTGAAATTCACCAATGGCTTGGCCAAATTGTTTTCTGTCGTGAATGTAAGGTACAACTAAGTCCATACAAGCATCCATAATACCTAGCGGTCCGCCAGTTAAAACTAAACGCTCGTAATCTAGGCCCGACATTAGTACGCGCACGCCTTTGCCTTCTTCACCTAAAATATTTGTCGCCGGTACTTCACAATCTTGGAAGACTAATTCACAGGTATTAGAGCCACGCATACCTAACTTATCGAGTTTTTGATGACGAGAAAAACCTGGGTAGTCACGTTCAACGATAAAAGCAGTAATACCTTTAGAACCAGCACTGGTATCGGTTTTGGCATAGATAATAAAAACATGGGCGTCAGGACCGTTAGTGATCCACATTTTATTGCCATTAAGAATGTACTTATCGCCTTGTTTTTTAGCGGTAAGTTTCATGCTAACTACATCAGAGCCGGCATTTGGCTCTGACATCGCTAGGGCACCAATATGTTCACCAGTACAAAGTTTTGGTAAATACTTTTCTTTTTGTTCATGGCTACCATTTTTGTTTAATTGGTTTAAACAAAGGTTAGACATAGCGCCGTAGCTTAGGCCTACAGAAGCAGAAGCACGTGAAATTTCTTGCATCGCCACCATGTGCTCTAAATAACCTAAACCAGAACCACCATATTGCTCATCAACCGTCATACCTAATAAACCTAAATCGCCAAACTTGCGCCATAAGTCGTTTGGAAATTCATTATCAATATCAATTTGTGCTGCACGAGGAGCAATTTCGTCACGAGCAAAAGCATTCACCGTGGTGCGGATCATGTCAACGGTTTCACCCAAGTTAAAATTCATTGATGAGAATGTAGAAATCATAGTAGTACCTTTAATAATTGTTTGTCATGTTAACGCTGTTAATTGTCGCGTTAGCTGTTACTTAAATTTTTTCTGTATTTATTGTGCTTTATTTATCAATGGAGGCTAACGCATTTTGACAGTTGTTTTCTAAGCCTGTTAATTCAATTAATACCGCTTGGATATCTTCTAGCTGTTGGTTTAAATCATTTTTCTTGTTGGAAATTAAATCCATAATTGTTTTTAGTTGTGTAGCACTTGATTTGTCGGCATCGTAAAGCTCAAATAAGCGACCTGTTTCAGCTAATGAAAAACCTAAGCGTTTACCCCGTAGAATTAACTTTAGTCGAACTCTGTCTCTTTGGTTGTAAATTCTTGTCTGTCCTTTGCGAGTAGGAATTATCAAGCCTTGGTCTTCGTAAAAACGGATACTGCGGGTGGTAATATCAAACTCTCTCGCTAACTCACCAATAGAGTAGGTGATTGGGGTAATATCGCTCATTTTTATTGCTCGAAGTTAATTTGGTTTTTATCTATAGGATACCTTACAACAAGTTTACGTTAACGTAAAGTGCGAGGCGTAAGTAAGCTATGTAATACAGCATATATTATTGCTGATATTAGCTAGGTTTTAAGCGAGCGTTGTAAAGAATGCTTGGCGAATTTGCAATCAGAGATAAAGATAACACTAAAGGACTATAATCTTTACGTTGGCGTAAAGCTTGAATTGCGGTAATCTGTTGCGCAATTATTATCGATTATTAGCTACATTTATCGAACTACACTTTTTGGAGAGCCACATGTCTACTCAAGATCCTATCGTTATCGTTGCAGCAAAACGCACCCCTATGGGCGGTTTTATGGGCGGTTTATCTGCAGTTAGTGCTACCACATTAGGTGCCACAGCTATTCGTGGTGCTATGGCAGCCGCTAATTTATCTAATGTTCAAGTCGATGAAGTGATCATGGGTTGTGTATTACCTGCCGGTTTAAAACAAGCACCTGCCCGTCAAGCGGCATTAGAAGCTGACTTAGACCTGTCTACGACTTGTACTACGATTAACAAAGTTTGTGGTTCAGGCATGAAAGCGGCTATGCAGGCGCATGATGCTTTATTAGCGGGTTCTATTGATGTTGCTATCGCGGGCGGCATGGAAAGCATGACGAATGCGCCACATCTTTTACCAAGTGGCAGAGCTGGTATTAAAATGGGTCACGGTCAGGTACTTGATCATATGATGACTGACGGCCTAGAAAATGCTTATGACGGTATTGCCATGGGGTGTTTCGCACAAGCAACTGCTGATGAATCTGCATTTACCCGTGAAGACATGGATGCTTATGCAATTCGCTCTTTAGAACGTGCTAATGCTGCGATAGCTGACGGCTCATTCGTTAATGAAATATCACCAGTAACCATTAAATCTCGTCGTGGTGATTCAGTATTTGAAATTGATGAACAACCGGGTAATGCGCGCCCAGATAAAATTCCTAGCTTGCGTCCAGCATTTAAAAAAGACGGTACAATTACTGCTGCTAACTCAAGCTCTATTTCTGATGGCGCAGCCGCATTAGTGATGATGAAATTGTCAGAAGCACAAAAACGTGGTTTAACGCCATTATGTAAAATTGTTGCTCATGCAATGCACGCACAAAAGCCAGCAGAATTTACCGTAGCACCGGTTGGCGCTATGAAAAAAGTACTAGCAAAAGCTAATTGGACAACCGCTGATGTTGATTTATTTGAAATCAACGAAGCCTTTGCCATGGTAACTATGTTAGGTATTAAAGAATTAGACTTAGATGTTTCGAAAGTAAACGTTAACGGCGGCGCTTGTGCTTTAGGCCACCCGTTAGGCGCTAGTGGCGCACGTATTATGGTGACGTTAATTCATGCTTTGAAAAACCGTGGTTTAAGTAAAGGTCTTGCGTCTTTATGTATTGGTGGCGGTGAAGCCACTGCGATTGCTATTGAAATGATGTAGCAACTAAGGTTACTTATAAAAGCCCGCTTTTTTGCGGGCTTTTTTGATTCTAGGGTTACTGAAAAATATTTTATATTGTTAGACACTATGAATATGGGCAAAAAAATCACAGTAATTTAAATAAAAAGAAATACTTAGTAACAATTGTTTGAATAAAATATATTGAACTACTCACGTAATATTGAGTATAAAGTATGGGTATATCATCCACTGAAAATTAAAATAATAAACAGGGTAAGTTATGACATTCAAAAATATTCACATTACGGTATTAGCTGTGCTTACGTGTACCCTTACACAAAACGTTCACGCTGATGGCTTGGCTGATTTACAACAAGCCTTGGCTAAGTTAGACGGTAGCCATTCAGTTTCTGGTGTATTAAGCGTTACTTTTACTGAGTCTAGAGGTGATGGGAAAGATAAAAAATTAAAAACCGGCGCAATTAAATCAACACTTTCTGAAAGTATTGAAGGTTTAGATATTCGTTATTCGAAAAATGTTTTAACGCAAATAGCACAAGAAAATCTCATTAAAATCAATAATGAAGAAGCGGATACCCCAGCCTTAAATGGGGCAGAAATACTATCGGCGTCATCTTTAATTCCTATACTCTCCTCAGCACAAACCATTTTAGATATTATCGCAAAAGGCAAATTTACCACTGAAAGCAATATTGACTACCTCGACAAACAAGTGCGTGTATTAGACTTTGACTTACCGCTAGAAAGTTTCATTGATGATAAAAAAACGCGCGGTTATGTAAATAAATTCAACGGCAGTTATAAAATTTTAATTAACGATGAAGGTATTCCTATTGAAACTCGCATGAGCTATTCAGGAAAAGGCAGCGCTTATATATTTTTTTCTATGTCTGCGGAGAGTGAAACTACCTCTCAGTTTCAAATTAAAGGTACACGTTTAGTTAGAGTTAATAAAACAGTAGAGTCGAACTCAACTTCTACGTTTAACGAGCGAACTTATAGTGGTCGCTGGGCGTTGGAACTACAATAATATATTAACTTTATTAATGAAAGCTTTTGGCTGTTGAAAACGTTATATCAACAGCCCTGATTATTTGATGATTTAAATAGATTAAGATAAATACCTTATATTTGGCCACTTTTCCTGCGTATAAAGTTGCCCACCCAATTAGACACATTGTTGCTATACAAAAAGATAAAATAAAACGTAAAGCACAGGTGTGCTGCAGATTTAATTCCAGTAAGCCTTACGCTAGGTAGTTTGTTAAACTACTGCTATCTTTTTACACATTTTTTAACCGTGCCTTTGTTGATGTGGTTATTAAAACCAAAAGCGGACACTGCAAGTTCAATGGCTACATTGAAAGCTGTAGGACATGCTGCAAATAACACTGTTGCTGAAGAAGCACACTCACAAAATCTCACCGGCAACTCAATGTCTGATCGGCTAAATAATAGCTCTTGGTTACAATTTATTATTGCCCTGACTGCTTTTTAGTTTATTTTCCGTCACTTTTTAAATAATGGCTTTGATTTAAATCTTAATATTATGATCTTCACTTTTATGGCTATTGGTTTAATCGCTCATAAAACACCTATTCAATATGTCATTTCGATGAAGCGGTCTTGCAGTAATATGTCAGGGATCGTTTTTCAATACCCCTTTGTTACTTGAATAATGGGCATCATGATGTTTAGTGGATTAGGTGCTAATTTGTCAAGCTGGATGTCTGCTGGAGCCTCGATACAATCTTTACCTTTTATTACCCTATTAAGTGGTTCACTGATTCATTTTGCAATTCCTTCTGCAGGCGGAGAGTGGGCAGTGATTGGACCGGCACTAACTGAAACTGCACTCAAACTTACTGAAACTTTACCCGCTGAGCAAGTAAAAGCTTTTGTCTCACGTGTTGCTATGGCAACAGCCTATGGGGAGACAACTAGTAACTTACTTCAGCCATTTTTCCTGCTGATAATTTTACCTATTATGGGAGTGGGTGTACAAATTCATACGCGTGATGTTATGGGGTTTTTGGTCATCCCATTTATCTATTCGTTATGACATCATTATTAGTAACTTTTGTACCACTATAAACTACAAAGGATCCATTTAAAGGTCACTTCGATCATATATAAACCTGATCTTTTAGGTGACCTTCTATCTAAGGAAGATAAAAGTGCTAAATAACGCAAAAGTTGGCTGTTTTATTCAGTAGAATGTTCAGGTAATTAGTAATATTGATGTTACTTCTCTAGTTTATGCTAAGTAGCCATTAATCACGTATCATCAAATAATCGTAAGCGTCTGGCTACTAAGTACCGTTAATTTTACTATGTTTTTATGAATAAATAGTCTTAGCCCAACGCGTAAGACCTGCTGTAACACTACCGAAATGGTCACCAATGACAATCGGTGTATCTTGGAATTGCTGTTGCAAAAATTGGTTTAATACCGGTGATTTGGCGGTACCGCCAGTGACAAATACCACATCTGGCTGGCAGTTAGCCTGCGAAATAGCATCTTTCATTAGCACCGCAATAGCATTCAATTCTCTTTTACATGCCATGGCAAAACCATTCCTATCAAGATCTACGGTGAGCCCGTTATCGATATCAGATAAGTCTATTTGCTGTTCGGTTTGCTCAGTTAAGGCAATCTTAGTTTGCTCTGCAGCATTCACCACGCGGTAACTTAACTTTTGCTGTTGAACAGTTAACAAGCGGGTTAATAAGTCTGGCTGCTCGGCATCACGAATAAGCTGTTCTAAAAAGCGGCCATTAGCCGAACTGTAAAACTCAGTTTGATGGTTGATATTATTAATAGCCATTGCTTGCCAAAAACTATTGCTTGGCATAGGTTTGCCTGTTTTTAACAAACTATTTAAACCAAAACTGGGCATAATACCTTTAAGCGCAAAAGCAATATCAAAATCATTACCGCCAACGCGTTCACCACTATGGCTCAATAAATCACGGGTTCTATCAGCTAATACTGCTTGTTTCGGCCCCATTAATAACATTGAGCAATCTGTGGTGCCACCGCCAATATCGACCACTAAAACCTTGGTTTCCTCAGTAAGGCTAGCTTCATATTCAAAACCTGCTGCAACCGGTTCAAATTGAAATTCAACATCTTTAAAACCTACACGCTTAGCGGCATTAGTTAATAGTTTTATTGCTTGCTGGTTACTTTCTTCGCCACGTAGACCTTGAAAGTTAATCGGGCGACCAATGACCGTTTGGCTTACACTTCTACCAAGTGCTGCTTCAGTCAGACTTTTTACGTTACTCATCATTGCGGCAACAATATCTTCAAATAACTCCATTTGTTGCGGCAATAAACCACTGGCACCCAGAAATGACTTTGGAGATTTTATGTAATAGCCTTCATCGGGTTCTTGTAAATAATTATTTAATGCTTGTTGGCCAAACGATAATTCAGTTGGGTAACCGTCTAAAGTAAGCTCTCGTAAGGAGTTTTGTCCTTTTTGTAGCTGCCATTGACGTTGCTGTTGAAAGTTTTTTTGTTCGTTCAAGCTCAAGCGCTTTTGCAGCCAATTAACGATAACATCACGACTGGGGGCATACAAAGTTGACGATATAAATCGACCATGATCACCTAAAGATAATAGTTTTGGCGTATTGTTTTCCATAACGCCGACAGCACAGTTTGAGGTGCCGTAGTCAAATCCGATCATGTGGAAGTCCAAAGATAAAATGGCCGCGTAGAATACTGGTATATTGCACAGTAGGCAAGGGTTTTCAGGTTGTTCGGCGACAAAACTTACGATTAAACTTCTGCCTCGTTAAGCTTCAATTAATATATTTCAACAAAACACTTAATGAGTGTTTCGATAAAGAACTGAGGGGACAATGGGCTTTTGGGATACTGATTATTTTATCTTTTAGTCAGTGTAGATTATTTGGCGGTGTATTTTCTTGTAGATAATAAGAAAAAAGACAGTAGTGAACTGTCCTTTTTTTTTTGATTCTGGATGCTATATTACTAATAGATTAGCCCGAGGCCATGGCCAATATAGTCTTAATATCTAATGTTTCTTGGTATTGAACAAAACCTTTTGTGCATTTAACCCGAGCTAATACGGCCATTCTATCGGAAAGTTCATTACCTTCGATATTGGCGTGACCTTTTACATGACTAATAATTAAATTAGCCTTTAGTGCTTGGTAGAGCGTAAAACATTGTTTGATGATCTCAAGATTTTTAATTTCTTCACCCTTGCCGCGTGTCCAGCCTTTAGCTTGCCAGCCTTTTGCCCATTTAGTGATGCAGTCTATGGAATATTTAGAATCAGAAAGTACTTGAACAGTTTTACCTTGCTTAATGTGATCTTGTGCGTAATTAAATGCGGCAAGTAAGCCATTAAGTTCAGCGGTGTTATTCGTGCCCATTGGTTCATATAAGCCATACCACAGCTCAACTAATTTCTGCTGTTGATATACCGCCATGCCCGTTCCTGATTTTCCAGGATTTGGAGAACAAGCACCATCACAATAAATATTGATATCTGCAGTTTTTGCAGATGTTGAGCTATTACTCGCTCCGGTAGTTTCAGCTTTAACGTAGGCAGCAGAAGCAGCAGGTTTAGCGCCGCTACTTTTACTCATCGATCGTTTTGTTAAAGCCTTAGTATAAGTAGATTGAAATGCTGAATCAGCCTCTGCTTTTGATGGGAACCCCATATATTGCGCGTCTGCACGTCCTTGAGTGTGACTTTTAACATCATTCCACTGCTCAAAGACACCTGTTTTTGCGCCTTTCCATACCACGTAATATTTTTTACTCATAAATTTTTGACCATTTTTTATTAATCATAATTTTGTCATTACCTAAGCATTTTTCGGTCACTTAGATATGGGTGAAATTGTTAATATTATTGTACTTGTTTATTGTTTTTTAATGACCAAATAACTAATACAACACCCGCGATAAAAAAAGGAATACTTAACATTTGTCCTGCAGTTAGCGCAATATCGGCAGTGTAAGCGGCTTGTTTTTCTTTTAACATTTCAATAAGAAAGCGCGCGGTAAAAATTAAAATTAAAAATATGCCTAAAATAGAGCCTTGTGGTGTTTGGGATTTCTTTTGTTTATATAAAACCATCAATATAAAAAATATAGCTAAATAAGCAAAGGCTTCATACAGTTGAGAAGGGTGGCGAGTAACGTTATCGATACGGGCAAAGATTACTGCCCAAGGTACATTACTCGCGGTACCTAAAATTTCAGAATTAACGAAGTTGGCACTGCGGACAAAAAAGCCGAATAGGGCAGTACATATCGCGAGTCTGTCGAGTAACCATAGAAAGTTCATGCTATGTTTTCTGCTATAAATTCCAGCGGCAATAATCGCACCAAGGCCGCCACCATGGCTAGCTAAACCGCCTTCCCAAATGGCGAGTATTTTCATCGGGTTGGCAAAGTAATAACCGGGGTCGTAAAAGAAACAATGGCCTAAACGTGCACCGACAATCACGCCTATAACAATGTAAACCAATAAGTTATCTAGGGCAGCTAGGTCTTGCTTTTCGGTTTGAAAAATCCATTTCATTACTTGCAAACCAGATAAAATAGCAGCAGCGAATAACACGCCATACCAATGAACAGTCAGTGGCCCAATGGAGAAAAATACGGGATCCAGATCCCAAACTAAATGTTGCAAAGCGTAACCCTTAATATTGCTAATGTTGAATAATGTTAAGTGGTTCTTCTTTTAACTAACCACATATTTTTCGATATTCTATCAAGCTACTTGTTGCAGTGGTGAATTAATTTGTGCCAAAGCGTTAATGACTACATTTGACTGTTATTCGTTGATTAAAACTTGCTCAAGCGATGTAATAAAACTGCGCTTACATGACTAACGTTTTTCTTTATTGGTTGGAAGGTGCTTATCCTTTTTTAATAATACCCTTAATTATTTTGACACCTTCTAACTAGCTAACGTCTTTATTTAAATAAGATTAATCCTAAGTTTATTAAATTTTTTGTAAACATGTTAATCAAATATAGATCAAAGAGGCATGATTGAATTACCCACAAAATCAATTGTAATAACCTGTGACAACTTAAGCTGATATAAATTTAATACGAGCTGTCTAAGTTAAATCACTTTGACCATCAGCAGAAAGTTAGCACTAATTTGAGACATCATTCTAATATTCACTATTTTTATCGTAATTAACTGTGCTGATTACAGAAATTGATGCTTTACTTAAACTGTAAATGGAATTATCCAAAATTTAATTACGTTGTAGGTGATAAATGAGTGTTATAGAACCTGAAAATCATTAAGCACGCAGTGCTATTGGGTATTTTATAGCGATATCATTAATAAGTTGTAATAAGGAGCACTTCGTTATGGAAGGGATGATGACGGTTGAATCAAAAATTAATATTTTTGAAATAGCTCAGCCACCGATTAGTTGTAAGCTTATCATTGCTGCTGAACAGCCAGTAGTAAATGGTATTTTTGTTGATTTTATCTTATTTAATCATATTGACAGAGATTTATCTGTGTTGACTTGGCATACGCCATTAGAAGGGTTTTATTCAAAACTTTTTATTATTACCGACCAATATAATGAGCAAGTAGACTATCAAGGACCTATTATTAAACGCGCGAATCCGAGTCCAGAAGATTATCAATTGATCAGGGCCAACGGTAACGTTGCCACCCTACTAGACTTGAGTTTAGTGTATGATTTAATTCCAGGAGATTATAAAATAAAGCTTAACAAGAAAACCCTGCAGGTTATTGAAAACGACATGCCATTTTGTATTTGTCAATGCGAAATAGATACGTTAACTTTTAGGGTTAATTAGCAGATGGTTAGCTGATGTCAGGTCGTTAAGTCTTCATAAAAAAGCTTATTGCATTGCAATAAGCTTTTTAGTTTCAAGCGTAATTAATCGACATCATATTATTATCGCCCAATGAATTGAACGAATTCAGACACCAAATTATTTTATCGAATAAAACTAACTTTGTTTGACTGTGCTTGTTGTCTTTAATTAATGGGAAGGGGCTGGTGTTCGTTTAAATGTGGGGGATTAATGTTTTGTCACGACTTATGTTTTAAGTCGTCGAAGTTGTTATATATCGATCACTTTAACTTCAAAATAGTCGTTAGTGTTTTGAAACCATTTCATTTATTACATACGTATTCAACGCTAATTTAAAAAGAAGAATATTAAGGGGTTTAATAGTTATTATGTTGAGTTTTATGTTCATGTTCGTTTAACTTATTGATAATAAATGGTTAAGTTATAATTGTATCGACTTTTATTTTACGGTTAATTCTATGGTGGCTGTTTTATCTTCTAAGTAGGCTTTTAATCTGACTTTATGAATACGTATGCAGATAGTATTCATCATCAAGCCTCCACTCTATATTAGAATTGTCTGCAAAACTAAGCAGAAAAATACAAATTATCGATATCAGCGCCGGATCGCTGAATAATAATTAAAGCATGGATGTATAGGGGAGTTCACCAGTGTTAAATTTTAAACCAAGCCGAGTAACTTTGGCATTGCTATCAAGCGGTTTCATGGCGTTAAGCTTGCCAACTTTTGCAGAAGAAGTGGCACTTGAAACAGCAAAAGAAAAAGAAGTAGAAACCATCACAGTTACAGGTATACGTGGAAGCTTACAAAGAGCTCAAGCAATTAAAATGAGTTCAAGCTCTATCGTTGAAGTTTTATCGGCGGAAGATATTGGTAAATTACCTGATACAAGTATTGCTGAATCATTAGCACGACTTCCCGGTGTAACCGGTGAAAGACGAAATGGCCGTACCAGTGGTTTATCTGTTCGTGGTTTTAATGAAAACTATGTGGGAACTTCACTCAATGGCCGTGAATTACTCGGTATGGGTGATAACCGCGGTGTAGAATATGATTTATATCCAACTGAAATTATATCTAACGTTGTTGTCTATAAAACACCTGAAGCTGGATTAGTGTCACAAGGCCTTGGTGGTACAGTTGATTTACAAACGGTCAGCCCGCTAAATTCAGACTCGGTCATGGCATTTAATGTCAATTTTGAACAAAATGAAAAAGATTCAGCAAATCCAGACTATGATAATGACGGACACCGATTTTCATTCAACTTCGTTGATAAGTTCATGGATGATACTTTAGGCGTTGCTTTAGTCTTATCTTCTTTAGAAACACCACGCCAAGAAGAAAACTTCCGCGCATGGGGTTATGCAGATACACCTGAAGGCAATAAAATATTGGGTGGTCACGATTCATTCGTTCGTTCTGCACTTTTAGAGCGTGATTCAATTGCTGCCATTATCGAATATGAGCCGACAGATGCGTTAAAAATTCAATTCGATGCGTTATATATAGATTTCAGTGAAAATGATGTTCGCCGAGGCCTTGAAGAGGGCGGTCCGGTGTGGGGTGGCGTAAATTATACGGAAACCAATGTAGAAGATGGTTTAGTTACTTCTGGCTACTGGGATGGCTTTCAATCTGTTGTTCGAAATGATGCCCGTACTCAAGATTCAAAACTAACCACATTTGGCTTAAATGTTGAGTACGTTTTGAATCAAGACTGGACAGCTGTTTTAGATATTTCAACAGGCTCTGTTGAAAAATCAATTGTTGATGTAGAGAGTTACTCTGGTGTTGGCCGTGCCGGCATTGATGGTCGACCTGGTGCCGCACGCTCTTGGGAAATGACGCCAACAGGTGTTATGTATAGTGATCATCCAACACTAGCGGGTGTTGATTATACTGATGAAAGCCTTATGCGTTTAGCCGGCCCTCAAGCTTGGGGCGCACCTATCATTGGTAGTGACGCACAAGATGGCTTTATTAATCGTCCAGAATTTGAAGAAGACTTAGACAGTGTTCGTCTAGAAGTTAATGGCTTATTAGAATACGGTATTATTTCAGGTATCGAAGCTGGTGTACTTTATTCTGACCGTACTAAAGAAAAAATCAATGAAGGCGATTATTTAACTGCACCAGAATATCCAAATGATGGTCCAATTCCTAATGTATTAGGTGTCGCTGACTTAGGATTTATCGGTATTAATGGCGTTTTAGCTTACGATAGTATTGGTCTATATAAAAGTGGCTACTACACAGAAACAGCTGCTTCTTTAGTACAAACAGATCGCTTAGGTGATACTTATACTATTAATGAAGAGCAATTATCTGCTTACGTAAAACTAAATTTAGAAGCTGAATTTGGTGATGTGCTAATGAGTGGTAATGTAGGTTTACAAGTTGTTAGCATTGATCAAACATCTACAGGCTTCTCCGTTGTTGATAATGCCACTGGCTATGTTGATGCGACTCCGGTAAGTGGTGGTGATTCATATACTGACATTCTGCCCACTTTAAACTTAAGCTTTGAAATTGCTGAAAATCAGTTTATTCGTACAGCAATGGGCAAAGTATTAAGTCGTCCACGTATGGATGATATGCGCCCTAATAATAGAGCAACTTTTTCATTCAACGATAACAATATTAATAGCACCGATCCTGAAAATGGAGCATGGTCTGGCAGTAGCGGAAATCCAACACTTAAACCATTAGAAGCCAATCAATTCGATTTGTCTTACGAAAATTACTTTACTGATGATGGCTATTTTGCAGCAACATTCTTCTATAAAGATTTAAAAAATTGGCATCGAAGTGGTCAAGCGTTAACAGATTTTTCAGACGTTTATATTCCTGAGTATCATCAAGGGTCAACGGGTCAAGCGCCTGCGAGCTTTTTAGGTTTTGTAGACTCAACTGAAGACGGTTTGCAAGGCTTTGTACGTGGTTATGAATTCCAAGCCAGTGTACCATTTCGCTTAATTCACGAAAAACTAGAAGGTTTTGGTCTTGCCGTTAGTGCAACTTTCATTGATGGTGAATTAGAAGACGGCGGTCGAATTCCAGGTCTTTCTGAAGAAAGCTATTCATTAACCGCTTATTATGAATATAAAGGTTTCGAATTCCGTATTGCGGGCACTAAACGCGATGAGTTTTTAACTGAAACTCGTGGTTTAAGTCTTGCGCTTGATGAAACTGAAGATTTAGGCTCAGAAATTTGGGATGCACAAGTTAGTTACGACTTTAAAGAGTCTGGTATCGAGTCACTTGAAGGGTTGCGTATTACATTACAAGCGCAAAACTTAACAGACGAAGACACCTTACAAGCTGAAGCAACGGATGGTCGACAAATTAGGTCTTACCAATCGTTTGGTGCAAACTACTCGTTAGGTCTTAATTACAAGTTTTAATTATTAAGTGTAATTAATTAAACGTTTGTAAAATTAAAACCTGCTAGGCTTCTAGCAGGTTTTATTATTTGGACCGTGATAAAGTTTTATATTGAATTAATGTATATGTAGTAGTAATAAAGTAGAGAATTACACATGACAAATAAAATTAAAAAAGTTGTTGTTCTAGGCGGTGGTACTGCAGGTTGGATGTCAGCCTCATTAATTAAAAAGTTAATGGGCAAGTCAGTTGATGTTGAATTGGTTGAGTCAGAAGCTATAGCGAGTGTTGGTGTAGGTGAAGCGACTATCCCTCCTATTCGTTTATTTAATAGCGTGCTTGGAATTAATGAAGCTGAGTTTCTGCGAGAGACTAAAGCGACTATCAAGCTTGGCATAAAATTCGAAAATTGGAAAAACACCGAAGAAAGCTATTTTCATACTTTTGGTGCTGCAGGTAAAAGTTCTCCATTTTGTCAATTTCATCATTATTTAAAACGTGCACAAGATGCCGGACTAAAAGATAATTTATGGGATTACGACCTGAATTATCTATGTGCAACCCAAGGTAAGTTTGCGCAAATAAAATCTAAAGACCCTATTATTGATATTCCTTACGCCTTTCATTTTGATGCCGGCTTATACGCAGAATTTTTAAGAAAATTTAGTGAAAAAATCGGCGTTAAACGCACCGAGGGCATGGTTGAAAATGTTGAGCAATGTAAAAAAACCGGTAACGTAAATTCATTGGTACTAAAAAGTGGCGAGGTAATTAAAGGTGATTTGTTTATTGATTGCTCTGGTTTTCGCGGTCTGCTAATACAACAAACGCTTAATACTGGTTATGAAGACTGGGGGCATTGGCTACCTTGTGACCGGGCCGTGGCAGTGCCTTCTAAAAGGTTCGACGAAACAGTGCCTTATACTCGCTCAATTGCGCACGCAGGGGGTTGGCAATGGCGTATACCGTTGCAACATCGCAACGGCAATGGTCTCGTTTATAGCAGTAAACATTATAGCGATGAACAAGCTAAAGCACTGTTATTAGCCAATATTGAGTCAGAGCCCTTAGCAGAACCTCGAATTATAAAATTTACTACGGGGCGTCGACGTAAACAGTGGCATAAAAATGTAATCGCGATAGGATTATCGAGCGGATTTTTAGAGCCGCTTGAGTCAACCAGTATTCATTTAATTCAATCAGCCATTGTGCGCCTGATTCATATGTTCCCGCAAAAGGGTATCAGTACAGCACAAGTTGATGAATATAATCGTCAATCGAAAGTAGAGTATGAACAAATACGAGATTTTATTATCTTGCATTATCATGTTAACCAAAGGGACGACAGTCAACTGTGGCGTGATTTACGTGAAATGGATATACCAGAGTCTTTAGCGGAAAAAATTAAACTCTTTAAAGAAAGCGGCAAAATATTTCGTGAGCAAAACGACTTGTTTAATGAAGGTTCATGGTTACAAGTGATGTTAGGACAGGGCATAGAGCCAGAAGATTATCATCCTATGGCGAATGATATGCCGCTTGAGCAGCTCAACTCGATGTTAGCGAAAATTAAAGCTATCAAACATGAGCCGCTAACAAAGCTGCCAAGTCATGATGAGTATTTAACTAATTTTTGTCGGTTGTAGTGATTAGTTATATTACTTATTTTAGTTATTTTTAAATTCCAATTGTTAAACAGAGTGATCAATGAAACACAGTAAACTAGGCAACTCAACTATCGAATCATCACGTTTTATCTACGGCTGTATGCGTATTGCTGGCGACAACAGCACGAGCGATCGTAGTAAAGGTAAACGGGCAATAATGACGGCGTTGGATGCAGGCTATAACCATTTTGATCATGCTGATATCTATGGTGGTGGTGCAAGTGAAAGTATTTTTGGAGAGATATTAGCAGAACAACCGCATTTACGTGAAAAAATGATTATTACCTCAAAAGCTGGTATCCGACCAAAAAATAATGATGATAGCTACGCACCAACTCGTTATGATTTTAGCCAAAAGTATTTATTGGCCAGTGTGGAAGGTTCATTAAAACGTTTAAATACCGATCATTTAGATCTGTTTTTGCTGCATCGACCTGATTATTTATTTGACGCAAATGAGGTGGCAGAAACCTTTGCGTTATTAAAAGCCAGCGGTAAGGTTAAGCATTTTGGTGTCAGTAATTTTAAACCCTCGCAAGTTGCGTTGTTAAAATCTGCGTTATCTATGCCACTGTTGGTTAATCAGGTTGAAATTAATATTCACAATATCGATACCTTACTTGATGGCACGTTAGATCAATGCCAACAGCATGGTATTACACCTATTGCGTGGTGTCCGCTGGGCGGCGTTGCTTATTCAGCTTGGGGCAACACTTTTTCAGTTGAAGATGAGCAAAGAATTGAAAGCGAGCTAAACAACCAAAGTAAAAAATATGGTTGCGCACCTTGGCAAGTTATTCTCGCTTGGTTGTTACAACATCCTGCCAATGTTTTCCCCATTATAGGTTCAACGACCCCAGAACGCATTATTGCGGCTAAACAAGCCTTAGCAATAGATTATTCGCGTGAAGATTGGTATCGCTTGCTAGAAGCTAGAAATGGCCAAGCAGTGCCGTAGGTTTTTTAAAGAGAGTCTTAAGTGAGCCACCAAAAAAGCCACTCATTTACTTTATAATCGTAAGTGAGTGGCTTTATTAATTTACATTGTCTAAATAATAAGTCGTACTTTATCTACAACCCATTATGGTATTGAATATTAGTCGACTCAGGCACTAAATTATTTAACTGTTGTTTTACTGCCGACTGATTATCTTTCACTTGCATAGACAATAGTGCTTCAAATTGGCTGATCAACAAGGCTTTATCAGGAGAGGCTTTATCGCCTGCGCCAATGTTGGTTAAATCAATCATAAAGCTGTCGAATAAATCAGATAAGTCTTCAATAACTTCCATATTTAAAAACTGATCTTGGTTATAAATACTTGGATAACCCGCTTTTTGCTTATCAATGGCAAACGACACGCCTTTAAGGTTAGTGATGCTAGTCGACTTATCACAAGACAGCATACAACCATTGTCGATGCGTGGTTTTTCACAGCCAACACTTTGTTGGAAGAAACATTGTCGGCTAGTCATCAACAAAATAGGGTGGTAAATACTGTAAAACAATTTAAAGTTTTCAGGACGTGCAATATGCTTCATTTGCATGGCATTAATTTCGTTTGAAATAAACGCGCCGCTACAGTCAAAGTCTTCTTTCATGGCTAATAGCGCGTATGAGTTGGTGGTGTTTAAAAACGGGCCAGCAATCCATTTTATGCCTAAGGCATTGGCTTTATAAGCAATACCAGTGTTATTTGTGACGATAAGTTCAGGTTTTACTTGCTCTAAAATCGTAACAGCAGCGTCATAATCTTTTCCGATTAGCACGGCAGGAAACCATGGAATTAAACGTGGATTGTCTTGTAAAAAGCCAACATACTTAGTGCAGCCACGTTTGTAAGCATCGGGTAATTTAAAGTAAATATCGGCATCAGTAATCTCTGTAAGCGCAACATCGGTTTCGTCACAAATCAAAATTGATAGTTCAGCTTTACTCGCGTTTTTAGTATCACTTTTAGGGTGACTAACCAACTTAGGTAACGTCACCTCAGGGATAATATCAACCGCATTATTTAACGTGCTAGCGATTTGGTTTTTAAGTGCGGTTAGCTCTTTAAAAGGGATACTTAAACCGGCATTTAATTTGTCGCAGTTTAGCTCGTTAAGTAAAAACTCAGCATTATTAAAGCTTTTAAAGCGTTTTTCGATGGTTGCTTTATCAATACTAGCGTTATCACTAGCGCGTAATAGGCTAGTAGAGTGCACGGTAAAGGTATTTTGCTCAATAGAAAAGCCAGTGGTAGTCACTGTAACCGTTAACGGTTGCTCTAGTTGGCCTGAAAAGCTTAAGGTTAACGGTACTTTTTCAATACTTAAATGCTTTATTTTCTCTACAACTTCCGCTTCAATGTCGTTTTTATCTGTTTGTAGATTTTGCTCTACATCTTGAATTTGAACGACTGAAATTGCTTGGCTTTCGTCAGCTTTAAATTTACTGACCGCATGCACTTTTGAGTTATCGCGCGGATTATCAATAAACATCGATTGATTTAAATCACCGCGTAAAAAAGCATTGGAGAAGTCACGATTAAATACTTTGTAAAGGCGTTCGCCATCTTGTGTTAATTCGCCAGTATTAAGAAAACCATCGATTTGTTTACGGAAACTATCGACGACCGTATGGACGTAATTAGCACCTTTAATGCGGCCTTCAATTTTGAACGAATGCACACCTGCGTCAATTAAAGCCGGTAAATCAAAAAAGGCTGAATTGTCTTTAATATTTAGTGGGAAGTTATGACCAGACGGTGTTGTTTCATACTCTTCACGACAGGCTTGGCTGCAACGGCCACGATTACCTGAATTACCGACACTAGCTGAAGTTGAATAACAAAGCCCTGAAAAGGCCACGCAAAGTGAGCCATGCACGAATACTTCGGTTAGCACATTGTATTCATTACAAACTTCAGTGATAGCCGTTATTTCACGTAAGTTTAATTCTCTAGATAAATTAACTCGCGACGCCCCTAATTTTTTTAAAAAAGGTATTTGGCCTATATTATGGGTAGTTAACTGGGTTGAAGCGTGAATATCTAAGGTTGGAAAATGCTTTTTAATAATATTAAACATACCGATATCTTGCACGATAACGCCGTCTAATGTGGTGTTAACCAATTTACTTAATAATTTAGCAATAGACTTAAATTCACGCTCTAAAATAATGACGTTCAAGGTCAAAAATATTTGGCATTCGTATTGATGGGCAAGACGGATAATGCCAATAAGTTGTTCAAAAGATATATTAGCAGCGCGATTACGGGCATTTAGTGTGTCTAAACCGCAATATACCGCGTCGGCTCCGGCTATAATGGCCGCTTTAATTGCGTCAACATCGCCACCGGGGGCTAATAATTCTATTTTATGATCCATTTGTACAACTTTTTATTCGCTAAATTTCAGAGCAGGGATTTTACCCGTATATTTCCCTAATGAATACCGTTAAAGTTGCAGGATTAAAAGAAAAAGTATTCATCAAGAAGAGCACTATGGCACTCCCTATCCTTTATTCGTTAAGAAACTGCCCCTATGCAATGCGCGCACGTATTGCTATTTTTAAGTCGCATCAACCAGTTGCGTTACGTGACGTGGTGTTAAGTAATAAACCGCCAGAAATGATTTTAGCTTCACCCAAAGCTACCGTCCCCATTTTAGTGTTAAATGAAGAAAGTGAAATTGTTACCGGTGCTGTTAGCGAAGCAGACACAAAAGGTAAAATTATTGATGAAAGCCTAGATGTTATGTTGTGGGCGCTGCATAAATCGGATCCTCATGATTTACTTCATCATGAAACGCCTGAAACTTTAGTGCAAATGTTAAGCTTTATTGCTGAGTTTGATGTTGAATTCAAACGCTGTTTGGAAGCTTATAAATGCGCAAAACGTTATCATGAAACCAATATTAGTGAATGCCGAGCAGCATGCGAACATTATATTAAACAGCTAGAAGCACGATTAGCCCAGCATGAATTTTTAACGTCATCACGAGAAAGTTTACTCGATATAGCGCTGCTTCCGTTTATTCGCCAATTTGCCCGTATAGAACGCCAATGGTACTTACAATCGCCGTATCCCAATTTAAAAAAATGGTTAAATAGTTATCTACAAAGTTCAATGTTTACTAAAGTAATGGCCAAACATCCATTATGGCTAGATAGCGGTGAAGAAGTAATTTTTGTTGGTCGGTAAAATAAATGCTTTAAGTGGTAGTTAGATGAGTTTAGCAATGGAGATAGTTTTTTGGTTATTAATTGACACTATATTGGGTGTTATATTTTATTTCCCGGCTGTTTAATACTTAAAGTAATCACTTTGGGCCAGATTAACGTTGAGTTTTAGGACTTTGCAGCTTTTAAGGTGAGTAAATCTGCAAAGAGAAACTTCATTGGTCTGTTGGGAATATCTTTTTACATCATATTAATTGTCTTCGTTGCCTATTTAAATAATTAAATTATAACAGGCTATTAAATTGGACAAATGGCGTTAGCAGATTATATTTAACGTAGACATATTATTGCCCTTTATTAGGGCTTTCCAAGGAGGATTCAATATGGAACCCAATTATTCAGAGTATTCTTTAGATGAACTTAGAGAAGCCTTAACTCAAATAGACCCAAAAGCTTTCCCCGAAAATGCTGTTAATCTTCGACAGGAATTAAATAAAAGGCAGATGTCAGTTCCAGAAGCGATTTCAGATGTTAATTTCGACTACAATGAAAAATTTTATACTTGTCCAAATTGTGAAGTGAAAATTGGTTTTTTTTCTAAAGAATTGAATAAGTGGAGCAAGGATAAAACCTGCCCTCATTGCGGAAAACCCTATGTTGTGTCAATAGATTTTAAATTCTTAGCTTACCTTTTTATTCCTGTGATGGTTATCCATTTTCTGCTGCTTAAACCTATTTTGTTAACTTTCGACGTTAGTGGTTCTTTTAGTACGGGCATTTTGTCAGGTTTAATTGTTGTTTTATCAATTCGGCTTAAAAAAGTGAGAAGTAGTGGTAGCATTTAACAAGGCGCTAAACTTTACTCTTTGATGACCGTATTGTGCAGCTTTCAAATAGGTCTCTGTGAATAATGTTAACTTAATTTATGACGGGTTTATGAGGAATTTAATAGCACTTATTACACCTTTTGATTATTCAGTAAGGGCGCACTTTTGAATCATTGAATAGCAAATAGAGAAGCGTGCTGACAATAAAGCAACTAACTTATCTATTTGCTAAATTAAGCATTTATAATAAATGGCTAGATATTATTTTTGATACTTCTAGCATTGATGTTTTACCAGAAAACTCGAATCTCACTTTACCGATCGCCGAAAAGTATATTTCTAATTCAGAATCAAGATCAAAGGTGCCTGATGTTTCAATAGAGTAGGCTACAATGTTTTTGTAAGGTAGTGAGGTGAAATCTTTTTTGCTACCCGTAATACCTTGGACATTAACCGCGATTATTCTTTTGGTGGTAAATACTACACCGTCTCGCATGGTTTTATATGAGTCGACTATTTGCTCATCTTCTAACAGTAAGTCTGTTACTTTTTCTGCGTAGTCAATATCTTGCTTAAGTTTAAAAAAACCTTTGTTTTCAAAATCAATCATTGAATATCCTTAGGTAGTAAATAGCAGTACTGAGCGGTTAATTACTGCGTTTATAGATCTTGAGTTAACCGGATAAGTGTAAGTCATTTTATTGAAATTAATGCCAGTCGACTTGCTAAATTGACTTACTTTACAGACTCGAATTTACTCAAAGCTTGTTTGTCAGTTTACTTAAATGAGCTACTTTTACAAGCACAATGCGAGTCAGCTTTTATTCGAGGCTGAAATACAGAAGTTGTAACTAACACTTACTTTTAAACCGTGATCGTTAATCTTAATAGATACCAGCTTTAATGGCGTAAATTCTTACGATTAAAACCAATATTTAGGGTAATGTCTGAGTGGATTTTTAGATAAGTTATTTATGACTAAAGCTATGACTAATAAAATTAGTGTACCAATGGCAACGGGAGTCACAACAAAATAATAACCCGCACTGTGCAGCTCTGTACTGCCAATAACGGCAATTAAAGCCGTTGCTCCACCTGGAGGGTGCAATGTGCGCGTAAAATGCATAGCTACAATTGATAATGACACAGCCAGTGCACCCAATAATGCGATATCCAAGGTTAAATACTTTTGTAAAGAAACGCCGATAAAAGCCGATATTATATGGCCGCCAATCAGGTTTCTGGGTTGAGAAAAATCTGCTTGAGGCGCGCCGTAAATGAGCACAGCAGATGCGCCAAAAGAACCGACGAGAAACATGCTTTTTAAAACATCAACTTCTGTAAGGCTACTCAAAATAGCAACAAAATACATGCTAAGAAATGCGCCTAGCCAAGACCATGCAACTTTTGAAACGGGTACTCTAGGTGGACAGCTATCGCTAGCTCTCATTCTTGAAAAAATGACTCTTATCATAATAAAACATATATCCGTTAAACTTTTAACTCTCGTGACTTAACCAATTTTTCAGTGCTATTGGCATCATTAATCATTTAGTATCCATTGTGGCGTGCCACATATCGCATATTGCGACAATATCGCTTATCGCCTGATTTTTGTTGATATTAGACACCGATACTAATTGACGGGAATCATTAGTAATAATTTTTTCAATACCTTTTACTTCAGATAACCGTTGATAAAAAATGTCTTCGTCGGTCTTACACTTAAATACCGCACCTGATATTTCAATTTCTGTGGTCATTGAGCTCAACCCTGTCAGTTTGTTTATATTATGTAATGATTACACCTCACATTACACAACTTCGCGTAATGTCGCATATTGTGCAAACTATTGAAAATAATTTATCTTCGATTGTGAGCACAATTTGTTATTAGTAATAATTTGTAATCAGTTTTGGAGGTACGCAGATTAAGGCAGTTTATTTTATACCAAGTTGATTAATTAACGGCCCATTTTTAATGGTTAAAATTAATGATGACGGCGTTATAAAATTTATAAATAGAATAACTACTGACTAAATTTTATGCCTTGTCATTATCTGTTTTCTCTCATGAAAAAGTAGATTACTTAACTAATCAAATTGGTATTACTTACGTGAATTACGCTTAAACTGTTAATTTTAGTAATAAAAAAGTCCACATCTAGCCGTTAGGTATGGACTTAATAAGTTAATGTTTTTTGCGCTATATTTACTTACTCATTTTTTTATTCATTGTTTTTCATATATAGCGAAACTAAGTGCTGGAATCTCAATGGTATGAGTATCTTTGCTCGATTGTATTAGTTTGTTTTTACCCATAACTAGTCGATAGCTTTCACCTTCCAGAGCAATACTGGCTTTTGCTGGTTTATCAGAAGTATTAAAAGCGATTAACATTTCTGAGCTTGTCTCAGCTGGACTTGTACCTTCATTATCAGCAGCTAAAGTACGAGTAATGGCAAAAATAGCATTATCATCGGCTTGATATACCGTTTTTTGCTCACCTCGACGCAGTGCCGGATATTGATAAAAAACATCAGCGTATTGCGCGAAACTTTGGTAAATAGGGTGCGTAGTATCAAAGTTATCGTCAGCGGTGGTAGCGTCAGTAGCTAATAAGTCATCGTCATTATAACTAGCAACCAATGAGGGCATCATATCTTGTCGAGACGCTTGGTCACCGCCATCCCCGACAAAACCTTGTTCGTCACCGTAATAAATAATAGGTACACCACGCATAAAATAAGTCATGGCGTGCGCCAGTAAAGTTCGTTTAACCATTTGCTCTTCACTGTAATTAAACTCGCTTTTTTTCAACATATAAGCGAAGCGACCCATGTCATGATTACCTGTAAAGTTCATCAACTGATTAGCGTTACTGTCATGGTCAAGGTAGTCAATATCGTTGGCAAAAAGTGTCGCTAACGAGCTCGTGCCTTTTTGTTCTATTAAGCTTTCTACCATAGCACCTTGAAAGCCAAAATCTAATACTGATTGCATATTACCGACAGTGGTATATTCGCTAAGCTCTTTGCTGCTAAAACTATAAACTTCACCAAACATGAAGAAATTATTAATGCCAAGACTTTGCGCGTGATTAACTAACGCTGGAGCAAAATCAGCCCAAAAATCAGTATTTACATGCTTAACAGTATCAATGCGAAAGCCGTCAGGCTTAAATTCAGTGATCAGGTTTTTAAAGATATCGATCATACCGGCAAGTACTTCAGGGTTGTTGGTGTCGATATCGTCAAGTCCAGCGAAATCACCACGTTTTGAGCTTTCGCCTTGCCAGAAAGAGTCGCCTTGATTATGGTAATACTTTGGATCGTTTAACCAAGCTGGCGTTTTTAATTGCTCGTGACCCTTTGGGATTACGGTAGTGTAATTATCGCCACTCGCTACTTGCTCTACTGATTTAAATGGGCAACCTTTATCAGATTTAACTAGCCACTGGAGACCATCTTCACCATGACATTCAACGTACTTAATAACATCGGCAGTGTGGTTTGTAATAATATCGAAATAGATTTTAATGTTTTCAGCGTGAGCACTGTTGATAAGATCTTTTAAATCGTCGTTACTGCCCAAGTGTGGATCAATTTCAGTAAAATCTAATACCCAGTAGCCGTGATAGCCTGAACTGTCGGCTTGCATGGCTTGGTTGCGTAAAATAGGCGTTAACCAAATGGCAGAAATGCCCAGTTCTTTTAAATAAGGTAGTTTATCTTTTAACCCTTGAATATCACCGCCATGAAACATGCCTTTATTGGTTTTATCAAATCCGCCAGCAGAAATAGGTTGGGTTTTTGAACCTAAGTCATTATCGATATTGCCATTATTAAAGCGATCTGGCATAACAAAATAAAACACTTCTTCTTGCACATCGCGCTCAAGGTAATGCGGTAGATCTGCTGCGGTTGTATATTGCTTTGTCGTGTTAGTTTGCCCAGATTTTACCTGTACCTCTGCAACTGATGCAGGCTCAACGTGTGTATCTGCGCTTATTTTATCACTGCCACAACCGGCGAAAATCAATGTAGCGAAGGTCGATAATAGTAATGCGCATACTTTGTTATTTTTAAGCATATTTGTTTCCAAGGTTAACTCATTTAATCGCGGTTAGTTCGAGGTCGAGCAATTTTCATTGCTGTTGCTAGTTCAGTCACGGAATCAATTTGATCAAATTCTTCGACAGTCACGGGTAATCTCTGTAGCCAATTAGGGTGCTCATCTATGGTGCCCGGAATATTGACCTGTTCAACGACCTCTAAAACATCTTCAAGCGGAATTAACTGAATATGACTTGGTGCTTTTGCCATATATTTTTGCACGCCAAGCGTTAGTTCTCGGTTCATTGTGGCCGGAGCTTGAATAGGTGCTTTACTGCTATCGATAACGTTTAGGTCTTCTAATGCATCAATTAACAACTGTCGATCTTTAATTCGGCTATTACGCTCCTGCTGGCCCATATCTTCGTTTGGATAAAGCTGAAGTTTTTGACGCCATTCTAGATCTTTGCCTGTCCACCAACCCGCAAGTGTTGGTAAGTCATGGGTTGATACTGTCACCATCGATTGTGCAGGGTAAAGCTCTGGACGCATGAAAAATCCAGAATCCCAGCGTTCAAAAAATAATACTTTGTACGATAACAAGCCTGCACGTGCCATTATTTCGCCAAAGCCATCGGGCACAGTACCCAAATCTTCACCTATAACAACACAGTTATTGCGGCGAGACTCTAACGCTATAATGCGTAAAATATCTTCCAGTGGGAAAGTGATATAAACACCTTGATCGGCTTTCATGCCGGGTGCTACCCAGTACTGACGCATTAATCCCAGAATATGATCAATGCGCAGTGCACCGGCATACTGCATATTACTGCGCAATGCTTTAACAAGTGGTTGATAACCTTGCTTTTGCAGTGCAACCGGATTAATAGGCGTAAGTCCCCAATCTTGTCCTAGGGTATTCATCGCGTCAGGTGGTGCTCCAACGGCTGCGCCAGCAACATAAACATCTTTATCTGACCATACATCTACACCTGAGCCGTCACAACCCACGGCTAAATCAAGATATAAGCCGATCGGCATTCCTGATGTTTTTGTTTGCTTAGCAATCGTCTTTAATTGGTCATGGGCTAACCATTGTACAAAACAAAAGTAGTTAATACGGCTTGCATATTCTTGTTGAAAAGCTTTTACTTCAACACTGTCAGGTGTTTGAAATTCTGTTGGCCAATCTGGCCAGCCATACGCGTTAGCATCAGTTTTTCTAAAATATTCGTAAAGTGCTTCAAAAGTTGCTAGCTGTAATAAGTCATTGCCTTGGCTATTTTTAAAGTCAGTAAATTGGTCATACTCATCGGGTTTGTTCGTTATAAAGTCTTGAAATAATATTTCTAAAATTTCAAACTTAACATCGGCAACCGCAGGGTAGTCAATTAATTTTGTTTGTTTAGCGTAGGCAATTTTGTCTTGAATTTCTTCGCTGTTAAAACGCGCCTGTGCTGCCTGGCAAGAAACAAAGTTAGGGACTTGTTTAAGGTCAATATACAGGGTATTTAAAAAACAACGGCTAGTGGGGGAATATGGGCTGCGATGTGCCGGGTTATTTTGATATAACGGGTGCAATGGATTTAAACCGATGGCTGACGCTTGTTGCTTGGCTGATATATCAACCAGTTTTGCTAAGTCGCCAAAGTCACCCATGCCTAGGTTATCAGCACTGGTTAATGAGTATAATTGTGCGGCATAACCCCACATTTTATCGCTTGAAGCTTCTTGTGGGCTATAACAAGTTTGTGGCGCACATATCAGCGGGCAAGTTGCACTACTTTCGCCGTAATGCAGCGTTAATTGATGATAACCTTCCACTAAAAGCGGCAATAACAGGGTATATTTGCTAAATGATGCATCGCTGAATGTGGCAGTATCTAGCAGCGTTAACGCCTTTAAGGCTATGCTTTCGCTAACGGTATCACCTGACTCCAGAGTAATTTCCCAGTTCAGTTCGGTTATCGCAGAGTCTGCAACACTAATGGTTACTTGATGCTGCTTGGCTTCAAGTTTTGCAATGTGTGCTGGTGGTAGCATGTTGCGCCAAGACTTTTGCTCTAACTCAGTAATACTGGCTGCGATCTTTTTATCACATGAAAGATCATAACCCATAGCATTAAGTAACGAGTACCTCGCTTCATCCTTGGCATAAACTTGTTCGCCAAATGAATTGGTATAGGTTGCATGAAAGCCAACCAGTTCTGCAAGTTTCTCAATTAAATTCATTCTATGTTTCTCTCCGCTTATCGTCTTGCACTTTGTGCTAGCGTTATTATTTTTAAAATTACGCTCTGATACCACAGAGGCGATAATAATTAGTGTTTTGGATATTTTCATTTGTTTAACGCAACGGGGTTTAAAAATCAGCAAAAAATGCTTTTTTTAAAAACTGATGCACGGTCATTAATTTTGTCGAATAACCTTTATATAAACAGTACAAGGCAATATAGCTGTTAATGCCTTCAGTCAATAAACAGCTATATTTACGTTAATCGCTAGCGCTATTTACTGACAGTTAAGTGCCAAATGTTTTGCACATAATCTTCAATAGAACGATCCGAGTTAAATTTACCCATAAGCGCAGTATTTAAGATCGCCATTTTTGCCCATTGACTCGGATTTCTGTAAGCCTTGTCTAATGCTAGTTGCGCATCGGCATAGCTTTGAAAATCAGCCAATACTTTGTAAGGATCGCCGCCTGCTAAAAAGCTTTCTTTAATCGATGATAATTCACCCGGATTACCAGGGGTAAAGTAATCTGTGTCCAACCAATCTAAACAAGCGCGAATCTCAGCGTTATTCTGGTAGTATTGGTAAGAGTTATAATCTTGTGCATCTAGGGCTTTAACTTCATCGACGGTTAAACCGAAAATAAAAATGTTGTCATCGCCAACTTCTTCCGCGATTTCGATATTGGCACCATCAAGGGTACCGATAGTGACTGCGCCATTGAGGGCTAACTTCATATTACCGGTACCAGAAGCTTCTTTACCCGCGGTTGATATTTGCTCAGAAACATCAGCTGCTGGGATGATTTTCTCCGCTAAACTGACGCGATAATTAGGTAAAAACACCACTTTAAGCTTGTCTTGTATACGTATATCATTGTTGATTTTTTCAGCGACCTTGTTAGTCGCGTATATAATCTCTTTTGCTAGCTTGTAGCCAGGAGCCGCTTTAGCACCAAAGATAAAAACACGCGGTTGCATATCTAGCTCTGGGTTAGCTAATAGCTGTCGGTATAGCGAAATAATGTGTAGTAGATTTAAATGCTGACGTTTGTATTCATGCAAACGTTTAATTTGCACGTCGAAAATAGCGTCAGGACTGACCGTAATACCGGTGAGTTTTTTAATTTCTTTCGTCAAGGCAATTTTGTTTTGTTGCTTTATCGCCATAAACTGTTGTTGAAAATCGGCATTGTCAGCAAGGTGTTTCAGTTCACTTAAACGGTTGAGATCTTTCGCCCAATCAGCATTGATGGTGCTATCTAGCAAGTTGGCTAATAAAGGGTTACACGCTTTTAACCAACGGCGAGGGGTAATACCGTTAGTTACGTTGGTTAATTTTGTCGGCCATAATTGATCAAACTCTGGAAATAGATCTTGTTTTACCAGATCAGAATGAATTTGAGCTACGCCGTTCACTCTATGTGCAGTAACAACACAAAGGTGAGCCATGCGAACTTTAGGTTCATGACCCTCTTCAATCAATGATAAGCGAGCGCGCATGTCATCATTATTTGGCCAAAGCGCATTAACGTCATCGTTTAAGAAGGCTTCGTTAATACGGTATAAAATACTTAAGTGGCGGGGAAGTACGCGCTGAAATAAAGCCACTGACCATTTTTCTAAAGCTTCAGGCAATAAAGTATGGTTTGTATAGGCAAATACTTTTTGGCAAATCGCCCAAGCATTATCCCAATCAACATTATGGTTATCAATGAGCGTACGCATTAATTCTAAAATAGCGATAGTAGGGTGGGTATCGTTTAACTGAATCGCCACTTTTTCACAGAATGTTTGCCAGTGACTCTGCTCTGCAAGAGCGCCATATTGGTTTTCAAAACGGGCAATAATGTCTTGTACTGAACAGGCGCAGAAGAAATATTGCTGAACAAAACGCAGCTCTTTACCAGCCTCATGTTCATCATTTGGATAAAGTACTTTCGATACAGTTTCAGCCGCCACTTGCTGTTGGTGTGCTTGTAAATAATCACCATGATTGAATGTATCCCAATCAAAAGCGTTATCGGCACGACACTCCCATAAACGCAAGGCATTAACCGTATCAGAGTTATAACCAACAATTGGCACATCCCAAGGTACACCCTTTAACGTTTTACCGGCATGCCAAACTGATTTTATTGTTCCGTTAGCTTGAGCAACTTCTTCAATATGACCATAAAGTGGAATGGTTTGGCTTGATTCAGGGCGACATATTTCCCATGGACTACCAAACTCACGCCACATATCTGGAGTTTCTATCTGTTGGCCATCAGCAAAGCTTTGCTTAAATAAACCATGTTGATAATGCACGCCGTAGCCCATTGCGCTGTAATCTAACGTTGCAAGTGAGTCTAAAAAACATGCCGCTAAACGGCCTAAACCACCGTTACCTAATGCTAAATCAGCGCCTTGTTCGCATAAATCTGCCAATTCAAAGCCCATTGTTTTTAAAGCTTTTTCAGTATTTGTATATAGGCCTAAGTTATGTAAATTGTTCGACAGTAAACGGCCCATTAAATATTCAAGTGACAAATAATTAACTGACTTTACTTCACTTTGTTGTTGGCGAGCTTTAGTGTTTTGTAGTTTTTCAACGATTATATCGTTAAGCGCAAGGGAGGTAGCCCGCCAGTACGCTGGTTTTTGGTCTACGTTGATTTGTTCATCTAACGTAAATTTTAAATGGTGTTCGATACGTTGGCTAATCTCAGCCACAGTAATTGATTGTGTTTTATTTTTAGTTGAAGACTGTGTGTTAGTCGACGTTTTTGTTTTAGTAACCATATAACTACAAACTCTTTTATCGGACATTGTAATGTCGGTAAATGTTAACTTCTTCTTACTTAATGCAAAAAGTGAAGTACGGTCTCTCTATTATTAATTCGCGAACGAGACAACACGCAATAGACTTCATCTTGTAAATGCAGTTCTGAAAGCTCACTTTAATTTAGCTCATAAATAGCTCTTGAATCAGCGCTTGAATTAATTATGCCGATGTAAGTAATTAGAGCAATGCGCTACATACGTATGCACTGCAAAAATATGACTTAAAATGCATGCATACGTATGTATTTGAGCTTTTTATCAACATTAATTTTAAGTGAGTAAATGTATTGTTTAAAAAGCAGTGATGGCGATTATAAACGCCTGCCTTTGGCTTAGCTGGTTGTCGGAAAAGTTTAGTGATTGTGCAGGGAGGGCGTATGTTCTCTAGAAGGGGGTGATTCATCATCAATTAAATTATGTACTTAGCTTAAACCCTCGGTTAATATGAATTAGATATTTTCATTTATAGGTTTGCTGTGAGATCAAAACAAACATCATTTGATATTGCTTATCGTGCTGGCGTTTCACAATCGACAGTGTCACGAGCGCTGCGTAATAGCCCATTAGTTAATGAGGAAACGCGTCTTCGTGTGCAAGCAATTGCCAAAGAGTTAAACTATAAAGTCGATAAAAATGCCAGTAGTTTACGCACACAACTTAGCGGCACTATTGCATTATTACTTTTTGAAGATCCCACTAATGACGATTCTTTGATCAACCCATTCTTCTTGTCTATGTTAGGTAGCATTACTCGTGCAAGTGCGAAAAAGGGCTATGACTTATTAGTCTCTTTCCAACAAATGAGTAATGACTGGCATGCTGATTTCGAAGATACCCGTAAAGCTGACGGTATTATTTTGCTGGGTTATGGTGATTATACGGATTATGAAGAAAAGCTTGTTCAACTGATAAAACAAGAAACACATTTTGTGCGTTGGGGAGCCGACGTTAAAGGGCTATCTGTAGTGTCTGTAGGTTGTGATAATTTTCAAGGTGGCTATCAAATAACAGAGCATGTTATTAATAAAAATCGTCAACACTTTGCATTTTTGGGCGGGATTAGTATAGGTTCTCCCGAATTTCTAGATCGTTATTCTGGCCATTGCCAAGCATTAAAAGATAATAATCTTAAGGTAGATAGCAACCTACAAATTGATGCTATATCTACTGATGAATCTGGCTATCAAGCGGCTAAACAGCTTATTGCTAAAGGTATAAAGTTTGATGCCATTTGTACAGCAAGCGACTTAATTGCTATTGGCGCAATGCGAGCGATACAAGAAGCGGGTTATAACGTCCCAGGTGATGTAGCTATAGTGGGTTTTGATGATATAGCTACGGCTTGTTCTACTTCACCGGCATTAACCACTGCTAAACAAGACACAGTTTTAGCCGGTGAGCTTTTAGTTGATAAGTTGCTACAATTAGTTAGCGGCGAAGTAGCGCAAACTCAATTAATGCCAGCGACATTAGTGGTGAGAAAGTCTTGCGGTAGTTAGGTGGTTGAGTGGGTTTTACTTTTATTTAATGGCTTAATATCTATAGAGTTACTATTAAGCAATGTACCTGAAATCAATGTACCCGAAATCTATGTTCCCTAAAATTTAGCATCTGCAAACTTAGCATCAGTAATCTATGTTATTGAGAAATCAGCAGCTGCGCCTTGATCACACTTAATACAATTAAGTTTTTGACCCAATTTTTCATCCCTCGTTGACTGTTTTAATACCCATGGACGATTAATAAAAGGTGGTTGGTGTCGAACATGTTGAAAATGTCCGCAAGCTAAGCGAGCAACCCAATGATTTTCATCATCGAGGTGATAACCGATAATTGGCGTTAACATTTTAAACTTTCCACCACTATAGTCAGCCTAATTCATCTTAAATTGCGTATTGTACCTACTATTACACGATAAAAAATAAAACGTAATATCATTACTGCACTTTATTGGCTAAAGCCTGATATCGATATTTTTCGTTATCAGGCTTTATTATTTTAACAAGGAGCGAATTAACTAATACTCAGGCTCTTTTACTCGTAAGGTTAATATACCCGCAAGCACCATACTTGCGCCACCAACGGCAAGCGCATATACCGGTTGATTGTCGAAAACCTTAGTAATTAAAAAGCCTAAAATACTGGCGGCTAATATTTGCGGTAATACGATGAAGAAGTTAAATATTCCCATATATAAACCCATTTTTTTAGCCGGTAATGCATTAGCTAAAATAGCGTAAGGCACTGATAAAATTGACGCCCAAGCAAAGCCGATACCGATCATAGAAACAATAAGTAAGGTTGGATCTTTAATAAAGAGGAATGAGATAAAACCAGCACCACCGAGGAATAAGTTGATCATATGCGCAATACGTAAATTAAAGTATTTAACGACTATTGGAATGCATATCGCAGCAAAAACCGAGGTTAAGTTATAAGCTGAAAACAGCACACCCACCCAGTCTGCGCCTTCATTAAACGCCGCCGATGTAACATCAGAACTGCCGAAGTGGAATTCAGTAACGGCTGCTGTGGTATACGTCCACATGGCAAAAAATGGAAACCAAGAAAAAAACTGTACAAAAGCGAGTTGCTTCATAGTTTGCGGCATGGAAAATAAATCAGACATGACTTGTGCAAAGCCATTATGACTATTATTTTTTGCCATCAAGCCTGCCACTAACTGACAAATAGCAAAGAAACAAAACCCACCAGCAAGAATGAATAAACTTTTATCGAGTTGCTCAACATTAAGTGCGACTATCGCAAAGCTTACTAAGCCGAGTAGTAACCAAGTTGCCCCACCGGTAAAGTATTTTTTTGCCGTGCGAGGGACAAAGGACTCTTCGCTTTGCGTTTGCGCTTCGGCGTCTTGAAAGGCTTGTAGCTGTTCAGGAGAATATTCTTTCGTTGAATAAATAGTCCACAATACGGCGAGGAAAAAAATAACACCACCAGCATAAAATGAAAATTTAACCGTATCCGGTAGTATGCCTGGCTCTGCGATATTGCTGATATCGAACCAATTTGCCATCATCCAAGGTAATGAGGAAGCAACCACTGAGGCAACAGCAATAAAAAAGCTTTGCATCGCATAGCCCATTGCGCGCTGTTTTCGCGGTAGCATATCGCCAACAAAAGCGCGAAAGGGTTCCATTGAAACATTGATTGACGCGTCCATTATCCACAACATACCGGCTGCTACCCATAACGTGGGCGAGTTCGGCATAATAAACAATGATAAACTGGCGGCAATTGCGCCAAAGAGAAAGTAAGGTTTACGTCGGCCTAGTCTATTCCAAGTGTTGTCACTGAAATAACCAATAATTGGCTGAACGATAAGTCCTGTTATAGGGGCCGCAATCCATAAGATTGCCATATTAGAATAATCTGCACCTAAGGTTTGAAATATGCGGCTGACATTAGAGTTTTGCAAGGCAAAGCCAAACTGTATCCCCATAAAGCCGAAACACATATTCCAAATTTGCCAAAAATTAAGTTGTGGTTTGGTGGTCATATACGAACTCTTATTGTTATAAATCGGAGTTAACGCTTATCATTTTTAGGCTTAAAAGCTTACTTAGCCAAAATCTAGGTTAACAGTATCGATTTCCATCTTAGCAATAGTCTTTAAGATACAACATTAGTTGCATACGTATTCACCACTTATCTATGCTTATGCTTGATATGAAGCTGGGTGCTAATCGATTGTGTTATTCAGTATTTGTTGTTGCCATTGAGCTTCGTCAATCGCATCGTTTTCGTTGTCGAGGCGCTCAATAAAGGTAATACCGTCAAGATGATCTAATTCGTGTTGGAATATCCTAGCAAGAAAACCCGTGAGAGTTTGATTATGCATGATGCCTGTTTCGTCTAAATAGCTAACATCAATGCTGCTATGCCTAAGCACAAGTGCTCGTTTGCCTTTTACACTTAAACAACCTTCCCAGCCTAACTCTTGTTGATTACTGGTGTGAAGTATTTCTGGATTGATAATGACAGATGGTGCTAATAACGGCGCCTCAGGGTAGCGCTCGCTTGGAGCAGAGCACATAATGAATAGACGTAAACTCTTTCCTACTTGGGGGGCTGCGATACCGACACCTTTTGCGAGGGCTACTGTGTTTTTAAGATCAACAATAAGCTGTTTTATTTCAGCCGTAGCAACATTGGGTATCGGTTTTGCGATAGCAGATAACACTGGCGCGCCACGTTGTAAAATAGTTAAAGTGCTCAAGATTAAACTTCGCTCTGTTGAGTGATTTTTTGCTGGGTATTAACAACCACATTAGAAGTTGCTTGATTAATTTTCTCACGCTCTTTTCTATAATAAAACCAACTAACAGCGAACAAGATAATAATAAAAGGTAAACTGGTGAGCACTACAACATGCCAACCGGCTTTAAATAATATCCAACCTGCTAGTAGTGACGCTGTGGCCTGAAAGCCAAAAATAATAAAGTCATTAATTGCCTGAACCTTATGGCGTTCGCTGGCGTGATAGCTTTGGGGTAATAATGAAGTACCGGTGAGAAAAAGGAAATTCCAACCAATGCCCAATAAAACTAACGCCCACCAATAATGCATGACTTGTTCACCTGACAAAGCAATTACCGTAACAATCGCATAAATAAAGGTACCGGCTAACATTAAATTTTTCAAACCAATACGTTTAACCAATAAAGCGGTAAATAATGACGGGATAAACATGGCGGCAATATGGCTTTGTATCACCCATTTTGTATCGTTTAAGCTATGACCATGCAGTTGATGCATACTCAATGGTGTAGCAGTCATTAGATAACTCATGAGTGCAAAGCCAATTGCGGCGGACAATATGGCGATAATAAAAATGGGTTGCTTAATGATGACACTTAAAGGGCGAATGTCACCTTGGTTATCACTATGCTTTATTTCGGGGTCTTTGAAGTTCAGCATCAGCAGCATGGCAACAATAAAAAGCGCTGACAGGAATAAAAAAGAGCCAGCATAGCCATAAGGAGAGCTTAGCCAGTCTTTTGCGGTTACGGCGATTTCTGGCCCCAAAAACGCGGAAAAAATACCACTGAGCATCAGAATAGAGAGTACCGTTGGTACTTCATTACTGTCAGTTACGCTTTCAATAGCGGCAAAACGTAACTGTTGAATAAAGGCCGTACTAATGCCGAAGAGCAAACTGGCCAATACCAGTAGCTCGAAGCTACCATTTAACGCGGCAAACGTTGCCATCATAGTACCTGAAAAGCCTAAACTAAAACCGGTGAATGAGGCAAAGCGTCGGCCTTTATTTTTAGCCAATAAAGCAGCGGGAATAGCGCCACTGGCGACGCCGAGTATCATCACAGTGACGGGCAAGGTCACTAATGCAGGATCAGCGCCCATGCTTGTGGCAAGTATACCGCCAATAAAAACAATCACCGGCGATGCTGCCATTACTAACGGTTGCACTAAAAAAAGTAACCAGACATTTTTCGGTAGGGTAAACAGCCGTTGCAAGCCAATAAAGCTGACAATCAATAACGCTAAAGTAATGAAAATATTGGTTAGCATAATTGGCCTTATTGATGCTGTTGCTAAAGATTCAATGATGAAGGTTTTTATTATCACCATCATACTGAAGTTTTAAAGTTTTGGGTGAAATTACTCTGCTAGAAGCGAAAAAATTCTTTTTAATAAGTTATTATCAATTTTTAAACTCAATGATAAACTCCGTTGTAAATATTATTCATTTGCTTAACATTAGGTGAATGAAAGTCAATTAAGCCAAGAAAGAGTCGTAATGAAATTTAGCCCGTTAGTTCAAGAACTTATTGATTCATTAAAATGTTTACCCGGTGTAGGTGCAAAATCAGCGCAACGTATGGCATTTCATTTACTTGAACGTAATCGTCGCGGGGGTAGCAAACTCTCACAAACATTAGCGCTTGCGATGGAGAATATAGGTCATTGCGAGCAATGTCGTAATTTTACCGAAGAAGCCTTGTGCGAAATTTGTCAGAGTCCAAAACGAAAAATAGCTACACAACTGTGTATTGTTGAAACACCTGCCGATGTTATTGCTATTGAACAAACCGGCGAATTTCAAGGACGTTATTTTGTACTTATGGGGCATTTGTCGCCACTAGATGGTATTGGTCCGGACGATTTAGGTTTAGACATTTTAGAAAAGCAATTGGCGACAGGGCAGTTTACTGAAGTTATATTAGCCACCAACCCCACTGTAGAAGGTGAAGCAACCGCACATTTTATTGCTGAGCTTACCCAAACCCATGATGTTGAAATATCACGCATTGCTCATGGTGTGCCAGTAGGTGGAGAATTAGAATATGTTGATGGTAATACCCTAGCACATGCTTTATCGGGGCGAAAAAATTATAGTTTTTAGCCTTTAACTATTTAGCTTTAACTATTTAGCTTTAACTATTTAGCTTTAAATTTAAAGTAGTAAACTTAAGAACATGCACAACTAAGTGCATGTTTGGCTGAATTAGCACGTTCGAAGTCGTTTGTTTTGTGCATACTCGTTTATGGAGGGATAGCGTGATAAGTTTGCGCATGACTTACTGCTTAGCACCAACGATAGGTGTTTGAAGGGCATTTACTACGAATGGCCAACAAGAAATGCCAACCATCACAAGTATCATTGCCGAAATTAATCTAACATTGATGTTCTTAATTTTTCTTTTCATGAATCTCTCTTTATTCACATTATAATTTTACGCTTCATTTACTATTGGCGGCTTAGCAATTAAATTAGCCTGTGCGTATTTAAGTAAAAAGATGCCACAACAAACAATAAAAGCGGTTAAATAAAGCGCCGCGTTGTAATTTTTAAATTCTGCTATTAATGCGACACAATAGAGCGGCGCGACAACTTGTCCAACGCCATATGCCGCCGTGATCAGGCCCATAATAAATACCGGGTTTTTACCGGCTAACTGGCCGCCATAATTCATAAACAATGATACTAGCCCAATAAATGTTGCGCCGAATAATATGCCGCTGACTAAGTTAAGATAGATATTAGCGGAAAATGTCGGTATTAAAATACCAACAACCTGTAATGCCATAGCTACAATCATAATATCGATGCTGTTATATTTGTGGGCTAAACGCATCCAAATAATGCAAGAAGGAATACCCGCTAAGCCAACCGCCAACCAAGCATAACCACCGTAACCGTCGAGCCCAGGTAATGAGTTAACAATATCAGGCAGAAATGTCGCTTGCACCACCATGCCAACGCCTTCTGTAAAGTAGGCAAGTGCTAGCACAATAACTAAAGGTGTAAATAGAGACTTATCAAATTTGTGTTTAATGACTTGGTCAGCTGATTGTTTTTCAAAACTTAAAATATAACCGGAATAGCAAGCGAATATTGCGCCTGCAATAGCTAAAGCTAACCAAGCATGTTGCCAGTTTGCACTATAAGTAAATACACCGCGCATGATTAAATCAGACACTAAAATAGAAAAACCTAAACCACTAAAGTGAATGCCCATTGCTTTGGTTTTATTGGTGTTTTGTAATTTTGACATCACAATAGCAGAGCCTACCACTAATGCCATGGCGGCACCAAAACCTGCAAATAAGCGAGACAGTAACCAGAGGGTATTGTTTTCAGTAAACGCTAGTAGTAGCGATGTAATAACACACAAAGCTAATCCTATGCGGAAGAATCTAACCTTGGCATGAATATCTTTAATGAATATGGAAAAAATTGAGCCAGACAAATAACCGACATAATTAATTGATGCGAGCACACCTGCGAAAGCAATACTGAGGTGATTTTCTAGCATCGAAGGTAATAAAGAGGTAAAAGCAAATCGCGCTACACCCACGCCTACCACTAAAGCTAAAATACCAGCTAATAGAATAGCGGCATTATTATTTCGATCAAAAAACATGTTAATCCCTGTGTAATCGCTGCTTAGGCAAAAGCTTACGTTGCCTGACAAGTGGTAATAAGCGAACGCTTTAATGTATGTATAGAAGTCATTGAAAGCAAATCATTATTTATTATATAGAGTATGTATAAAAGTATATGAGGACAATGAAATACTTCAAAATCGACAGAAAATATGGGCGTTATCTGTGAAAAATTTTAATTTCTTGCTTGAAAATGTTTTCGCTACCCCCACATGTTAACTATCGAGTGAGTATTGAATAATACCAAATCCATTAAGTAAGTCTCTACACTTGAACTTATTGGAATTGGTATAATGTTCGATGGTCACCATAACCAATCGTTTTAATGCTATTTAGAGTAGGAAGTTTTCAAATGTCTGAGACAGGTCAAAAAGAAGTTCATGGTTTTCAAACCGAAGTAAAACAACTATTGCAGTTGATGATCCACTCACTTTACTCAAATAAAGAAATATTTTTACGTGAGTTAGTTTCCAATGCCGCTGATGCTGCTGATAAATTACGATTTAAAGCATTGTCTAATGCAGATTTATATGAAGGCGACGGTGATCTGCGTGTTCGCGTAAGTTGTGATAAAGAAAATAATACCCTAACTATTTCTGATAACGGTATTGGTATGACTCACGACCAAATCGTTGAGCATTTAGGAACTATTGCAAAATCAGGTACGGCTGAATTTTTCTCGCAACTTTCTGGTGACCAAGCGTCTGATTCACAATTAATTGGTCAATTCGGTGTTGGTTTTTACTCAGCATTTATCGTTGCTGACTCGGTAACTGTGCGTTCACGTGCTGCCGGTGTTGCTGCGTCTGAAGGTGTTGAATGGACAAGTGCTGGTGAAGGTGAATTTACGACGGCTAAAATTGAAAAAACAAACCGTGGTACCGATATTATTCTTCACTTAAAAGCAGAAGAAAGTGAATATGCAGATGACTGGCGTTTAAAGTCTATCGTTACTAAGTACTCTGATCATATTTCTGTGTCTGTTGAAATGCTGACACCAGAAGTGCCTGGCGTTGAAGCTGTTGAAGAAGCTAAAGACGACGAAGGCAATGTAACCACGCCTGCTGTTGAAGCCCGTGACGCTGTTCCGGCAATATGGGAGCCAGTGAACAAGGCGACTGCGCTTTGGACTCGTGAAAAATCAGACGTTTCTGACGAAGAGTACAAAGAATTTTACAAGCACGTTTCGCACGACTTTGGTGACCCACTTTTATGGGAACACAATAAAGTAGAAGGTAAGACTGAATATACTTCATTACTTTACATCCCGTCTAAAGCACCATTTGATATGCACAACCGTGAAAAGCAGCATGGTTTAAAATTATTTGTTCAACGTGTATTTATTATGGACGATGCTGAGCAATTCATGCCTAGCTACTTACGTTTTGTAAAAGGTTTATTGGACTCTAATGATCTACCTTTGAACGTATCACGTGAAATATTACAAGATAACAAAATAACTGAAACAATTCGCAAGGGTTGTACTAAACGTGTTTTAAAAATGCTTGAAAAATTAGGCAACAAAGATGCTGAGCAATATCAACTGTTCTGGAATGAATTTGGTCAAGTCCTAAAAGAAGGTCCAGCAGAAGATTCAGCTAATAAAGATGCGATTGCAAAACTTATGCGTTTTGCTTCTACTCATCAAGATAACAGCATGCAAAGTGCCTCACTTGCGCAATATATTGAGCGTATGAAAGAAGGCCAAGATAAGATTTACTACGTGGTTGCTGATAGCTTTGAAGCAGCTAAAAATAGCCCGCATTTAGAAGTTTTCCGCAAGAAGGGCATTGAAGTATTATTGATGTCTGACCGCATTGATGAGTGGTTAGTTAGCCATTTAACTGAGTTTGATGGTAAGCAATTACAATCAGTAACTCGTGGTGGTTTAGACTTAGGTGATATGGATGATGCAGAAACGAAAGAAGCACAAGAGAAGCTTGCGCAAGAATTCGATTCAGTTGTTACTCGTATTAAAGCCGCACTTGAAGGCAAAGCTAAAGATGTTAAAATTTCACAGCGTTTAACTGACTCACCGGCGTGTATCGTAGCAGACGAGCATGACATGAGCAGCCAAATGATGAAGTTGATGCAATCGGTTGGTCAAGAAGTACCAGACGCATTGCCAATTTTTGAAATTAACGCTGAGCATGATTTAATCAAGCACGTTGCCGAAGAGCAAGACGACGCACAGTTCAAACAATGGGCCGAAGTCTTATTTGAACAAGCTATGTTAGCAGAACGTGGTAGCTTGAAAGACCCTGCAACTTTTGTTGCGCGTTTGAACAAGCTAATGTTAAGCCTGACTAAATAAACACAACTCAGGTTAAATCGTACTTAAGTCATAATGTCGTTAGACTTTAGTCAAAAAAAGGAGCTTTTTAGCTCCTTTTTTGTTTTTTTAGTCTGCTTGCTACTTGTTTGCAACCCTTTGAATATGTATAGTGTTTGCACTTTCGAAAACCAATTCATTTATTAAATAGGGTTATACTAAATGCGCATTATTTTATTAGGTGCACCTGGTGCCGGTAAGGGTACTCAAGCACAATTCTTAATGGCTAAATTTGGCATTCCACAAATATCGACTGGTGATATGCTACGCGCTGCAATTAAAGCAGGGACTGAACTTGGCAAGAAAGCTAAAGCAGTGATGGACGCAGGGCAACTCGTTTCTGATGAATTAATTATTGGTTTGGTTAAAGAGCGTATAGCGCAAGATGACTGTAAAGCAGGATTCTTACTGGACGGTTTCCCACGTACAATTCCACAAGCAGACGCTATGAAAGAAAATGGTGTTGATGTTGATTACGTGGTTGAGTTTGACGTACCAGATGAAGTGATTGTAGAACGTATGGCCGGACGTCGTGTTCATGCTGGCTCTGGTCGTGTTTATCATCTTGTTTACAATCCACCGAAAACGGAAGGTAAAGATGATGAAACGGGTGATGATTTATCCATTCGTCCAGATGATGAAGAAGCAACAGTACGCAAACGTTTAGGCATTTATCACGAACAAACTAAACCTTTAGTTGCTTATTATCAAGCTGAAGCTGCTGCCGATGCTTGTGCTTATTTAACTATTGATGGCACTCAACCTGTTGAACAAGTTAGCTCATTGTTAGATGAGAAATTATCATAAATTAACCATTGTCGTTAATTTTTGAAATTGAAAGCTCGCGCAAGCGAGCTTTTTTATGCTCAGATAGCGGATAAATTCAAGGTTTCCGGCATATGTTAAGATCATAGTTCATAATCACAGGGACATGTTTTGACAACTCTAAAAGCGCTGAGTAACCACTCCCGCTATACGTTATTGTAATCTCTTTTGTAATCTCTTGGTATTGTATGTTCGTGTAATACCAAGTTGATTAATTTACTGCCTCAAAATTAATATGTTGTCATGGGTTTGATAAACTGTATCTAGCGCTTAGAAAAGGTGAATGGTGCTATAGCTTTGCTTCATTGTTTTTACATATTAAAAACAGCTATTAATTGAACAACTTAATAGGTAATATTTCGCACAATACTACAAACCATACTTCATCAAACATTAAGGAAAAACAATGGTAACGCTTTCATTAACAGGCTTCTATGCCAGTTTATTAGGACTTTTGTATATAGGTTTATCTATAAATATTATTCGTGTACGTTTGAGTGCGCAAATTGGCATCGGTACTAATGGTAATAAAACTTTAGCTAAGCGTGTTCGAATTCATGGTAATTTTTCAGAATATGTTCCGTTGGCATTAATATTACTGGGTTGCTACGAAATTAATGGCGCATCTGCTTTTATGTTACATATGTTAGGTGGAGCATTATTGTTAGCTCGTTTATCGCATGCCATTGGTTTAAGTAAATCTATTGGCACTTCAAAACCGCGTCAAATAGGTGTGCTTACAACATTTATTGTATTATTAGTTTTATCGATAGAAAATATTAGATTATTTGTTTTTGCCTAAGTTTCGTATTTATTTAACCTATAATAAAAAGCCAACATGGTGCCCATGTTGGCTTTTTGCTCAGTATTAATGTGTTTTTAGCATAGCGATATGCGGTATATCATCTTCTAAATACATGTCACTTACACGTTCAAAACCATGGTGATTGTAGTATTTTTCTAAATGCTCTTGAGCTGATATTTTTACCGTGTCATTTGGGAAATACTTTAAACATTGCGCTAAACCGACACGCATTAGTTCGTGACCAAGTCCGGTGCCTCGAACACATGGGGCAATGACAACACGGCCAATACTAATGTAGTCTGGGTAAGTTAATCCTGTAGGTAAAATACGTAAATACGCGGTCATAACATCGTTTTGATAGCAAAATAAATGTTGGGTTTGTGGGTGGCGGTCATGGTCGTCTAAGTCAGGATAAAAACAGGTTTGCTCAACAACAAAAATATCAATGCGTAATTTTAGTAAATCGTAGAGTTCATTAGTGGTTAACTGTGAGAAATTTTTATTTGTCCAGGTAATATCAGTGATCATAGCGGCTTGTTTAATTGTGTTTTTTACATTTTTTCACGATATCATACTCATGTACAGTTTACGTTTAATGTAGATAAATGAGAGGCCCTGATGAGCGATTTCCTTGCCCAAGAAGGGACATTATTAAAGATATAATATGAATTAATCCATTATGTTTTACTTTTTTTGCTCTTTAATGAGTAATTGTTCAAAGTCATCTTTTACCAAGGGCATTGCTAATAAGTAGCCCTGGCCATACCGGCAGCCTGCCTTTGTTAGAAACTCTTTTTGTTGGTCCGTTTCAATACCTTCAGCAATAACATCAATATTCAACTTACTGGCCATCACTATAATAGCTTCACATAACGCAGCATCTTTATTATCAGCAGACATATTTTGTACGAAACTTTTATCAATTTTTAAATAATCTATCGCGTAGTTTTTCAGGTAAGAAAAAGAGCAATAGCCCGTACCAAAATCATCAATAGAAACGGCAATACCTTTCAGGCGAATTTGATCAAGAACACTGACAACTTCGGCTTGATTTTCCATTAATAAATTTTCGGTTATTTCTATTGCTATAGCTTGCGGGTCAATTTCTCTCTCTTTAAGAGAATCAACCCACGCCGTAATTTGCTTGCCTTTATTTTTATATTGTACGGGCGAGGTATTTATACTGATCATCAAATTTTGACAATATGTCTCTCTCCAATACTTAACTTTCTGAGTTACCTCATTAAATATCCATTCACTAATTTCTGTAATTAAGCCGGTTGCTTCTGCGATAGGGATGAAATCTAACGGAGAAATTAAGCCTTTCTCAGGATGTTGCCAGCGAATAAGTGCTTCTGCTTTAGTTATTGTGTTGTTTGATAAGTTAACTATAGGCTGATAAACCATATGAAATTGCTGTTGTGTGATAGCAATGCGTAAATCTTTAATAATTTCCATACGTTTGAGGAAATCAGTACGCATATGTTCAGTAAAGTAGTGAATACTGTTGCGACCTTGAGCTTTAGCATTGTACATAGCTTGGTCGGCATTCCTTAATAAGGTGTCAATGTTTGCGGCATCATCGGGATAACGCGCAATACCGATACTCGCGGTATAATGAACACTTTGATCATCAATAGTATACGGTTGGGCTAGGGTGCTTAATAATTTTTGCCCGATGTTGTCTATATCTATCTCTGTAATCGTGCCGACTAGAACTATGATGAATTCATCACCGCCCAAGCGTGCGACAATATCATTTTTTCTAATGCAACTTTTAATACGGTTTGCACTTTCTACAAGTAATTTATCACCGACACTATGCCCTAGAGAATCATTAATATCTTTAAAGTTATCGATGTCGAGCATGGCTATAGCAATTTGTTTTTTATCGCGTTTAGCGTTCTCAATTGCCGCCGTTAGATGCTCAATTAATAAATTACGATTGGGTAATTGAGTTAAATTATCAAAATTGGCTTGATGCCAAATTATTTTATCAGCTTTATCTCGTTCAATGGCAATGCGAACAAGGTTAGATATTTGTTCAATGAGTGTGAAATCCATCTCATTTGGTGTTGATTTTGTACGATGATAAATTGCAAACGTACCGAGTAATTTACCTTTACTATCAATAATAGGCTCTGACCAACAAGAACCTAGTCCAGCTTTTTTAGCTAACTCTGCCCAAGCTGTCCAATAAGGATGCGTTGAAATATCTGTAACAGTAACTCTTTCTCTGGTAAATGCCGCTGTTCCGCAGGAACCCTTACCACGACCAATAGCAATTCCGTCGACAGCTTTGTTATAAAAATCAGGTAAACTTGGCGCAGAGCCTAACACTAAATGTTTTCCTGAATCGTCAATTAATAAAATGCTACACAACACATCAGGGTGTTCTTTTTCAATTCCAAGAATTATGGCAGGTAATATTTTGGATAGGTGATCCGCTGCTGCTATTAACTCAAGAATTTTGTTACGAAGTTGATTAAATTTATCATTTTCTAATAATTGCCGATTTTTATTTTGCATAAATACTGAAAATGCTAAAGCAAATACATTGGTCAAAACCATAGAAATAATAATGCGCGTTAGCGTAAAACTATCAAGCTGTTGGTAGGTAATGAGGTAAGTAACCGTAATTAATATACCATTTAGCACACTTGCCATTATTGTAGGTAGTAAATAGAAACTCGCAACCACCACGGGGAAAACCCAGTAAATTAAATTCGCCCCTTTCAATTCAACAGCAACCAATATTATTATTTGAGCGAAAACGGCAAGGAAAAAGCTAAAAATTTTTGTTCTGTTAGTGAACAGAACGCCACAGAAAATGCTGAAAATACCTACAATTGCTGAAAGTGAAAGTATGATTTCTACGCTATCTTGTATTTTTATACTCATAGCAAGAATGGGGATGAAACCGATCACAGCTGCAGCACTCACTGTTAAGAGAATTTTGTTTTCTATTGAGCGATTTTTTATTTTAGTTATCATATAAACATTAACTTATTGTTATTGATGTTGTCTGTTGTAGCGTAAGGTTTTTACTTATACGAATAATATATGGAAAAAGTTCTTTCTATTTAATAAAAATAGCAGAAATAATAGAGAGTGCATATCGTCATGTATATCGATATGCATGACGATATTTAGTGGGATCTTGGAAAAGAGTTAGTTTTGATTTAGTTATTAGTTATTAGTTGTGATTTAAACTCAGGCTTAAACGTTGAAAATATTCACTGTATTTTTTACGCACAATATAAGCACTTATTTCTTTTTTATATTGCTCAATATCGAGTTCTGGATATTCTGAAAATAAAACGTTTTTTAAGTCACTTTGCTCAAGACAAAGTAAATAGGCTAATGGTAAATATGTTGGATTAAAGTTGTTGTGGTAAACGGTGGTTCTAACTTCAGAGGGGCTATAATGCTTTTTTGCACCATAACGGTTTACAAGTACAGGCATTAGTTTGGAACCGTACTTTTTAATTGCATGAGATTTAAACAACTTGCCTTTCCTTAGCGAGAATATAGTCCTGTAAAATATTGTGCGAATTATATACATTAAGCTTGGAATAATCAAGTCAATTAAGGCTAGAGGCCTAGCTTTAATTGACTTGTGTGAATTTCGATAGGCATTTGAAAAAAGTGTAGATTACTCATGCTTTTACAATGCCAGTAGCACTTATAGGCTTAAATAAAATGTAGTTAACTAGATAAATAGCTAACTACTTAACGTGCTGTTTTACTTTTTTTTGTGTCTTGACTGTAATACGGCCATTACTTCACTTAGGTCAATATTTTGGTCCTGTAAAAGCACTAAGGTGTGATAAAACAAGTCCGCACATTCACCCAATAAATCTTCTTTCGTTTCAGCAACAGCAGCTAGTGCTACTTCTACGCCTTCTTCGCCTACTTTTTGCGCTATTTTAGTGGTGCCGCGCGAAAATAAATGTGCGGTGTAGCTATCTTCTGGGTCATCATTTTTTCGACTGGCAATAACTTGCTCTAGTTGACTAAGAAAATTTTGTTGGCTAATGTTTTGCTCTGGGAAGCAAGACTCTGTACCCAAGTGGCAAGTAGGGCCTTGCGGTCGACAAGCAATTAATAAGCTGTCTTGATCGCAGTCAGTCACAACTTGGCTGACTTTCAAAAAGTTACCGCTAGTTTCGCCTTTGCACCACAGTGCTTGTTTAGCGCGACTATAAAATGTTGCTAAGCCTGAGCTTAAGGTTTGCTCTAAAGCTTCAACATTCATATAACCTTGCATTAAAACCGCACCGGTATCTTGATGCTGAATTATTGCAGGGATCATGCCCGACATCTTGTCCCATGCCAGTTGGCTTATATTATCTTGTGTAATTAGCATAATCTGATCTCAATTTTTTCATTTTTAAGAGTTTGCTTTAATTCGTCCATAGGGATAATACCTTTATGGAAAACACTGGCAGCAAGTGCACCATCAACATCTGCTTGCTGAAAAACATCAACAAAGTGTGATATTTCGCCAGCACCGCCTGAGGCGATTAGTGGCACATTACACAAATCTCTCACTTGTTTAAGCTGCTTTATATCATAACCTTGGCGAACCCCGTCTTGGTTCATACAATTAAGTACAATCTCGCCTGCGCCGAGCTTTTGTACTTCTTGGATCCAATCTAAGGTGCGCCATTTGGTTTTTTGTGTCCGTGTTTCATCGCCAGTGAATTGGTAAACTTGATATTCGCCTTCACCATTGTTCGCATCTTGATTAAAAAAGCTATCAACACCAACTACAATACATTGTTGGCCAAAAATATCCGCTAAGCGTGAGATTAAACTTGGATCTCTTAATGCAGGAGAATTGATAGAAATTTTATCTGCGCCCATCATCAGAATTTGCTTAGCATCTTCTTCTGTTTTTATGCCGCCAGCGACACAAAAGGGGATATCGATAACTTGAGCAATACGGCTAACCCAGCTTTTATCGACTACGCGATCGTCCGAGCTGGCAGTAATATCGTAAAAAACTAGTTCGTCAGCACCCGCTTGTGCATATTTTTGTGCCAGCGGTACTATGTCGCCAATTATTTCATGGTTACGAAATTGAACACCTTTTACGACTTTACCGTCTCGAACATCAAGGCAAGGAATTATGCGTTTGGCCAGCATGCGATTGCCTCCTCTAGAGTAAATTTACCTTCAAGTAACGAGCGACCGAGTATCACGCCATCAACGCCAGTAGGAATTAGTGCTTTGATATCGTCTAATGAACCAATACCGCCTGAAGCTTGCCATTTTATACTTGGGTATTGCTGACATAGTTCTTGATACATGCCTACGTTGCTGCCTGTAAGCGTGCCGTCTTTACTAATGTCAGTACAAAGTACATGATTTAAACCGGCAGTAATGTAGTCATCTAATAATGTTTCTAAGTTAACGCCACTGTCTTTTATCCAGCCGTGCGTTGGCAGGGTTTTATTGCCTAAAGCATCAATTTTTACATCTAACGCCAGTACAATTTTTTCGCCGCCAAATTCTGTAATCCATGTGCGTACTAAATCGGGTTCTTTTATCGCTAATGAGCCAATAACAACACGGTCGGCACCTAAGTTAAGTAACTGCTGAACGTCTTCTTTACAACGCACACCACCGCCTACTTGAATGATCATGGTATCGTGTTTAACCAAAGTTTCAAGTAAGGCTAATTGGCGTTTAGTGCTATCTTTTGCGCCGTCTAAGTCAACAAAGTGCATGACCGTTGCACCAGCTTTAGCGTAAAGGTTTTGTCGCTCTTTTGCGGTATATTGATAATTAGTCTTTTGCTGGTAATCACCTTGAAATAACCGTACGACTTCGCCGTCAATTAAGTCAATTGCTGGGATCATCATGGCTTACATCTCCAAAAAATTTTTAATGATTTTACTGCCAAGCGCGCTTGAGCGTTCTGGATGAAATTGACAACCGATAAAGTTGTCTTTTGCGATAGCGGCAGAAAATTCACTGCCGTATTGACAGCGGGCGACGGTATATTCAGAAATAGGCGCGGCAAAGCTATGCACAAAATAGAAATAGTCATCAGCGCTAATACCTTTGAATATCGCATGGTCGCTAACTTGCGTTAACGTATTCCAACCCATGTGGGGCATACGTAAATCGTTCGCTTGCAGAGGCGTAATATCCGTAGGAATTAAGCCTAAACATTGCACTACTTCGTCTTTACCTGCGCCTTCAACAGATGTGCGTGCCATTAATTGCATGCCTAAACAAAAGCCTAATACAGGCTGGGTAAGTTGCTGTAATGTTGCCACTAAACCTTTCGATACTATATTTTCCATAGCATGACGAGCACTACCCACGCCGGGTAATATAACTTTATCGGCATTTTTAATGACATCAAGGTCATCAGAAATAATGATAGAAAAACCTAAGCGTTCAACGGCAAACTTTACTGACGCTAAGTTGGCACAACCGGTATCAACAATCACAAAGTTAGCTTGTTTTTTCTCGCTCATACTATAGACATCCCTTGGTGCTTGGTAAGTCGTCACCGGCCACGGTTATGGCTTGGCGAAGTGCACGACCAAATACTTTAAACAAGCTTTCAACTTGGTGATGACAGTTTCCTTCAGTCGTTGAAAGGTGCAGGGTGATTGCCATAGAATCTGCTAACGAGCGGAAAAAGTGCGAGACCATTTGCGTCGACATTTGACCCACCATATTATCGGTAAAGTTCGCGTCAAACTCTAACCAAGGACGGCCAGAAAGATCTATCGAGCACTCGGCGCGACATTCATCCATAGGCAAAACAAAACCAAAACGGCCGATGCCACGTTTATCACCTAAAGCTTGTTTAAGCGCTTGGCCTAAAGCTAAAGCAGTGTCTTCAACGCTGTGATGTTCGTCAATGTGATAGTCGCCATCAACATCTACTTGCATACTAAAGCCGCCATGTGCAGCAATTTGTTCCAGCATATGGTCGAAAAAGCCTAAACCTGTTTTGATTTTGATATCACCGACTTTATCTAGGTTAATAGCCACATTGATATCAGTTTCTTTTGTGGTGCGAACCACTTTTGCAACTCTTGAACTGGTCAGTAGTTGTTCAGCAATATCATCCCAATTAAGGGTTTGACGGTCATATTTTATCGCTTTAATACCCATGTTTGCGGCAAGGGCAACATCGGTGTCGCGGTCGCCAATAACATAAGAGTTGGCAAAGTTGACCTTACCTTGCTGTAAATAGTCGCTAACTAAGCCTAATTTTGGTTTACGACAGCTACAATTATCGGCTTCAAAGTGCGGACATAGTAATACGTCGTCAAAGGTAATACCTTGCGAGGCAAACATTGCCATCATTTTATCGTGCGGTAAGTCAAAGTCGCTTTGCGGGTAGCTTGTCGTGCCTAAACCATCTTGATTCGACACCATTACCAAGCGAAAGCCTTTCTTCTGTAAGGCAATTAACACCGGGATTACGTTCGGTTCAAAGACTAACTTTTCTAAACTATCAACTTGTTTATCGGTAATTGGCTCTTCAATTAAGGTACCGTCTCGGTCGATAAATAAAATATTTTCTTGGCTCATATTAATTCTCTTGTGCCACCGTTTGGGCTGTGGTCGTGGTGAAACTATGGGTTATAGTTTGCTGTAAAAGTGAAAGTTCGCGTTCACTGCCAATGCTAATGCGTAGACAGTTTGCGAGGTTTTGTTGCTTTGATTGGTCGCGTATTAAAATACCTTGCGCAACTAAACTATTAAAAATGAAGTCTTTTAGCTCGTTACTTTGACAGCGGAATAAAACGAAATTGGCATCACTGTGAAAGACTTCGTTACACCACGTTTGTGCTGTTAACCACGTCGCTAGTTGCCCACGTAATATGTCAGTTTCTTGCACGCGGGTACTCATTTTTTCAAGACCTGGCTGTGCTAATGCTTCACTGGCAATATCGGCAACCGGCGCTGAAATAGGATAAGGCGCTATCACTTTACTCAGCATAGTAATAACATCGTTATTCGCCAGCGTAAAACCGCAACGTAAGCCCGCTAAAGCAAAGGCTTTTGATAGTGTTCTTAAAATAACTAAATGCGGATAAGTGTTAAGCCAGCTTGCCACTGATTGCTCAGGGCTAAATTCGATATAAGCTTCATCAACTACCACAATTGCTGTTTCAGCAAAAAGCTCAAGTGCGGTTTTAATCTCTTGTTGTGATAGCAAATTACCGGTTGGGTTACCCGGAGAGCATAAAAATACAACTTTGGTTTTGCCAACGTTTGCTTTTAAGCCCGTTAAGTCCAGAGACATTGTTTCTGTCAGTGGCACTTTAATAACGTCAGCACCATGGTTTTCAGCACTAATGGCATACATTCCATAAGTGGGCGGACAAATTAAAATGCTATCTTGGTAAGCTTGGCAAAAGGTTCTGATGATCAGCTCTATACCTTCATCTGCACCACGCGTGGCGAGCAAATTTTCTGGCGCTATTTCACTATACTGGCTGTAAGCATTGATCAAGTTTTCTGGCTGAAAGTCAGGATAGCGATTAATGCTGTCGCTGCTAACTTGATAAGTACCTGGGCCAGAGGCTTCGTTAGCGTTTAACCATATTTTTCCTTGCATTGCACCGCTGCTGGCAAAAAGTCTGCGGGCAGATTGGTAAGGCACCATATCAATTAGCTCTTTTCGAGCAAGTTTGTTCGCAATGCTCATTTATGCCTCCGCGTTCTTTGTCGCTGCATTTTCTGCAGGTGCTTCTAGGCGAATGGTGACAGCGCGTTTGTGACCGTCTAGTCCTTCTGCATCAGTGAGTTCGCAAATACATTCGGCTAAGGAACTTAAGCCTTCGCGAGTAATTTCTTGCACAGTAAAGCGTCTTGAAAAGTCAGCCAATGACAAACTGCTAATAACTTTTGAATAACCATAAGTTGGCAGCACGTGATTAGTGCCGCTGGCATAATCACCAGCAGACTCTGGCGTATAAGCGCCAACAAAAATTGAACCAGCATTACGCAAACTTTTTAATAACTGCTGCGCGTTGTCGGTTTGAATAATTAAATGCTCTGGGCCGTATTCATTTGAAACTTCAACCGCTTGTGCTAAATCTTTTGTCAGTATTAAGCGGCTTTGCTGTAAAGCTTGGCGCGCTATTTCTGCACGAGATAAGGTCGTTAGTTGCGCTTCTAATGCTGATTGCACGGCGTTAATTAGTGCTTCGCTATTTGATAGCAAAATAACTTGGCTATCTGGTCCATGTTCCGCTTGCGATAATAAATCTGCAGCTACAAAGCTAGCATTAGCATTTGCATCAGCTATAACAAGTACTTCAGAAGGGCCTGCTGGCATGTCGATAGCGAAACCATTAACTTGCTGTGACAACTGCTTTTTTGCCTCGGTAACATATTTGTTTCCTGGACCAAAGATTTTGTTTACGGCCATAATGGTTTCAGTACCAAAGGCTAAAGCGCCACAAGCATGAGCACCACCAACGCTATATATTTCATCAATACCACATAATGAAGCTGCAACAAGTATTTCGTCGGCTAATTGTCCGCTTTTATTAGGCGGGCAAACCAGTACTTTACGCGGACATTTTGCCAGTTGTGCCGGCACACCTAACATCAACACAGTTGAGGGTAATGGTGCGCTACCGGCTGGTATATATAAACCTACGCTATCAATAGCTTCAGTTTTTAAGGTACAAACCACACCAGGAGTGGTCTCAACACGAATGTCTTCACTAATTTGGGCCTGGTGAAAGCGTTTAATTTGTCCGTATGCTGTTTCAATAGCTTTTAGGCGCTTGGCGGTTAATCTCACTTTTGCAGCGGCAACCTGTTTAAGTGTTACTTTAAGTGTATCAAGCTTCACACCATCAAATTTTTCGGTTAAATCAAATAAAGCTTTATCACCATTGTCTTTTACGTTGGCAAGAATGTTTTCTACTTGTTGTGATAATAAGCCGCTTTCTGCAATAGCTGGCCGAGAAAGTGCGAAACCACGCTCGGCTTTAGACAAGTTCTCCCAAACTATTGAGTCTTTAAGTTTAGTTGTGTCTTGGTTCTTTATGCTCATGTTTAGCCCATCATTTTTTCAATTGGCATTACTAGAATGGAGTTACAACCTAAAGCGTTAAGTTGTTCCATGGTTTCCCAGAAAAATGTTTCTGTTGCAACAACGTGCACTGCAACAAGATCTTCACGTCCTGCTAAGGGAAGTATGGTTGGTGTTTCTTTACCAGGCATAAGTGCGCTAACTTGAGCTATTTTGTCTTTTGGCGCGTGTAGCATAATGTATTTACTTTCTTTTGCTTTCATTACACCTTGAATGCGAGGTAATAAGGTATCAAGAATCGCTTGTTTCTCTGGGACTAAGGCATTGGCGGTTTGAATTAATGACGCATTTGATTGAAAAATCTCTTCTACTTCAACTAGCCCGTTAGCTTCTAGCGTTGCACCCGTTGAAACTAAGTCACAAATACCGTCAGATAAACCAACACGAGGCGCTACTTCAACAGAGCCTTTTAGTAAGCAAAACTCGACATCGATACCATTGTTTTTGGCAAAGCGATTAAGTAATTGTGGGTAGGTAGTGGCAAATCTCAGACCATTAAGGCTCTCAATACCTGTATAGTCAAAGCCTTCTGGCATGGCAATTGATAAACGACAACCGCCAAAATTCAAACCTGAAGTGCGAATGTATTTTGATTTTTGATTCATTAAAGCACGCTCTAACGCGGCTTCTTCTAAGGTATTATCACCTACTATACCTAAATCACAAACACCGTCCATAACGAGTCCTGGGATATCACTGCTGCGTACGCGCATGATATCAATTGGCATATTAGTAACATGAGCAAGTAAGCGGCGATCAGAGACATTAAGTTTAAGGCCACAACGCTTCAATAGTGCTTGTGTGTCGTCGCTTAAGCGACCTGATTTTTGCATTGCAATGCGTAAACGTGGTTCTGTTGTCATGTTATTTTCCTATTAAATTTTAAAATTTTTATACTATTTAGTCACATTTAATACGGTTAAAATTCATCATGTATATACAATTATATAGCCATAAAAATGCGAAAACCCCCGAGAGAGGTGAACTCTTTCGGGGGTTTAGAAATTAATTTTCATTTATCTTACACCGCTGAAAGGTTCAATGCCCCTCAGCGAATAAACCTGAGCAGCTAATCCGTATGATGGTGATGATGATGGATGGCAATCAGATTTAAAGTCATGTGTTATTTACTCTATTTAAGTGCTGAGTTATGTTTCAGCGTCAAGTTTCGGTGTAAGTTAATTTTTTGTCTTGTTATTAAATTAAAGTACTTACTTTAATTTAGGTTTACATTACGTGGATTTTTGGAGCAGATCAAGCGATTAATTTTAACTCGATATGAAATTTTGAACTAAGCTAGTATTGTTTGGTTCTAAGAGAAGTAGAGTCGCAAAGTTAACGTTAGGGCCGGTATTGCCGATATAGAGACAATACTTAAATGAGGAGGCAACCATGGACATTTTCACTACTGCATTAACACGTGTTGTGCCCGTGCCTATAAAACCAACTAACCTAAAAGTTAAGGCGTTAGCTAAAGCGGCTGCAACTCATGCAGTGTCTGATGACATTGCGGGCTTAGAAGATCCTGCTTTATATTTTAAAAAACCATCAGATGAAAAATCACCAAGTAAAGAAGAAACACACGATAATGACGCAGCTGAATCGGTTGAACCTTCAACAGTGCCAGCAGATAATACGGGTAAACATATAGATATATATGATGATAGTGAAAACGCACCAGTAGAAAAAGATGATAAACCCCACTTAGATATTTTCGTATGATACTTACGTTGATATTAAGCGCCTGACCTAGGCACTATTATTTAATCAGAGTATTTGTAGTCGAATTGTTAGCATATTCTACGATATTTTCTTGTTTAAAATTAGCGAGGATTTGCTATATTTATCCTGTTATTTTTATCTGTGATGATTATAATGAGCGCAAATTTATCAATGTCGTAACCTCATGAATGCTGTTGAACATGCGTTTTCACATCAAGGTGCTTTAGCGAAAGCCATTAATGGCTTTTCTCCTCGCCAAGCACAACTCGATATGGCATTGGAAGTTGCTAAAGCAATTGAGCAAAAAAGCTCGCTTATTGTCGAAGCGGGGACAGGTACTGGTAAGACATTCGCCTACTTAATTCCAGCATTATTGGCGAATAAGGCGAATGCTGAAAATGATGCCGGGCAGATAAAAATTATTGTTTCAACCGGTACCAAAAACCTACAAGAACAATTATTTCATAAAGACTTACCTCTAATACGTAAAGCGCTGGCCAGTAATGCACAAGTAGCCTTATTAAAAGGGCGCGCAAACTATCTTTGTATCTATCGATTAGAGCAATATCAACAATCGCGCGGTCAACTTGACGCTCAAACATTAGCTGATTTTGTCAAAGTACGTGCTTGGGCGAATGGCACACACAGTGGCGATATTGGTGAGTTGGTTAATGTTACCGAAGGCTCGCCGGTATTTCCGTTTGTTACCAGCACGGTTGATAACTGTCTCGCAAAAGATTGCCCAAATATTGAAGATTGTTATTTAATTAAAGCGCGAACAAAAGCCATTGATGCAGATCTTGTGGTGGTAAATCATCATTTATTCTTTGCTGATATGGCGCTAAAAGATAGTGGCTTTGGTGAGCTAATTCCTAAAGCTGATGTGATGATTTTTGATGAAGCGCATCAAATAGCCGACATTGCCAGTGAATACTTTGGCGAGGCATTTTCTACTCGGCAAATGCTTGATCTTTGTAGTGATGTTTTACAAGTTTACCGAACAGAATTAACTGATGTAAAGCAACTGGCTAAAGCAGCAGAAAAGCTGTTAAAAACCAGTCAAGAATTTCGCCTGTTATTTAGTTATGATCCCGAACGCGGCAATTGGCGAGAAAAGCATCAACAGCAACAATTTGCTCATGCCTTTAAACTATTAAAAACTGATTTAGATTTTCTCTATCAAGTGATCAAACTTTGTGTTTCTCGCAATGAAGCTATTGATAACTGTTTTGATCGAGCGGTAAACCTATTAGCACAATATGAAGTCATGGCTGATGTAGAGGCGATGGGTATGAGCTTTTGGTATGAAACCACGCCACGCCATGTTGTGTTACATAAAACACCATTATCAGTAGCTGACAAATTTGGCACGTATGTTAAAGAGTCTGGTGCAGGCTGGATATTTACTTCGGCAACGCTCGCCGTAGATGGCGCATTCAAACATTTTTCTAGCCATTTAGGTCTTGAAGGTTCCGCCAGTTTATTGCTCGATAGTCCATTCGATTATGCCAAACAGTCTCAATTAATAATACCGCGTTATTTGCCCGCAGCAAATGACATGAACCGGGCTAAAGCGTTATCTGAACTTGCTATTCCCTTAATTGAAGCCAGTGCTGGTGCTTGTTTTATGTTGTTTACCAGTTATCGCGTTATGCATCAGGTTGCTGAGTTATTAACCGAGAACATTGATAACCCATTATTAGTGCAAGGGCAGATGGGCAAGCGAAAGTTACTTGAAGAGTTTGTTGAGCAAGATAGCGCGGTGCTATTAGCCACGGCAAGCTTTTGGGAAGGAGTGGATGTTCGCGGTGACAAACTTACCTGTGTGATCATCGACAAATTGCCCTTTGCTTCACCCAATGATCCTTTATTACAAGCACGCAGTGAAGATGTAAAACGACAAGGTAAAGACCCGTTTGCGCAAATTCAATTACCGCAAGCGGTCATTGCTTTAAAGCAAGGAGTAGGGCGTTTAATTCGTGATGTGAATGACAATGGTATTCTTGTGATATGTGATGATCGACTGGTTAATCGTCCCTATGGCGAAGTTTTCCTGAAGAGCTTACCTGATATGAAACGCAGTCGAGATATTAAGCAAGCAGCGACATTCTTAGCACAACTTGTGAGTCGAAAATAAAGTATAACCAACTTCATGCCTGCAAATTTCAAACATGGCAGTGTTAAAGTTTTCTGGGAATAACATAAAATAATGTTAAACTCGCCCCATAAATAATGAAGCAATTTTAAAAGGTTTTTGACGTGAATTTTTTGGCCATTGATGCCTCAACTGAAGCTTGTTCAGTCGCAATTAAATATAATGATAAACAGTTTAGTGAATATGAGCTGTGTCCTCAGTCGCATAGTTTGCGTTTACTGCCGATGATCGACAGCGTGTTAAAACAGGCTAGTGTTAAATTAACTGATCTTGATGGTATTATTTTTGGCCAAGGCCCGGGTAGTTTTACCGGCGTGCGAATTGGTATTGGTGTTACGCAAGGATTAGCATTTTCTGCAGAGCTGTCTGCACGTGGTGTGTCTACTTTACAAGCGATGGCTCAGCAAGCCTACGATGAAAAAGGCGAGGGTAAAGTTATTGCCGCAATAGATGCGCGCATGTCAGAAGTTTATACTTGTTACTTTGAAGTTGATAAACAAGGGATTATGCAACCGAAAACTGAAGAAACAGTGCTAAAACCAGAGTTTGTTGCTCAATATTATCAAGACTTAGTCATACCTGCTTATGCGGTTGGCACAGGGTGGGATGCTTATCCTGAATTAGCCGCCTTAAAATCAAATGCTGATTCACCTGAAATTTTGTTTCCAACTGCTGTGGCTATGTTAACACTGGGGCAAGTCGATTTTGCACAACACTGTGTTGATGCTGAAAATGCACAGCCAAAGTATGTGCGCGATACTGTTTCATGGAAAAAGCTCCCAGGAAGATAACACTTAGCTATTTTGACGTTATCTAACTGACTAGGACTAAAACATTTAAATTTACCACTGCCCTTTAACTTGCGTGATTGAAAGCATATTAAGGTGTTTAACAATATACGATCTATTCGACCGTATAAAAAATTGATTTCACCTTGACGATAAATTTGTTAAATTAGTAGCATGCAAGTTAATAATACCGCCAATTTAGCTTCTCAAGCTGCTCTCGCACTTGGAAATAGCAACTCTGTACCTGCTCAAGAGCAGCGTACTAGAGCACTTGCGCGTGAAACGCTTAGCAATGAAGAAAATCAAAGCCAAAAGTCACAAGCTGACATTGATAGCCGACAACGATTAGATATTGACGACCAAGCGATTGCGCTTATTGAGCGAGAACAGTTGCCACAATTTGAAAGCCGCAACAACGCTCAGCGAAGTAATCACCAAGGTGCGCAATCAAACAGCTATAATAGTGGTTATGATTCACCTTCGAATCAAAATCAATCGGCAGTAGCCGCTTATCAGTCCATTGGTGCAATTGCCCAGCGCGATAATATTCAACAAATTTTTGGCGTTGACTTATTTGCCTGAATCATCGGATAAAAAATATCGTTCCTCAACTGAAAAAACCACAAAAAGCTTGAGCCATAAGTTTCAATTTTGGTTGCTGTTTTTAACGGCGCTAATTATTTTACAGTTGCCTTTTATTTCCATACCCTTTAAATGGTTAGAAAGCTATTTCCATGAGATTAGCCATGGTTTAACGGCGCTGCTAACTGGCGGAAGTATTATACAAATTCAATTGTTTCCTAATGGTGCTGGATTATGTACAACTCGCGGCGGCTCAGCTTTTTTTATAAGCTTAATGGGCTATGGAGGCGCAATATTGTGGGGCAGTTTACTATTCTACTTAGCTTCAAGTCATCGCAGAATTGCACAGGTTTTTTCTATGCTGCTAGTCGGGTTACTCGCAAGTAGTATATTATTATGGGTACGCGATTTATTAACCTTATTTATTGTTTTAGTTTTGCTGGTTTTAGTGCTGGCGCAAATAAAATATTCTTCACAAAAGTATCTGCAAAAGTTTTTACAAGTTACGGGTTTATTAGTGTTAATTAACAGTTTAATGAGTCCACTTTATTTACTTGATGGACAAGCTCGCGGTGATGGTGCAGCCTTAGCCAATCTGACTTATATTCCAGAAATAATTTGGGTTGTTATTTGGTTTTCAGCAGCATTGTTAGCAACCTATAAACTTAGTAAAATATCATTGGGTAGTAAACGTTAGCTTCTAGAACACCATTATCTTCATTTGAAACAAGCGATAGCTCTGTCGGCTTATTAAAGGATTTTCATGCCAACTTCTCATATATTTAAAACAGTAGAATTCGATGTTAACGGCCAAAAAATTAGTGGGATAAGTAATGGTAATGAGCAGGGGGAATTACTTTTATGCTTGCATGGTTGGCTCGACAATGCTGCAAGTTTTCATCCTCTGATGCCGTATTTATCAAACTATCATGTTATTGCCATTGATTGGCCTGGGCATGGTTTATCTGATCATCGCAGCGCTGATGCTCATTATCATTTTTTAGATTGGGTCAATGACTTAATTGCTTTGTTTCGCTCACAGCAATGGCAAGCTATTGATATAGTTGGTCACTCTATGGGAGGAATGGTAGCGTCTACCTTCGCAGCAGCATTTCCTGAACATGTGAAGTCATTAACCTTAATTGACGCTATCGGACTTTTAACCTCATCCGAAACAACTACAACGACACAATTGCGCAAAGGATTATTAAGTCGATTATCCCAAGGGACTAAAGTTAAAAAATATCACGCTAGTCTTGAATCTGCTGTTGAGGCTAGGGTACTTGTATCGGATTTGAGCCAACAAAATGCCGCACTTATTGTTAATCGAGGCATCGAGAAAACAGCGGCAGGTTTTAGTTGGCGTTCAGATAGTCGTTTACGCACTATTTCAACTTATCGATTTACTATGGCACAAGCACAACAACTTGTTGCAGATATAAATATACCTGTGCAATTGCTATATGGCAGCAAAGGCATGGATATGGTTACTAAAGGGCTAAAAAATTTTAGTCCGTTGTTTAAAAACTTGCAGAAGCACAAATTGATAGGCGGGCATCATGTTCATATGGAACAACCCGAGCAGGCGGCTATGTTAGTAAATGCGTTTATTCAACAGTTAAAGTAAGTATAAGCTTAACTCCATAGCTATAAGTTATTTAAAGGTAATTTTTTTACTCAGTTCAACTATAATAACGGTATTAAATTCCAGTTAATTTAAACAAGTGTTTAAATTAACTGGATCGACCAGTGAAAATTTGATAAAACGTATCACTAAATAAAGAATAAGAATCTAAAGAGGAAAGGTACTGTGGAAAAAATTTGGCTTGAGAAGAGTTATCCTCCCGGCGTTCCATTTGAAATTGATCCTGATAAATACGCTTCAATTGTCGATATGTTCCATAAATATACTAAGGTTTATGCCGATCGTGCTGCCTTTATTAATATGGGTGCGGAAATTAGTTATAGTGAACTTGCTGAGCAAGCCACTTCCTTTGCGGCCTACTTGCAGCAAGATTTAGGTTTAGTTAAAGGTGATAAGTTTGCCATTATGGTGCCTAACTGTTTGCAATATCCTATTGCACTCTTTGGTGCCTTGTTAGCCGGTTTAACTGTGGTGAATGTTAACCCGCTATACACAGCTCGTGAATTAGAGCATCAATTAAAAGATTCGAATACTAAAGCGATTTTGATTATTCAAAACTTTGCCAGCATTTTGGAAAAAGTGATTGATAAAACGCCGGTTGAAAAAGTTATTTTGACTTCGCTTGGTGATCGCTTAGGTCCAGTCAAAGGTGCGATTGTTAATGGCGTAGTTAAATATATCAAAAAAATGGTCCCTGCTTTTAATCTCGATAATGTCGAACACTTTAATAAAGCGTTAGCAAAGGGGAGCAAGTTAACTTTTAGCCCTGTTAAGCTTTCTGGTGACGACTTGGCCTTTTTGCAATATACCGGTGGAACAACAGGTGTTTCAAAAGGGGCGATGTTAACGCATCGCAATATGGTTGCTAACTTAGAGCAAGCCAAAGCAGCGATCAAACCACAACTAGAAGAAGGTAAAGAGCTCGTTGTTACCGCGTTACCGCTTTATCATATCTTCGCTTTGACCGCGAATTGCCTAACCTTTATAACTTTAGGTGGTACAAACTTACTGATCACCAATCCGCGTGATATGCCAGGGTTTGTAAAAGAGTTAGCTAAATATGACTTCACCGCGATTACCGGTGTAAATACTTTATTTAATGGTTTATTAAATACGCCTGGTTTTAGTGAACTAGATTTTTCTAATTTAAAGTTATCATTAGGCGGTGGTATGGCTGTTCAACGTCCGGTTGCTGAAAAGTGGGAAAGTGTCACGAAAACACGCTTGCTAGAAGGCTACGGATTGACAGAATGTGCACCATTAGTAACTTTATGCCCTTACAACCAAGAGCATTACAGTGGCACTATAGGTTTACCAGCATCTTCAACTGATATTCGTATTGTATTGGAAGATGGTAGTGAGGCTAAAATTGGTGAACCAGGTGAAATGTGGGTTAAAGGCCCGCAAGTGATGAAAGGTTATTTTAACCGTCAAGAAGCTACCGATGAAATTTTAAAAGATGGCTGGTTAGCAACTGGCGATATTGCCTGCATGGATGAGAATGGCTTTTTCAAAATTGTTGATCGCAAAAAAGATATGATTATTGTCTCTGGCTTTAATGTCTTTCCAAATGAAATTGAAGAAGTCGTAGCTAGCCATCCCGGCGTATTAGAAGCAGCCGCGGTGGGTATTCCGCATGAAGCAAGTGGTGAAGTAGTGAAAATATTTGTTGTGCGTAAGGATCCTAATTTGACCGAGGCTGGCTTAATTAAACATTGTCGTGAAAACTTAACTAATTACAAAGTGCCTAAACTTGTTGAGTTTCGTGACGAGTTGCCAAAATCTAATGTCGGTAAAATTTTACGACGTGAACTGCGCTAAGACTAGTTTTGCTATAAAAACTTACGTAAAAGTTACATAAAAGTTACTTAAAAAGGCCAACATTCTGTTGGCCTTTTTATGTTCAGGATGAACGGTCAGTTTTTTTGTTCCAGACAAAAACTAAGTACCTTCGTCCTTGCAGGCAATGTCGTGATCACATGGATGTGAATGAACGACGATGTTCAGGATGAACGGTCAGTTTTTTTGTTCCAGACAAAAACTAAGTACCTGCGTCCTTGCAGGCAATGTCGTGATCACATGGATGTGAATGAACGACGATATTCAGGCTGAACGGTCAGTTTTTTTGTTCCAGACAAAAACTAAGTACCTGCGTCCTTGCAGGCAATGTCGTGATCACATGGATGTGAATGAACGACGATGTTCAGGATGAACGATCAGTTTTTTTGTTCCAGACAAAAACTAAGTACCTTCGTCCTTGCAGGCAATGTCGTGATCACATGGTCGTTCTTTGCCATCTCGGTAATTGCTCCTGAATTACTCTAATGACTTACATCCATGTAAGAACATGGCACCACGGCATTAATACGTCCATATACGTCCATATACGTCGATGTGAAAGAACGACGGTGTTTATGAAGTAAATGTCCTAATGACTATTGTGCATTCAACCTTTGGCCGTTAATCGCTTTACTGTCGTCAGCCATTAAATATACGTAAAGTGGCATAATATCTTCAGGGGAGGCGATTGTAGCTTTGTTCTCAGCAGGGTAAGCAACTGAGCGCATATTTGTATTCGTACCGCCTGGGTTGATGGCGTTAGTTCTAAGCACGCTATTATCGTACTCATCAGCAATAACTTGCATCATGCCTTCTGTAGCAAATTTAGAAACGCTATAAGCGCCCCAGTAAGCCTTACCTTTATTGCCCACACCTGATGAAGTAAATACTAATGACGAGCTTTTAGCTTTTAATAGCACCGGTAACAATGCTTGTGCTAATAAAAACTGCGCATTAACGTTAACTTGCATTACGTCTTGCCAAGTTTGTAGATGAATTTGGTTGAATGGTGTCAACTCGCCTAATATTGAGGCATTAAGCAGTGCGCCATCTAATTGGCCAAATTGATTCTCTATTGTGGCGGCTAAATCGATATAATTTTGTTTTGTCGCACCTTTTAAATCAAGCGGAACGATGGCAGGTTCAGGATAGCCCTTGGCTAGAACCTCATCATAAACCGCTTCGAGTTTTGCAACGGTTTTACCTAATAAAATAACCGTAGCACCTAGCTCCGCATAAGTTAATGCTGCTTGGCGGCCAATACCAGCGCCTGCACCGGTAATTAAAATGGTTTTATTCGCTAAAATCTGTGGTGTTATTGCGTAGTCAAACATAAGAATAATTGCTGAAAAAATTTGTTAATAATTCTACTACTTTCACCACTATGCTGACGAGTGTTTTTCGTTAGAATTCTACATTTGCAGAACAAAACTGTGAATAAATCAAAAAATCACTAGCACTTGATCTATTCTTGAGTTAAGTTTAACTGGTCGAACAAGTTGATGCTAATCTTAGGATAAGTATAAAAATCAACGATAATGAAGAATAATAAATATATGCTTGGTAAATAACTAAGTTTATAAAAATAAAGACTAGACCGTGGGGAGATAAAATGAAAAAGCTAGTACTCAGTCTCGCAATAGCCAGTACCTTAGGGTTAAGTGCTTGTGGCGACGAAACCATACAAGATGTTGAAAAAGAAGTTGTTGAAAATGGCTCTGCCGTAACAGCAACAGCACGCGTTAAATTTGATCCCGCAGCAGGTGCTGCAGGACTTTCTATTCCAAATGATTTAATTTTTTCTGGTACTGTTGACGGCACTTTAGAGATACCCGTTGACGATCCAACTGATGGTTCAGATCCTTTTGTTGCTATTAGTGCTCTTGATGGTTGGTCTATTTCTCAACCTTTTTCACTGGGTATTGAGTTTCCTGCAGGCACTTCGTTAGAAGCCAGTAGCGCTTCAGAGCCTGCTTCGGTTAGAATTTTTGAAGCCGTTATGGGCGGCGATGCTAACGACAGTGATTGTACAGCGGTTACACGTGGACTAGCTTGTAAAATTGTAGCTGAACTAACCTTTGGACAAGATTTTGTTACTAGAGGCTCAGCGACTGGCGTATCTGTTATTCCAACACAACCGCTAAAAGCTGAAACAACCTACATTATGATGATGACAAATAATCTTCGTGATAATAACGGTAAAGCCATCGCAGGTTCTAGTACCTATGAATTAGCGCGCCAAGATATCAACACATTACCTTTAGGTAATGAGTCACAATTAGGCCTACAAGCCGCAATCAATAGTTACGAAGCTGCACTTGTTTCTGCAGGCGTAGATAGCGACACTATTATTTATACTGCTGCGATGACAACCCAATCTACAACGCGGGTATTAAGTACGGTTAAATCTTTAATGGCTGCTGGCGTACCGCAGATGTTTGCTAATAAAGAAGCTGGCATTCCAGCCATTGGCGTAGCCGATACAACTCTGTCAGTTGCGGATGTGTTAGCGGATATAATTCCTGAAAGCTTGGTACCGCTATATTCTGCAGCAAACTATATTCGTGGTTCAATTACACTGCCTTATTACTCAGGCGTACCTTCAGCAGAAAATCCATTAGCACCGGTTAATGATTGGTGGCGTGCACGTTGTGATTCAGGTGCAACACTGGCCGGATTAGCAGCAGCAAACCCAGAGGCAATTCCTGCAGGGCCATTAGATGCAAATGATGGATTTTGTATGAACTTTGGCTTGCGTGATTTAAGCTCGGTTGTAGCGATCGATACTGAACGTAATTTAACTAAGTTTAATCCAATTCCAGCAACAAGCGCGATGTTGCCGGTTGATGTGCAAATGACCACGCCAGATTTAGCTTGGGCTAACCCTGTTCGTGCCAGCATGGGATTAGCGGCTATAGAAGAACCTTTAGGTGGTTGGCCAGTAGCGATTTTAGTGCACGGTATTACAAGACAAAAAGAAGATATGTTACCGATTACTGGCATATTATCTTTATTTGGTATAGCAACGGTTGCTATTGATCAACCATTACATGGTAGCCGCGGTTTTGATTTAAATGGCGATGATGTTGATGATATTAATGCAACTACAGTCTCTACTTTACATTATGTAAACTTGGGTAACATGTTAAGTATGCGTGATAATACCCGACAAAGTACCGCTGATTTAATAGGTTTGCGTTTAGGTATGAACTTTTTGGCCGGTGTTGATGGCGATGGTAACCCAATAAAAATCGATAGCTCAAAAGTTCACCTGTTGGGGCATTCATTAGGTGGAATTTACGGCATGAATACGGTTGGCTTAGCAAACACTGAGTTAAACCCGCAAATCGATGGTTTATTTAAAATTGCCAGTACGTCTCTAGCAATGCCAGGATTAATGTTGGCTAACTTTGGTTTGGATTCGCCAGCATTTGAAGGCTTAGCTAAATCCAATTTAACCTTGCAGTTATCACCTGATTTTGCAGCCGCAGTTGCAGCAAATTTACCTACTGGGTATACCCAAACTGAATTGAGTGGTTTCTACTTTGCCTTTTATAACTCTTTATCCGTTGAACAAAAAGCGACATTAGATGCTGGTTTTGCACAATTTACTTTTGCCGCACAAACGGTTACTGATTCTGGTGACCCTATTGCATATGTTGAAATGTTAGCAGCGACAGAAACACCAACGCATTTAATTGAAGTCGTTGGTGATGGTGGTGATAACTTACCAGACCAAACGGTAACGAATACAGCTCCATATACTCCTATGGGTGGTACAGAGCCTGTAATTGCTTTCTTAGGTTTGCAAGGTGTTAGCGAAACGACTCAAGGCTCAGGAGCAGTAAGATTTGTTCATGGTCATCATAGTTCAATTCTTGATCCTCGTCCTGATGCTTCGTCACCCGATGAAGGGTTAAGCAAACGAGCTACACAAGAAATGCAAACGCAAGTTGCGACATTCTTTGCGAGCATGGGACAATTGATTACAGTTACAGACGCTGCAGTTGTAAAACAAGACTAAGTTCAGCTCAAGTCAAAAAAAGCCCTCATTAGAGGGCTTTTTTATTGGTGCTTATTTACAAGGTTAACTTTATTGAATAATTTAAGCATAGACCTTTATTTATAAACTATTTACCCCATATTGTTAGATATAATATTTTTAAAATTAATGCATAACAGCAAGGTTAGCATAAGTTAATTTGCTGGTTAGGAGAGTAACATTGGAATTTTTGTATGAATACGGTTTGTTTTTAGCTAAAGCTATCACTTTTGTCATAGCAGTAATCGCTATTATTATTGCTATTGCATCTTCAGCAATGAAGCAAGGTGGAAAGAAAGGTGAGTTAGAAATTACAGACTTGTCAGAGCAATATACTGAAGTGGAAGAAGATATTACGCATCACTTATTATCGAAAGAAGAATTAAAAGAAAAAGAGAAAAAAGATAAAAAAGCGGCGAAAGAGCAAGCAAAAATAGATAAGAAAGCCAGCAAAGATGACAGTGATGAAAAAACCGTTACACCACGTTTATTTGTTGTAGATTTTAACGGCAGTATTGACGCTAAAGAAGTTGGATCTTTACGTGAAGAAATTAGCGCAATATTAACCGTTGCTCAACCTAGTGATGAAGTGTTCGTTCGTCTAGAAAGTGGTGGCGGGATGGTGCATGGCTATGGCTTAGCAGCGTCGCAACTTGATCGTGTTCGTCAAAAAAATATTCCATTAACCGCATCTGTTGATAAAGTAGCAGCAAGTGGCGGCTATATGATGGCCTGTGTCGCTAATAAAATAGTGTCAGCACCGTTTGCCATTATTGGTTCCATTGGTGTTATTGCTCAAGTGCCAAATTTTCATAAGTTATTAAAGAAAAACGATGTCGACTTTGAGCAGTTCACTGCCGGTGAGTTTAAACGCACCGTGACTATGTTTGGCGAAAACACTGAGAAAGGTCGTGAGAAGTTTGTAGAAGAACTTGAAGAAACGCATGTGCTATTTAAGAACTTTGTCAGTGAGCATCGTCCAAGTTTAGATATTGCTAAAGTAGCAACCGGCGAGCATTGGTTTGGCACACAAGCAAAGGGTTTAGGGCTTGTTGACGAGTTACAAACCAGTGACGACTATCTGCAAGCGCGTTGTAAATCTCATAAAATAGTGCAAATTAAGTATGCAACGAAAAAAGGTTTAGCTGAAAAGTTTTCAAAAGCTGCATCTTTATCGTTTGATGCCATCATCAGTAAGGTTTGGCAAAATAACCGAATTTTTCCAGGTTAAGCGCTTTATTCATTTCAAGTTTAGCTAGGTGGCATATAGCAATGGATAACAGTTTTTGGCATAAATGTTGGGAGCGCAACACACTGGGATTCCACCAGCGTGACGTGCACCCTTTATTATCTCAATACTTCGAAAAATTGACACTACCCTCAGACCGGCATGTATTCGTGCCGTTATGTGGTAAAACGCTCGATATGGCCTACTTAGCAAGGTTTATGCAAGTGACAGGCAATGAATTAAGTGACATTGCCTGTAAAGACTTCTTTCTTGAAAATAATATTGAGTATCAAAAGCAGACTTTAGGTGCATTCGAGCAATTTTCTTGCCCGCAGCTTGTATTGCTTCAAGGTGACTTTTTTAAGCTTTCTTCAAAGGCAATCGACAGCATAGATTGGATATATGACCGTGCAGCGTTAATTGCGCTACCAACAGCGATGCAACAACAATATGTTGATCACTTAAGAACGTTTTTCTCGACGCAAACGCGGTTGTTTTTAGTGACAGTCGAGTTTCCAAAAGAGCAGTTGAACGGTCCACCGTTTGCCGTTACTGAATCTGATGTGAAAAGCCTTTTTTCAGGTTTTAACATTGAATACGTTGCTAAGAATGAGATTAAAGATAAGCAATTTGCGCAGCGGACATTTGAGGTCGATTACTTGCTTGAAAAGCTATATATCATTTCACTCGATAATTAGATGTTTGTTTGAGGTATGAGCGCCGTTAATGTTTAGGTTGATTGGCGATTAAGAGGTCAAGATGGTTGGAAGTTATAAATAGCAAAAAAGGTGCCATCGAGCACCTTTTTTTATTGCCAGTATTCTTACTTATTCAGCAAGTGATATACTTTTGTTGATGCTTTCTATGCTTTTGTTTGTCTGTACACGGTTCATTGTAACTTGAGCACGAGCCGTTTTTTCGATAGGGTTAAACGCTATCGTATTTAATTTAATTGATTGTGCTAAATGCAGTTTAGTTGTCTCAATAAGCTCAACAGCGTTGATTGCTTGGGTTTTAACTAACTGAGTTGCGTGGCTGCTATTTGCCATTAAAACGAGTATAGCGATGGTTGATAGTTTAACAATGTTTTTCATAAGTCACCTGTAATAAAACGTCAATAGTATTTATAGATGTTTTGGGACTCTTTCTTTTTCAATTGCAAACAAGGGTTGGGAGCCTGTTTGATTATCACCGGTATTTCGGGGTAAAGATGAAGTCCTTCATCTATGGTGGGTATAGTACGGTAATACTGGTAAATTTTAAAATGACTAATTATAATGTCATTCATTAGAAAAACTAATCCGACATAATTATGTCGATAATTTGATGAGTTATGCAAAAGTAGATTCATCAATAACATGACTTAATAGGTGTATTTTGGCCAATAGACTCCCACCCCTTAATGCTTTGAGAGCTTTTGAAGCATCGGCAAGGCAGTTGAGTTTTACTCGAGCAGCTGAAGAGTTATTCGTCACTCAAGCTGCGATCAGTCATCAAATAAAATCGTTGGAAGACAATTTAGGCATAAAATTATTTATGCGTAAGAATAGATCTTTGTTACTGACTGAAGAAGGTCAATCATATTACCTCGATATTAAAGATGTTTTTAATGCGCTGCATGATGCTACCGAAAAACTATTAGCGCGCGGTGAAAAAGGCGCTATAACGGTAAGCTTGCAACCCAGCTTCGCCATTCAGTGGCTAGTGCCTAGATTAAACACCTTTAGCCTGTTACATCCCGATATTGATGTGCGCATTAAAGCGGTAGATCAACCTGAAAATTCGCTTACTGAAGATGTAGATTTAGCAATATATTATGGTAGAGGTCGCTGGAAAGGTATCCATGCAGAGCAGTTGCATACCGAATATTTGATCCCCGTTTGTTCGCCGCTATTATTAGCAGGTAAAAAGCCCTTAGATAAAATTGAAGACCTAGCAAATCATACTTTGTTGCATGATACCTCGAGAAGAGACTGGAAAAGATGGTTTAAGCATGTTGACGTCAGAGGAGGGAATGTCAATCATGGGCCAATATTTAGTCATTCTGCTATGGTCTTGCAAGCCGCTATTCATGGTCAAGGCGTTGCACTCGCGCATAGTGTGTTAGCTAAACCCGATATTGATAGTGGTCGGTTGGTTTGTCCATTCAAAGAAGTATTAATCAGTAAAAACTCTTACTACATTGTTTGTCGAGAGCAGCAACTTGAATTAGGTAAAATAGCCGCATTTCGAGAGTGGGTATTACAAACTGTGGCTGACGAGCAAACAATAATTGATGAAGGACAAGTAGTGTGAGCAACAACGAATCTATCGTAAGTAACGAATTAGCTGCAAATAGCGAATTAAATATCAGTCATGAATTAACCGTTACAGAAGACCCAAAAGCATTAGTCATATTTGCCCATGGTGCTGGTGCTGATATGAAGCATCAATATATAGAAGATCTTGTTCAATTGATGAATGCTCAGCAATTGAACGTATTGCGCTTTAACTTTCCATTTATGGATAAGCGCAAACTTGATGGTAAAAGAAGACCGCCAGATAGAATGCCCACGTTAGTTGCTTGTTACCAGTCAATACTTGCAAATGTAACTACGGATTTACCGATATATATTGCCGGAAAGTCTATGGGAGGGCGAGTAGCCGCGATATTGGCTGGAGATAAAGACTTGATGAATACTCATCAAATTCGGGGTGTTATCTGCTTAGGTTACCCATTTCACCCGGCAAAAAAAACAGATAAGTTACGTTTAGAACCGCTGCAAGAAACACAACGGCCTGTGTTGATACTTCAAGGTCAACGAGATGCACTCGGTAGTGAGATTGAAATTAAGGCATATGAACTTTCTTCACACTGCCAATTACATTTTTTTAATGATGGCGACCATGATTTAAAACCACGGGTGAAATCTGGCTATAACTTGAAACAACATCAAAGTGCTGCGGTGAATAAAATGAGGAGTTTTATCGATGAAATTAATAACTGTTGCTAAACTATTGATGATATTTGTTGGTATCAGTGGTTGTTTTTCTGTATTATTCGGCGCTTGGTTAGCCCACGGTGGACAATCTCTACCTTTGGCGTCACAAGAACGACTACTGACAGCATTAACGTATCAATTTTTTCATACGTTAGCGCTTATGCTAACCATTATCTTATATAAGCTTCATTCCAAAGCTATGCTATTGATAGCAGGCATCTTGTTTGCCCTTGGCATCATATTTTTTAGTGGTAGTTTGTATATCAAAACTTTATTCGATGTGTTGAGTATTGGGAAGTTGGCGCCCTCAGGCGGCCTGTCATTTGCACTTGCATGGCTATTGGTTGGATTTGCAGGTACTAAAATGTTTGATCAAAAGTTAGGTAATTAATCGTAATGACTGCAATAGTTTTATATTGTCGCCCCGGATTTGAAAAAGAATGTGGCGCAGAAATTCAAGAAAAAGCCTCATGGAATGAAGTTTATGGCTATTTAGAGCTAAGTAAAAACCAGGGAGTGGTTTATTTTCATTTAAATAAGCCGGAAGAGGGCGAAGTCTTAATGGAAAAAATTCCATTACGTCGACTTATTTTTGCACGCCAATGGTTTGTTACTGTAACGGAAAAAATTGACTTACCGGACTACAATCGTGTTGAAGCTATTGTAGAAGCGTTAGGCACCGAGTGGCAATATGCTGATTTACGTATGGAAACGCCTGACACCAATGACGGCAAAGAATTGTCGAAGTTTTGTCGGAAATTAGCGGTTCCATTACGACAAGCACTGAGAAAAGAAAAAATACTCACCGAAAAAGGCAATAAAGATGGGGCAGTTCTACACGCGTTATTTTTATCAGGCAAAGAAGTTATATTTGGCTTTTCTCTAGCGCTAAATACTTCACCGCATGTTATGGGTATTCCACGTTTAAAATTCCCAAATGCTGCGCCAAGTCGCTCAACATTGAAATTAGATGAAGCTTTTTTATATTTTATTCCTAAAGAGGAATGGGACATACGATTAACATCAGGCATGAATGCGGTTGATCTAGGCGCCGCACCTGGCGGTTGGACTTATCAATTGGTACGTCGTGGCATGATGGTAACGTCAATTGATAATGGTCCAATGGCTGAGTCATTGATGGAAACAGGGCAAGTAAAACATCGTACTATGGATGGCTTTAAATATGTGCCGCAAAAGAAGAACGTTTACTGGCTAGTATGCGATATGATTGAAAAACCTCAACGCGTAGCAAAACTTATGAGCGAGTGGTTATTAAAAGGGCTGTGCCAAGAAGCAATTTTTAACTTGAAACTGCCAATGAAAGGTCGTTATCAGCAAGTTAATGACGATTTACAAACGATGAAAGATGCATTTTCTCTCCACAACGTTAAGTACGAATTGTTTGCTAAACATTTGTATTATGACCGTGAAGAAGTCACCGTACATGCAAGGCTGCTTTCTCCTCCTCCAACAGATATTTAAGCTATATTTTAGTGAAATTAATCTGAATAAACACCCTGGTATTTATAAAGTTCAGGGTGTTTTATTATGTAAAAACCGTTCTACTATCTAAATATCACCACGCATCGGTAACTCTTTCTAAGCTTTAAAACACATTCGATTATCACCCCCACTTTTTTGTCTAAACAGTACCTGACTGACGGTAAAAAATAGTAATGCAAAAATCATTATTACAAATGACTTTGGTTCACTAACTGTTACAGTATTAGACACGCCTTGAATGAAAACATTTTGAAACGCGATAGCTTCATTGTCGCTATTTGCATTAGCCTTCAGTTCAATTGTTAATAAGTTTCCGGTGTCTAAAATTGACGAAGAAAATGCTGTAAATTGATTGCTGAGTAATATTGAGTTTACTGTCATGGGATCGTTAAGGGTTTTTAAGCTGTTATCTTTTAAGCGATAGCTTTGCTGGGAGTCTAGATTACTTACGCCTTGAAAAAGGCTTGAGAATGGATTGTTGTCGATACTATAGCGCCATTCGAACTCGTCACTACTTTCAAAATCGCCCATGGCTGCCATATCAATTAAAAGCTTTATTGCGGTTAGGTTGGTAATATCTACTTGCCAGCTAGCGACAGCATCATTGCTTGGGTTGTTCAGATTTACGGTATCCACAATGCCAAAAAAAGCTTGTGTATTAGTACGGGTAATAATGCCTAAACTATCGGCTCCTATGTCACTGTTATCTAACAACGCGTTAGGTATATTCAAATCGACATTTCGTTGATAGATTTGAAAGCCATCTGCATTACTTGAAAAAGCATCTGTGAATGGATTAGCGTAGCTAATGTGTGGTGAAGAATTTGGGGTTAGAAGGTCATAACTTATTAGTGAGGCATAACTTTTACCTGCAAGTAAACAAGTGAATAGCGTGGCTGTAATTTTTAATTGAAATTGATTCATAACAAAGTCCTTTTGTTTTAACCTGTTTGGTTGATTTCCTCTAAGATGTTTTCGCTTGAAATACAAAAGCGAGTAATTAACAGCATTAAATATAACGTCTTTAAATATAACTACTTTCATCCTTGGAGCAGTTTAATATTGCAGTATTTATAGTACTATTTTTAATAAACAGTCTATAAAACTTTACATAGTATAGTGCTGGTTTAAATAAATGCGAATTCAGTCGGTTCACAATTTAACTCTCTTAGTTTGATTGTATGCTTTAGAAAGTATCTATGGCGTAATAAACTCAAAAAATTAATTTACCTATATTTAGGCATGATTTAGGCATAATTTAGTCATAAAAAAACCAAGCTACAAGGCTTGGTTTTCATTAGAACTATTTATTATTCAGAAGTTATATAGTTTTATAGACGCTCTAATACCGCTTGGGTGAAATCTGAAGTGCCATGTGTACCGCCTAAATCACGTGTCGTGCGATCACCTGTTTCGATAACGTCAGTGATAGCGCGACGAATATTATCGGCTTTATCTGCCATGCCTAAATATTCTAGCATTTGTATAGCAGCTAAAATAACGGACGTTGGGTTTGCCAAGTTTTTACCTGCAATGTCGGGTGCACTACCATGAACAGCTTCAAATATTGCACAGCCATTACCAATGTTAGCGCCAGGAGCCATTCCTAGACCACCAACTAAACCAGCACATAGATCAGATAATATATCGCCAAATAGGTTAGTGGTAACAATGACGTCAAACTGCTCAGGATTCATTACTAACTGCATACAACAGTTGTCTACGATCATTTCTGTTGATTCAATTTGTGGGTAACGTGCGGCTACTTCACGGGCAACTTTAAGGAATAGACCTGATGTTGATTTTAGGATATTAGCTTTATGAACGGCAGTAACCTTTTTACGGCCTTCTTTTATAGCAGTTTCGTAAGCAAAAGTAACAATGCGTTCAGCACCTTCGCGAGTCACAAGGCTCATTGCCTCTGCATGATTGCCATCTTCTGAAACCGTTTGCCCAAGGCCTGAATACATGCCTTCTGTATTTTCACGAATGGTAATGATATCAATGTTTTCGTAACGCGCTTTTGTGCCTTTAAATGACAACACAGGACGAACATTTGCGTACAGTTGAAAGTGCTTACGTAATGTCACGTTAATTGAAGTAAAACCATCACCTACTGGCGTTGTTAATGGGCCTTTAAGGGCGATTTTATTTTTTTCAATCAGCGCTAATGTAGACTCTGGTACTAAATCGCCATGATTCTCTAATGCTGTTAAGCCAGCGTCAGCATACTCATATTCAAAATTACAACCTGCTTTATCAAGGACTTTGATAGTTGCATCTATAATATCTGGACCAATACCGTCACCTGGTATCACTGTTATGATTTGTTTTGCCATTGTTTCATTACCTTTTGAGTATTACTTTTTTAGTGATGAGAATCGAGTGTAGTAGTACATATAAGACTACTGCCAACGGGTATAATTTATATGGCAGTTTTTATATCGACTCAACTGTGTTAATGCCTGCAATTATAGCAATTAATCGAAACAGTTAGTAAGTATTAACGTTAAACTTTAGTCTTATTTATGGGACAAATATTGATATTAACTGATGAATGATTACGTTAACTGGATAAATTATGGAATTAATGTGAAATGACTTTGACCTTCAGGGAAACGAAGGAACTATGACTATAGGTTATTTATCTTATTTTATAGCGAAGTTGTTGGTTTTAGCGCCATTTAAAAGGAGGTGATAATTAATCTATATATAAAATTAAAATCAACGATAGACTTTAGAAGCCTTAACCATAACTAGTCGATGACTTTAAATACTACTTTATTAATATGAGTGAGTAAGTGTTAGTAAGAGTTAATAATCGCTTCATTAAAAGTCTTTAAATTGCTGGTAAGCTGTTTTACCAATGGCAGTTAAAATCCCGTTAGTAAACAGTAATGCGGTACATTCATCTTGCGTTGTTATGCCGTCAGACTTTACGTGTTGCGTACGGTAAAAGCTGACTTGGTAACTGCTTTCGTTGACTAACTTGGCTTCAGTAATATCTGGACTGCCTAGTTGCTCTATAGCACTATTAAAGTTAAATTTTTTCAGTTCAAGTTTCGCTATAAATTGTCGATTATAGGCTTCTCGGTCTTCCCATTGCATTTTTGCTGGGCTGTCATCGTAAAAATTCACCACTAATGCGACAAAAATGCCATATGCAATTAATGCGACTAATATTCTAGCAATAACTTTTTTATTCACTTTTATTCCTTGAATCTTGCTAATCAATGGTTTTATTATCATTCGTAATAACAAAAAACTTAGTTTTAGTTATTATTTTTTAGTACGTTTAATGACGACATTACAAATGATGGTGATAAGGACTAATGTTACCAGATTGTTAACTACTGGCAAGTTCATTTTCATTAGGTAGTCTGATATCTTTTAAATTGAAGCCTAAAGGAATATCGATTTTTAACGTCAGTAGTTTGCGACTTAATGCTATTTGCTCATCATGGAGTGATAGTTTTTCACTGATGCTACTTTTTAAGTCTGTCGCACTAAGAATACTTTTAATTGAGCCGTACTGATTTAATAATTTGGAAGCCGTTACTTGCCCAATTCCAGCTACACCTGGTATTTTGTTGGTGTTATCGCCAGTTAATGTCCACAAGTCCATTAATTTATCTGGCTTTACACTAAATTTGTTAACTACATACTCTTCGTCTAAATAGCGTCGGTTAAAATAGTCATAAACTTTTATATTGGGGTTAAGTAGCGATAAAAAACATTTATCTGTAGAGACTATAGTGACATTTTGCCCTCTTAATGCGACTTTTATCGCTAAGGTAGCAATTAAATCGTCAGCTTCGTCAGCTTCTGACACTAAAGAATCAACAAAATTTTTCATAAAACGATCCTGAATATCGGGTAACTTATCAGCCAAATGCTCAGGCATTTTTTTACGGCCTTTTTTATAGTCAGGAAAAATATCGTATCGCCAACATGGTGCTTGCGAGTCAAAAACGGCAAGCGCATGAGTTGGTTGTAATTGATCTAATATTTTCTGCAAAGCTTGTTCACAGGCTTTGGCGGTATTAAACAAAACTTGTTGCTTGGTATTTTCAGCCAATTCATTATTTAACAAAAAAGGCCGTTCTTGGACAGCATAAATTCTTCTGATCAAATTTAATGCATCAATTAATACCAAATGAACCGTCATAAAGTCTAACCTTCAATGACTGTATAACAAGGAATATATTTACTGCCGGGTAGTTTCATTCTTTGTTGCTGGACGAAAGAATGTAATAAAGTATCCATTAACGCCATTATTTTACTATCACCACTTATTTCAAATGGCCCGTTTTCTCGGATGGCTTTTATTCCGCTTGCTTTGACGTTACCTGCGACAATACCAGAGAACGCACGGCGTAAATTTGCGGCTAAAGCAGCTATGCTTTGGTCATAATGTAAATTTAATGAGGCCATTTTTTCGTGATTTGGATCAAAAGGCTGTTGAAACTCAGCTTCAATAACTAATGACCAATTGAAATGATAAGAGTCACCAGTAAGTTTACGATGTGCAACCACATCTTTGGTGGTTGATTTCAAGGTTTTGGCGACTTGTTCTGGGTCGTCAATAATAATTTCATAAAGTTGTTGTGCTGATTCACCTAACGTGGCGCCAATGAAGGTATCAATTTGTTGAAAATATTCAGCGCTTTCAATTGGCCCCGTTAAAATAATAGGTAATTTTTGTGATTGATTTTTAGGGTGTAACATAATACCCAAAATATAAAGTAACTCTTCTGCTGTGCCTGCTCCACCGGGGAATATAATTATACCGTGTGACATACGTACAAACGCTTCTAAACGCTTCTCAATGTCAGGCATGATAACCAATTCATTAACGATAGGGTTTGGCGGTTCCGCGGCAATAATACTTGGTTCAGTTAACCCTATATAACGACCCGTAGCGTTGCGTTGCTTAGCATGACCAAACGTTGCTCCTTTCATAGGACCTTTCATTGCGCCAGGCCCGCAGCCAGTACAAATGTTAAAACCTCTAAGCCCAAGATGATAGCCCACCTGCTTGGTATATTTATATTCAATACTATTAATGGAGTGTCCACCCCAGCAAGTGATCAAATTAGGTGAGCTGTCAGGGATTATGGCGTTAGCATTGCGTAGCATATCGAAAATAACATTAGTGGTACTGTCAATTGCGTTTGAATTGTAACAATCACCGATAAATAATATATCGCGTAACACCGCAGAAAGGTGTTCTTGTATACCTTTTATAATAACACCGTCTACAAAGGCATGTTTTGGCGGATTATCTAATGCTAATTTCACGCCACGCTCACGTCGTAATACTTGAATTTGAAAGTCGAGAAATTGTTGATAGATATCTTCAGCATTGTCGGTATGACTGCCGGCATTAAGAACGGCCAATGAACAATTACGATAGAGATTATAGAGTTCACTAGTTGCTGATTGTTGTAAGTGATCAACTTCTGCTTGAGACAGTAAGTTCATTTTACCTACGGGATTAACTTGAGTGTGCATAATTCAACTTCCTCTATTTTTTACCCGTATACCACTTTATTTTTACCATCATGCTTTGCTTGATACAGTGCGGTATCTGCACGTTCGAATGCAGAATGCACAATATCATCTCTTTGTACTAGAGTGACGCCAACAGATAAAGTAATACTGACACGAGTGCCTTTAAAGGTGAATGGTAAGCTTGCCACTTTTTTACGTAACATGTTGAGTTTGTTCATCACAGTGATTTTGTCTACACCTTTAAAAATTAAGACAAATTCTTCTCCGCCATATCGGCTAATAAAAACATCTTTGCCCATAACTTTTGTTAAGGTCTCAGCAATAACTTGTAACGTTTTATCACCAGCAGTATGACCGTAAGTGTCATTTATACGTTTAAAGTCATCTAAATCAACAACCGTGATCGCTAAATCAAACTGTTTATGGTGAAAGCGAACAAGTTCTTTTGCAAAATACTCATCAAACGCTGCTCTATTGGCTAATTTGGTTAAAGCATCTTGGAAGCTTTTAGCCTGAACTTCTTGAATGCGCTTTTCAAAAACTTTACTTTGTTGCTCTAATTGTTCTACCTGTGCGGACATATTATTTAGCTTTTCGTGTAAAGCCAAACGTTGTTCTTCTTCTAATTTAGATTTATTTTCCAGTGTCTTAGCAATTTGCTGAATTTTATCATTAACATCGACTTTCATTTCGGTTAATGAACCTGCGTCGATAATACCAATACTAACTTCGTTTATTTTGTCAGATAGTTCTTTATTGATTTTGGCATTCTCAATACTACATTCTGAGGAACTAGTAAGCGTTGCAGCTACTGAAACTTGAACAGAAGTCAGTGTTTCGCTCAGTGTAGATAAAAACACTTTAGCTCTACTGCGTTCCTGCTCTAAATCTTCAATCATAAAATCGAAAACATTGAGGCATGTTGTCATTAATATTTGATTTGAAACTTGACCGTGTAAACTGGATTTAATTTTGGTGATATCAGCTTTATGCTTTTTGGAAATAACTAACGTATTGAGGATGGAGCTAAACCGTCCAAGTAATTCCTTCGGAGCAATTTGTTCAGTAACTGGGCTTGTTTCAGATACCTCATTGCTGTCAACCTTATTGCATTTACTAATAGCAACAGGCTGGCTCACCTTTGGTGATTGTTCCGCTGGTTGTCTGATCTGTGTATGAATTACATTTTCATAGAAGGCTATAAACTCGCTCATTAATGGTATGTATTGCACTAATGACGAGTGGCTTTCCTCTGCTTTGTTAATCAAGCCTTGCAATTGACGACGACTTTCCTTTGGAAAGCCTTTAACTTTTTGCAGACCCGTACCAGAGTTATTTAATTGTTTGTGTATTTTTATGCTGTTTTTATCATTTTTTAGCGAGTGCTGTCGTAAAAGTGTCGATATCGCTTTTATATCTTTTTCTATATCTGTGAAGCTTATAGATGTTTTTAGGGTTGTTCTTAACTTAGCTAACTTATTATCAAGTAATATGTCAGTGCCTTTGCAAGCTTGAGATAATTTGCTAATAAAACTGGTTAAAAGAACCGATTGTGCACTAAATTCGTTTTCTAGCTCACTTCGAGCGATAATAGCGGAGTTAAGTCGAGATTTTAAATCTTTGATAGTTTTTTCCGCAACAGAAGTTTCGCTCATTAAATTCTTCCCTTAAACACGATACGATGAAAGTAGACACTAATTAGTTTTATTGAAATACAGCTTTAACATCAAGGGTAAAGCTGTATTTTAGTATATATTAATAATAAACATAACCGTATAAAAAGCTAGCATAAGTGTATATCAATCACGCGTTTGTTTAAAAACTACTCATTATTGCACTTTATTGCCTAAGTGTTCTTAATTTAGGTGCTTTTATCTCAGTAGTTGAGCGGAAAGGATTAATATCTAAACCGCCTCTTCGTGTGTATCTGGCGAAAACAGTTAGACTTTCCATATGGCAAAAGCGCTTGATGTCACAAAATATCCGTTCAACACATTGTTCGTGAAATTCATTGTGTTGACGAAATGAAATTAAATACTTTAATAAGGTTTCATGACAAATTTGTTTACCTTGGTATTTTATATAAACACTTGCCCAGTCAGGTTGATTAGTAATTAAGCAGTTTGATTTTAATAAATGGCAAACTAAATATTCTGCTACGTTATTGCCTTCTTGCTCACCAGCATTTTTTAATATATCGGGTGCTAATTGATATTGGTTAATTTCAATATCAAGATCATCTATGCACAACGCTGTATCAGTAGATAAACTAAGAGCAGGGCAGTTATCAACCGGAAACAGTTTTACTTCAGCTGAAGCGCCTGCAGTGGCTGATAAATCTTTTCTTAACGCAGACTCTACGCTTTGCCATGAGGGAAATTGGGTTTGATTAAAGCTATTTAAGTACAGCTTAAATGACTTTGATTCAACAATGCTAGGACTCGTGCATGGAAAACTAAACTCAGCAACAGCAACTACAGGCTTACCTTTGTCATTAAGCCATGAAAGTTCATAGCCATACCAAACATCTTCACCTGTAAAAGGAAGGTTATTAGCTGTTAAGCCTAAACTGTCTCTATTTAAGCTTCTTGGTACCGCTTGTAGTAATTCTGGGTTATATTGACTGCAATAGTTTGTTGCTTTTCCAAGCGTTAAGTTGCTTAACGCATTTGCGTTTGTATAAGTGCTCATTTTGAGTAACTTCTTCTCTGGTTGTAACAATGCTGATAAAATTTTCTTCATTTTATAGGAATTAATCGTTAGATGAAAATATCAAATTATTCTCTTAATGATCTCGTATGGCATTTTTCTCAAGATTACTTAAAAGCGTACCAACATAGATTTGAACATTTACCTATTACTCATATAGTTGAGGATTGGGCGTCACCTTGCGAGCAAGGTGTGTATAAAGAAGAGTTTTCGCTTTGGCATCCGATAAAAGTGGATGAAGAACTGACTTTCGATAATGTTGAAGAGGCCTTGGAAGTAAAACTTCATGATGACATTAAACAATATTTTACCGCTATGTACAGTGATAGCTTAGACGCAAGTTGCTCAGAAGGGGATTTGTCATTGTTATTTGCATGGAGCAGCAAAGATTTCTCTCGTTTACAAGAAAATATCATTGGTCATATTTTAATGAAAACGAAATTAAAACAAAAGTTGACGATATTTTTTGCCATCACTGATGATGACGACCATATCATATCCTTAGACAATGAAACTGGCTCAGTTTGGGTCGAAAAAGTCGGCTGCGATCCGCATAAAAAAATAGCGGATACACTTGCTGATTTTATTTCGCAACTTACGCCACGGATACCACCAAAAGCTATCGAAAATGATTAGCAAGATTTAATCCGACTATTAAAATGCTAATTTATTTGAATTGAATGGTTTATATACAGACTGTTTATGAGGCTATTGTTTTTTAGCCAATTGATTTTCCAATAGCTGTTTTACCTGCTGTTTTAATTCAATAATTTCTTGCTGTAATGGCGCTAGGGCATTTGCTATAAGTAAGCTTATTTCTTCTGGGTTAGCTTTTTTAACAGTAGATGCCTTCGTTGTAATGTCTTTTTGTGGAGCATTTATAAACTCTGGGTCGTGATGCCAGTTTTTTAAAGCGGAAATGATTTTAGGCAAAGGTACCGTTTGGCTCAGACGACTTTTAATCAGCGCGACACTTGGCACTTTACCATCATTGGCTAGCTTGTTGGCGATGACGGAAATTTCATCAAATATAGTCATAAATTATAACTCAAGTGTAAAAGAGACAATATTTTAGCGAAAAACACCAACTTTGTCTCGCTATGATTTTAGTTTTTTTGTTTATATTTAATTTAATCAATTAGTTAGAGAAGTGGTTTGGCATTTGCAACCATTTGTATAAAACCATTACTTTTGATGAGAGAAAAATAAAATGAAAAAATCGTTATTAGCACTAATCGTTATCGCGCCTTTAACATTGGGTTTAACCGGCTGTGTTATTGCCGTTGGTGGCGAAGATGGTCACTCGATTTCAGGTGATTTTGAAGACCGAGAATATAAAAATAGAAAAAAAATTGCGGGTATTCAATTAAATACAGCCTTTGCTGATGTTTCTCGTGAAATGGGTGTAGCTGACTTTACCGAGACTTATTTAAAAGATGGCAAAACCGTTAATGTTGTTTACTACCGAACACACCGCCTGCACAAAGATGGCTTAACAACTAAAGATGAATGTACAAAATTAGTTTTTGTTAATAATAGCCTGACGGCTATAGAGCAAGCCGGTTAACTGATTTTTATTTTATTTGAATAAAAAAAGGCGATATCAGTAATTGATATCGCCTTTTTAATTGCTTTAAAGCCGTTAAGTTTTTTTGTGGTAAATCTAAAGTCACGTGACATTAGTTATGTTGTTTGGCTCGGCTTTGGTGCGTTCTACTACCGCTACTTTGTTGTCTGTTGGCCACGTTAGTATTTGAATGCTTTCTTACGCTTTTTTCGCTTTTTAAACGATTTGAGTTATGGCGCTTCTGCACTGTACTATTCGGTGTTTTCATTGGCTTTGAATAACTTTTTTCACTGTTATTTCGGCTAGTTAACACTTGAGTACTTTGCTTATGGCTGACGTTTTTTTCGTTAGCTCTAAACTCTTTATGCTTTTGCTCGTAACGTTTTGGCGATGTTTTTATTTTATTATTATCAATTTTTCTACTGTCTTTAGCGTGTCGCCAATTTTTATTTCCATAAGGTTCCTGTCTAGTAAATGAGTGTTTATTAGCCTTGTTCTGGTCAATTTTTTCTGCTCGATTGACTTGCAATTTATGCTTCAGACTTTGACTTTTACTACTGTTATATCTATTACTAGCATGCTGTGCTGTGTGCTTATTTTTATTCACAAAATGCCTTTGATTAGCACGTAAAACTTTATGTTGCTGAGCGCTAGGCGTTTGACTGCGATATTTTTTCTGAGTACTCGATGTACGATAAGCTACCCCCTTTCTGTGCCGAGGGTTATGCTGCCAGCGTTTAGACTGGTAACTGGTCGAAGTTTTCTTCTTGCCATGGTTTTTGTAATATCGAGATTTGTGATGTTGAACTACAACATGCCGATTATTCCAATGTACAGCTCCAAAAAATAGCCCAACGGTTAGGTGTACAGGATTATGCCAATAATAAGGACCATGATGCGAAACATAGTGCACAGGGTGCTGCCAAAAAATTGGTGGGTAATGCGACCAACGCCAATCACCATAAACCACTCGGGTGTCATAGTAGGGCACATAAATTATATCGGGTTGTCTTGATTCAATAATGATTGTTTTCGTTTCACGAACAACATTAACGTTGTTCATATTTTGAAGGTTTCCTGCCTGGTCTGCTTGTTGACGTAATATTTGCACACTGGCAAGTACTTGTGCCTCATCTTGCAAGAAAGCATCACCTAAATTACGCATCCAATGTAAATCTTCGCTTAATTTCTTAAGTACGTTTGGAAACGGTAGAAGGGCTTTAACGCTGGCATCCCAATCTTTATCATCAGCAGCGTCGGCAAGTGCCTGTGCGCTTAGTTGGCTGTTTTTATTTAACCAACGCTCTGCGTCAACAACTTCAATTGGGTATGTTGTAGCAATAAGGATATGGGTGAGCAAGGTGTCTGGGTATAAAGCGATGGGTGCCAGCATCTGCTCTAGCTCAGCACGTGTAAAATTGCGGGTGCTTGTTTGTTCAGCTAATGTTGGTTCATTATTTGAACCATAGTAGGTTTTACTAGCGTTTTCTGCGCTAAAACTTGGTGCAGATAGTACTAGTGCACTTGATAGAGAAAAAATTAAGTGACTCAACGACCTTTTGATATTTACTTTTAGCATGTTCTCTCTCCTTTAAACCGGATGATTTAAACGTCGCCTTTGTAAAACAATAAATGCAAAATTGTGCAGGTGACTTTTTAAGTTATGCTTGTAATATTAACAGCTGTAAACTGAACGTTAACTGAACAGATATGTTTATAGGGGAAAGTTAAGGGTAAATTTTGCGCCTTTTAGTTGTTCTGACGATCCGATGTGCATACTGCCTTGGTAACTTTTTACCAAATCACGCACGATGGCCAAGCCTATGCCATGACCATGTTGATAAGTGTCTGCTCGAGTTCCACGTTGTAATATATCTTCTCTAACGGCGGGGGCTATGCCTACACCATCATCTTGAATAATAATAGTCATGCTATTTACAGAGAGTTTTATTTCAAGTTGAACTTCTTTTATAGCCGCTTTACAGGCATTGTCTAATAAGTTACCCAGGATTTCTAACAGATCGGATTCATCACCTTTAAAATTGCATTCATGTTGAATGTTGACGGTAAACTTTAGTGATTTGTCTCGATATATTTTAGTCAAACTATTGATTAATTTATTTGCTATGGGCTCGACCGCTGTGCCTAAATACCATGATGATTGCCCCGCACTTTGTGCTTTACGAAGCTGGTGTTCAATGATCACATTAATTATACTGAGTTGTTCTTGTGTTAATACTGATAGCTCTTTTTGAGTTTGCATAACCGCTAACGGAGTTTTCAAGCTGTGAGCAAGATCAGAAAGGGCATTTCGATAGCGTTGACGCTGTTTTTGTTCAGCACTTAGTAACAAGTTCAACTGCTCGGTCACTTGATTTAGCTCGGTTGGATAAGTCCCCGTAAGTCGCTCGCTTTTACCCTGTTCTACATCGCTAAGTTCGGTTTTTAAATTTTTTAAAGGCTTTAAAGTCCATATTGACCAGAGGTACTGAATCATCAAAAGTATTAACATTAAGCCAGCTAAACCTAACATAAGTTGACGATGAAACTCTGCCATCATTTGAGTTAAATCTTTTTGCTGCTTTATAATATGTAATGTCATGGGAAAAGGCTGCTCTTCATTGCCATAACTGACACTTAAGCTGTAGACATAATGTGCCTGGTCATCAATCTCAGCTTGGTAAAATGCATTTGCTCCTAACAGGGGTTGTTGAAAGCTTGTTGTTTGCCAAGGCGCAAGTAGTGATTGAGAACTCCAAAGCTTGATTGATTTAGTAGAAGGCTTTTCTGCTGTGTTGTTTTGAATTGTCGTTGAGCTAGAAGTTAGTACCGCATATAAGCCTGACTGGCTGACATTAAATTGGGTCTCCAATAGCTGATCTGGCATGATAAGCAGGTTATTTTCAACTTCAATAATCGCTAAAATAGAGTAAGAATAAGCAGAAAGTTCATTTTTCAAACTCGCCACCATATGTTTTTCATAGGCATTACTGATGATTAATCCGACGATAGGTAATAAGATGAAAATCATCAGTAAAGCACTAAATAGCACTCTTGTTTTTAATGAGTTCAAGGATTTTTTCAGTGAATTAAACAACTAAGATTGCCTTTTATATGTTTAAATTATTTACCTACTTTTCTAGTTAAATCAGCCTAAATTAAGGTTAGAAAAGTCTTTTAATAAGTAGCCTTGGCCTCGCAAAGTCTCAATAAACTGATATTTATTTTCGGGATCAAGTTTCTTTCTTAATCGTCGAATAAAAACTTCAATAACGTTTGAGTCCAAGTCGAAGTCTTGATCATATATATGTTCAGTAAGCTGAGCTTTAGACTTTACTTCACCTAAATGGTGCATCAAGTACTCAAATAGTTTGTACTCATAACTACTTAGAGAAATCGTTTTTTCATCAACGCTAACTTGCATACTTGAGGTGTTAATCGTAAAGGGGCCATTTTCGATCAACGGACTCGCTTGTCCTGCACTACGTCGAATTAATGCATTTAATCTCGCGAGTAGTTCTTCAATATGAAAAGGTTTAGTTAAATAGTCATCAGCACCTGCGTCTAATCCTGAAACTTTATCTTGCCAACTACCTCGCGCCGTTAATATTAATATAGGGAATGTAAAGCCCTGTTCACGTAAGGATTTAATAACGCTTACACCATCAAGCTTTGGTAGACCTAAATCAATAATAGCAGCATCGTAAGGGAACTCTTGACCTTGAAATAATCCAGACTCACCATCACCTGCAACATCAACACTATATTTAGAGGTAATCAAATGTTCTTTAACGTGTGCTTGCAGGTTTTTATCATCTTCGACGAGTAATATTCTCATTGCTTATTATCCTGATATTCGGCCTGTTTGGGCGTCAACATTGACTGAGATCACATGACCATTGTCTTTAAGTAATTTCACTCGATAGCTTGGATTTTTTTTAGAACCACTATTGTTAACCTTTAGTACCTTACCGCCAAATTTATTTTTAACTATACGGGCTGCTTGTTGAGCACTGATTGATTTAGTGTTACTAGCCTGACCATATTTAGTCTTTACAATCATCATACTATTGGGTGCAGCCTCAATCGTAGCAAACACCGGGGCTGCTATTAATAAAGCTATTACGCTTAGAATAAATAATTGTTTCTTCATTTAAGTACCTTCTCAAAATTACCTTATTAGACAGTGTAAAATAATGATTGCTGTAATCCAAGTATCCGTTATTTTAAAATAACCAAGCTGAATGCTTTATGAACATATAATGTCCATAAAAATATGAATGGCTGTTTGAAAGATGCTTGGGACATAAATTGGAAAATATTTACAATCAGTGGCACCCAATGGCATCTAGCCAAACCATAAAATTAGATTTTAATTTCCACATTAAAGGCCTTTTAGATATCAGTCGTCAGATGATGAGCTGGTTGATAGACTTGTGCTCTGGCTGATATCTAAAATCTTAATATTGTGACGTTTCAACGAACCTGACCCCGTTGATTATCAGTCGTCAGATGATGAGCTGGTTGATAGACTTGTGCTCTCTCTGGCTGATATCTAAAACCTTAATATTGCGACGTTTCAACGAACCTGACCCCGTTGATACTTACTTGTCAGAGAAAGTCGTGATAAATTTTTCGACACGAGCTGCATTAGCACCAAGATCTGTACCGCCAATACGCGAAATTGAACGCAAATCTATTTTACTACTTACGCCCAGCGCTTGAACACGAATAGCAATATCATCTTTAAATGCCCACAGTGCCGAAGTATCAACCGCTTCAATAATGCCTTGTTGTTCATTTTTAGCGACAACTTCCCAACCTAAACTTAATGCAACTTCAAGGGCTTTAGCAAACGCTTGGTCTTTATCTAATTGACTGAGTATCGGCTTTAATTTTGGGTATGCAGCCAATTGTAGCGGAGCAAGTTTTTCTTGGTCATAGGCTAACGGATTACTGTTGTCACCACGCAGCGCTATAATGGCGTTAAATTTAGGTAAATTAACCGTATCAGTAGTCACTTGATGTAGAAAAGGTAGTGATTTCGCTTTAGACGCTTGCATCGACAAACCTATAGCAGGTATCGCAGATAGTATCGCAATAAAGGCACAACGTTTTGCCAACGGATATTGTTTTTTAAAGAGAGTAAAAAGCCCAATCAATATCGACACGGCTAATACAGCGATACTGGCATAACCTGTATATTTAATAATTTTAAAAGACACTCCCATCGGCCATAATTCCATTCGGTAAGCGATTACAGCGATAGGAAATCCTAGCAGCAAAGGAATAACGACGGCCTTACAGACGTTGGTGATGGTGTTAATTAACATAAATACCCTCATGCTTTTTATATGGCGCACTAGATTGTAATTGGTTTCGTAAGTCTAAATAGTAACAGTCATTGTTAGTGCATTGAACAATAGCCGGCATTTTGACACTTAAACAGATATATAAGAAGTGCTTTCCACTCAAACGCTAACCTTTGCGATAGTAAAAATTTAATATCGTAAAATTATTGGCTAATGACCTAGATACAGTATCCAAAGTACATACGTCAATTAATCAGTATTGGATCTTACGCTATAAATTAAACATCAGTATATTCCTGACTAGATAATACAAATGCACTCGCACGACTTGCTATTACAAATAAAAGGCCAAAAAATTAGTAATAGTGCCATTTAGGTCTCTATTTTTAATATTTAGGAGTACAAGAGTAATAGACGGTTTGCTTGAGGTTTTTCTGCAGTAATACAAAGGCTTATAGTGTTCTTGTGCTACTAGAGCTAATCTATACACCAAGAGATTTTGCACCACCTGCAAGGGCAGAGCGATAAACAGACCGTTAGGTTCTGAATCGCACATAAAGGTAACCTTGATCCAAAGTCCAAATATCACTCTGCTTGCTGATGTCCGCAATGTCGGATCACTTGCCATTATAAAGATAAGTCGTAACGTCTGCTTTCCTATATAAACTAGTATTTACTATTGAAAGTTGAAGTTAAATATCAAGGTTGTTAGGTGTTCAAAGTAGATGATATTAAGCGGCTAGTATGAATATTATAAATCGGCAGTTTTAATATAATTAAAGGGCAAAGCTAATGCGATTAGCTATATATCAAGTAAGCATTGTTCAGCTTCGGTTCAGAATAACTCTGGTTAAATGACAGTCATACCCAATTTAAAGGCTGTCATTATGTTTAATACACTATTCAATAAAACTTTTAATAAAAAGTTAACCATCAACTTAACAGCGACATTACTTTTAGTAAGCCAATTATCATTTGCCCAAACATCGACACAAATTGAACAGGTAAGTCGCTCTGTTGGTGGGACAAAAAGCAATATTGATTCCGCAAAATCAGAGGGTAAATCCCATCGGACCCTAGCATTTAAAGGTATGAATAGAACTGAGGTAACACTTGCTCGCCAACAAAAAGCAAAAGACCTTGCGTCAACACCTTCAACATCATCTTCAAGCCAAAGTGTTGTTTATAGTTCTAATTTTTATCACAGCTTTTCAATTTACACCGGCTATAGTCAACTTATCACGGATATTGACGAAGATGGCTATTATCAGACATTTAGCGTTGCCTTCGATGCGGATTTATTATCACCAATGGCTAATGAACAAGCGGTTGTTTTTGCCGACTTATACCTAAGTCAAAATGGTGGCCCGTGGGTATTGTATTTCTCTACTGACGATTTTGTTATAACGGGGGAATATACAGACGATGAATTCGAGGTGGTCACGAAACTAGATTCTGGTTATGTACCTGACTATTACGACGTGTTAATTGACTTGTATGAAGTCGGTTATAGTGAGGTGGTGGCTACTTACAGTTCAAATGACAGTAACGAACTTTATGCATTACCATTAGAAAGTAGTGACTTTGATCCTGAATACATTGAAGTCGAATATGTAGAGGTTGAATACTACGAAGAACACTCAGGGGGTGGAATTTGGTTGTTGCTTGGAGCGCTATTAGCATTAGGAGTGCGCCTCCTTAAATTGACAAAATAACAATAATTTAAGTTATTTAAGGTTATATAATTATGACTCCCGTCGAGGGCCATACCACTGTATGGGAATATAATTTGACCTGATTTCAACTATCCTGATATGGTGAACCGATAAAAATAACAAAAAATCGTACCATCTATGAGGGACTCTACATGTCATCAGAAGTCATTGGCAAAAGTAATGTCGAGATAAAAGCCGCTTATCTATCAGCTCAAGACTTGAAATTAGCCGCATCGTTGTTATACCAAGCTTATCATGACGATCCGGTATTTCTTGAAATATTTGCATCTGATAAAAGTGATTACGAACAACGTCTACGTGCAGCTATTCGTGAAGAGCTAAATGCTTTTTGGCAAGCAAAACAGCCAATGGTAGGTTTGTACTTAGGTGAAACGATAGTGGGCGTTGCATGTTTGAATGACCCCGAAGAAGGTGTTTCATCTGAGCGATTTTGGCATTGGCGCCTGAAAATGTTGCTGGGTGCAGGGTATTTTAGTACGAAACAAATGATCGAAAAAGAAAAGGTTGTTTTAACGTCGGTCCCATTGAAAAAATTTCATATGTTATCTTTTATTGCTATACACCCTTTACATCAACATCATGGTTTTGGCCATTATTTAATGGCGGCCGTAAATTCTATTTTGGCAGAACATAAAGATAGTGAAGGTGTTGCTGTTTATGCTACGAGTAAAAAATATAAAGCCTTCTTTAAAGATGTGAACTATCAGTTCATTAAAGAGGTTGCGGTGGGTAATGTATCGGGTTCTTTGATGGTTTATTATCGAGAAACAGCCGAAAATTAATCATTAGCCGTTTCAGCTCAATTTTCTGCAGTAAAGTAACATTACACTAGTATATAATTATCCTTTTATAATATTTATTATTTCAAGGGAATGATTATGGGTTACTGGTATTTAGCGTTAGCAATTGGTTCTGAAGTTATAGCGACAATGGCGCTTAAAGAGTCAGATGGTTTTTCTCATGCTACTTCTAGTACCGTTTGTGTTATTGGTTATGCTGCAGCATTCTATTTTCTGTCCTTAGTCCTCAAAACTGTGCCCATAGGTGTTGCTTATGCTATATGGGCAGGGATGGGAATTGTCTTAATTGCAGCCATTAGTGCTGTTTTATATGAAGAAACTCCAGACTTTCCAGCGTTAATAGGTATGTTTTTAATTATATTAGGTGTAATAATTATTAACGTCTTTTCAAAAACAGTGGGTCATTAATCTAGCAACAATATTATATTATTTCGTCAAATTTAGTGTTGATGGTAAACACCAACCAAACACTACTTCGAATAACACTTTCTAACTAATTTTATAATTGCCTAAATGCACCCAAACAATGTAAGACATATCTTACATTGTTGTGAGAGATAATGTTTTAGATGTATGTATATATCCTCATGAATAATTTAAGTCATTGTTTTATAACTTTTTATTTTTAAATTGTTTGTTGGGGCGTTTTTTATACTTAAATTATTAAAAATCACCTGCTTTGAAAAGTTTGCATTTAGTCTACTATTATACCTGTCAGGAAGACAAAGGGATTACGAATAACGGTATGGATATACCAACAGGATGCTTAGGTTAGCAAAGAGATTGGATGTCTCGCAAGGATAGAAGGAAAAAATTGTCACGGAATGATCGTCAGGATGATGAATATAGACAATTGATGTAACTAGGATAGTTACTTTTATGGATAATGTGGACAGCAAATGGTTTGCTAGGAAAGGCTAGGGACAGCTCTTTATGGATGAAACGGGATCATTATATAGTTATGCAGGATGCACATAAGCTAGTTATAGAAATGCGGTTCTTTGAACCGCTTTTTTTTGCCTAAAATTTGCTAAACTCCCCCCTAAAAATGCCTGGATGAATATACTCATCGCAATAATCGTCAGTGCTTCTCAACTGTTTAAAGCAACTAACTACAGCGTTGTATATGTACTACCAATCTCATTAATTTCTAAACATTTATACTGTTTGTTTCCCCAGCGTATAACGTTGGCCTTGTCAGTTAATTTATTACCATTAGACGTGTTTGATCAATAATCAATTAAATTGGCATAAAAAGCTGATTTTCCTAAGGTTGCTTGGCTACCTTTTAGTGAAAAGCTGTAGCCGCAAAGAGAGAAGTTGTTTTTAAAAGCGATATTTTTAATTAATGCTTTCGTGTCTAATGGCGAAAAGTAGGCATAAAAACCACTATCTATTGCGCTAACACGATAGGTTCTAATGGCAGCTTCTTTATTAAATGCAATCTCTTGACAGCTTTTATCGCCCTGAGCAGTACCTAGGGTCCATGTGTCTTGATTATCTAATACATTGGCTGGCCAGTGGATAACAATCGCGTTTTCAGCGGCTATCATGATGGAAAAGTTGTCTTGTAGTGTTAGTTTATGTTGAAAGCTTGCTTTTGCTTTTGCTTCTGATGCTTCGCTTATTTTCTCATTTTCTGGAGTTATTGGCGTTGGACTAGAAAACATAAAAGGAAGTGCCAAAGCTAATACCAATAATAAACTAAAAACTGAGACAGTGATTCGAGCATATTTTGTATTAAAAAGTGCTAATCGAATTGATTCGCCAAGCTCGAGTTTATGTTGTGCATTCGCGCTAACCTGGTTTGCTGCATTAGTTGAAGTTACATGCTCAACGTTATCAGTAAAACTTGTAGGCTGACTTTTAAATACTGATGGTTGATTAACATTAATGCCATTCATTGTCGGTTCAACACGTTTACTATTCTGAGCACTAGTTTTTTGCTCTTGTTGAAAATCCGATAAATTAACTGGACCGTTATAACCTAGAATATAGCTGTTTTGGTTTTTACCTGGATAAGTTAATAACAATAATGCGAAGAAAAAAGGAATTAATAATAACCAATAGGCACTGGTAAGCCCGGTAAAAATAATAATTAAGCCTGTTACTAAAAAGCTGCCTGCAGGGGCTAGGAGTAAATTGCTATGAAATTTTGCATCATTGAGTCGGCGTCTAGCCGTTGCTAAAGATATGGATGAGCATAATAGTAGTATGGAAATAGTGCCTACTTTAAAGTCAGTAAAGCTCTCATTGAGCATAATAAAAGCAAGAACGATTGAAAAATTAATTACAGTAAAACGTGGTCGGTTATCAAAACCGTGCCAGCAAAATAGTGACTTGATAAGTTGCACAAAACCTCCGGAAATCAGTTGGTTGTATCGAATTGGATACTAGTTTTAAAAATATGAGAATAAAAATCCAATGAGAATGGGCAAGGGTAACCAATTTTTCCTGTAAAGTCAGTCTATCTAAGAGATTTGTTTATTCATATATAGCCATTTATCGGTTAATGAACCGCATTTTTATGGTCATCGTAAAACTATAGAGTTTAATCCCAATATTACTTATTATCTGCTCATTGTTACTGATTAAAATAATCAAATACTACATTAATGATTCGCTATTTCTACACTTAAAGTAGGAGACTAATTTTATGAAATTTGTGTTAGTAATGATATTTCATAAATCAAAGGGATAATTAAAATGAAAAAGCGACATTACGTCGCTTTTTTTATGTCTGCTAGTTTATTTTCACACTCGGTATGGAGGCGTGTCGATATTATCAAGTTTGTAACCACGTAATGTCATTGTGCCATGATATGTAGATTCGCCATCACCACTAAATTCAAAATCGAAGTCACTGATCCAGTGGGGTCCAAAGCGCTTTGAAAATCTAAACCGACTTGATAGGCGACCTATCGCCAAAAACTGTAAATTCTCTTGTTTACAATAACTATCAGCATGGGAGCGAGCGTACTCAGCAACTTTTCGCAAATATACGAAATACCAGAAGAGTAGCCCTATAAAAAGTAAATAGTAAATATTTTCCATGGGAATGCCTATTGTTTAAAAAGTATGCCAATGGCTTTTGCCAAACTTGGGCTGCGTTTTGGAGAACGAATGGCTTGCAATATTACGGGGCGTATCATTGGTATTGCAACTAAATCTTTAAATATTGCCGAAAATAACTCGTAATCATTATCTTTTATCAACTGCTCTAAGTAGACAAAAAGAATATCTTCATCATTTAATACTGACCATAAACGACCCGCTATAATAATAAGAATTTCATCTTCTAGGGCATTATCTTTGATTAATGTAATGAGGAATTTCTGACTAAAGGGGTGTTGTGTACTTGATGCAAGTGCACGTAACAATGCAACTGTAGCGGTGTTATTTTTATTAACTTTATCTTGTTGATACCGTGTTATTATTTGTTCTATAACTTCTGCTGGTAAAGTCATGTTTTCAAGCGCTGAACATAATGGTACTAGTACTTGTTCAGGCACAGAATTAATAGCCTTAACTAAAATTTCGCTATTGTTTGCTTCATTTAATCGAAAAGAAAAGTCGGATAAACCTTGCACGCCAATCTCTTGCCAAGCATCCCATCCGTTCACCCCCGACAAGTAACTTTGTGCAGGTGCATAAAACTTGCTGGCAGCTTGTTTAAGTGATGTTGATACAACACTATTTACTGCGGCTAATTTGTACTGCGCGGGTGTAAAGTGATAAGGGTTTTTCTTAAGTAACGCCTCTTGTTGTTCGGTTGGATTTACCGTGAGATTTTCACCTAGTGCTTCAATAATAATAGCAATAAAATGATTTCTGGCACCTTGGTTTAATAAGCCACGCTCGTCTAATGGAAGTTTGATAAACCATAAGTAAGGGCTAGATGCTCGTTTTTGCCAAAATGCGATAGCAAGCAGTGCATGACCTTGGGTAGGAAATGGGTAGGGAAGCTCGGCCGCTTCAATTTTTTCAAATTGTTCTTTTGATATTTTATCTACACGACGACCAATATCGAAAATACGGTATTGAGAGTCAGATAAGTTCAGTAATGCTGATATTGAAGAAATAGTTTCCGAAGATTTACTCATAGAATAATACTGTTGCCATTAAAAGTTGCTAGAATTAAGTATCCGTTGTTTAGACGCATTATTATAGAGATAATAGCGTTTTAACTCCACCGTTAATCATTTATACCAATTAACAGAGGGCGCTTTTCTAATGTTTTTTGTAGTGAACCCTTGATGTTTAATCACCGCTAGCAAGTACTGTATAATTACAAATCTTGTACAAGCACTTATGATAAGACATTGATATAAGACATTGATACTTAATTGTAATAACAGGAATAGTATCAATGTATGAGTTATAACATTTACAACAATGAATATTAATGGCTGACGCTAAAGGATAGCTAATGATATTCACTAATATGAGAAGAATACACTAGCATGACAATTAAAAATGCCGGTACGGTAATTGTTGAAAAACCTGTATTAAAAATTTTATATCAAGATGAGTACCTAGTCGCGGTTGATAAACCCGCAGGTCTTTTTGTCCATCGTAGCTTTATGGACAAAGATGAAATTTACTTTGCCTTACAGCTTCTTCGCGATCAAATTGGCCAATATGTTTATCCTCTACATAGACTTGATAGGCCAACATCAGGTGTTTTGCTCTTTGCTTTAACCCAAGAGGTTGCGCGTACAATGGGTCTGGCTTTTAGCGAGAGAAAAATACAAAAAACCTACTATGCGTTAACACGAGGACATTTGTTAGGTGAAGGTCTAATTGACTATCCGTTAAAAGAAAAACTTGATGATTTAGGGGATAAAAATGTTAGTCGTGACAAAGAAGCACAAAGTGCGAGCACTAATTACCAGTCGGTTGCCATAGCGTCATTACCGCTGCCATTAGGTAAATATTCAAGTGTGCGTTATTCGTTAATTAAATGTCAGCCTCAAACTGGGCGTCGCCATCAAATTAGGCGTCACCTCGCGCATTTACACCACCCTATAATCGGCGATATAAATTATGGTGATAATAAGCAAAATCCATTTTTTGGTGAACACTTCGGTTTTAAGCGTTTAATGCTGATAGCTAAACAAGTCAGTTTTCTGCATCCTGTTACAGCGCAGCCGGTGACGATTGAAGCAGAATTTGATTCACAATGGCAGCAAGTATTCAGTGAATTTGATTGGTAACACTAAACACGTTTAATACCCTGTAAATTTTGTATCTTCGAAGTTATCCCCGTTGAATTAATTTGGGCCACTAATTTGCACAGAGTTAAAATCTTGAGCAATTAATTTACTATAACTGTGAGTGGGTCTTTTTGTTGTGTATTCACTTTTTATACTGTCATTGTATGCGTTGTTTTTTGGCCCTCTAATTTCGACCGCATTGACAAAGTATGGGCTTTGATAACTTGCACGATGTGCTGCAAAAGCTAACATCATTTGTTGATCTTGTGTCATTCCACGGTTTAACAAACTCAGCATTAAATAATGGTCTGATATAAGTGGCTTTTTCGCAACGACTAATTTCGGTGTAGTATTACAAGCCGATAATAATGTAACAATTAAAATAGCGATCAATATGGATAATTTTTTCATAAAGTTTGTGGTGTTTAAGAATACTAATTATCACTATCGCAAAGGTTATGCCAATTGTAATTTTGACTCAGTGTAGGATGTTTTTTCTAAGGGAGGTTTTTTGTTAACTTTATGATTTTAAGTTTGATTTTATTGCTTTAATATTGGATATAAAATTTCGGGACTCTTATATTTATTGAGATATATTACAAATTTTTTTGGTGATTTTAAGAGATAGGTAATGTGTCAAAAAAATAGCACTTTGCAAAGCCACACAATAATTTATTAAATAAAATTGTGTGGCTTTGTTATAAAATTAGCTAATTACTCTTCAGAAACAGAGCGAAGCAAGGCATTAATACCTACTTTTGCACGGGTTTTAGCGTCAACTTTTTTAACTATAATCGCAGCATATAAACTATAGGTGCCACATTTAGAAGGTAAGTTACCTGGCACGACTACTGAGCCTGCAGGCACTCGACCATAATGAACTTCGCCAGTTTCTCTATCATAAATACGGGTACTTTGACCGATATAGACACCCATCGAAATTACAGCACCTTCTTCTACGACTACGCCTTCCACAATTTCTGAGCGGGCACCAATAAAACAGTTGTCTTCAATAATGGTTGGTCCCGCTTGTAATGGTTCAAGCACACCGCCAATACCAACACCACCAGATAAATGTACGTTTTTACCAATTTGGGCACAAGAACCGACAGTAGCCCAGCCATCAACCATACAGCCTTCATCTACATAGGCACCGATGTTAACAAAGCTTGGCATTATCACAACATTCTTACCAATATAACTACCGGTACGTACAGAAGCACCCGGCACAACTCTAACACCGTCAGCAACAAAATCAGCGTGGCTATAATCAGTGTATTTCATCGGAACTTTATCGAAAAATTTACTTTCAGCTCCGTCGATGACTTCATTATCCCAAATTCTAAATGAGAGTAATACCGCCTTTTTAAGCCATTGGTGAACAACCCATTCACCGGCAATTTTTTCTGCTACGCGAGCTGAACCATTATTTAATGCTGCTAATGCATCCAATACTGCTTGTTTTACTTCAACGGAAACATTGGCTGGGCTAATGTTCATGCGATCTTCGAACGCTTGCTCAATAATTGTTTGTAATTCTAACATCATAATTCCTAATATTAATTTGGTAAAATTTGTCGCTGGCTATCATTGCAAAGCATAGCTTCTAATGAGGCTTTTTGCGCATCAGTTAATGATTGATTATCATTGTTTGAAATTGTAAATACATCTTCAGCTTTTTCACCAAATGTGGTGATTTTAGCTGAATGTATTTGGATATTACATTTTTGAAAAATAGCGGCAATATTTGCTAATAAACCGGGATGATCTAAAGCTACAATTTCTAGCATAGTACGGTTTTTTGCTGCCCCTTTAATATAGCTAACATGCGTTGGTACTTTAAATTGTCGAAATCTTTTTGCCAAGGGTTTTGGCTTTATTCTGATTTGCTTTGAGGCTAATTTAACACTTAAAGAACGCGCTATACTCAAGGCTCTAGCGCTATCATTAATGGCTTTATTGCGATTGTCTAACACGACAAAAGTGTTGGCCGTATAGCCAGATTTATTGGTCGTGATTTTTGCATCATGAATTGAAAGCTTTTTCGCACCCAGTAATGAGACAATATTGTAAAATATATTGGGTTTATCTTTCGTATAAACGAACACTTCTGTACCACCACGATAAGGTTTTGGACTAATAATGACCAAAGGCTTATCTTTGTTGTGTTCCAATATGTGTTTAAAGTGCCAAGCAATCTGTTCAGGTGAATAGCGTAAAAAGTAATCCGCTTTAAACTCTTTCCACAATTGTTTCAATCGTTCTTGATCAATGGTTTCAGCTTTTAAAATAGCTATGGCTTGTTGTTGATTCTCTCTAATCTTTGCTCTTAAATCGACAGGCTTTTCAAGGCCACGTCTAAAGGCGCGCTTAGTACTGTAATATAAATCTTCTAGTAAGTTAGCTTTCCAACTATTCCACAAACTTTCGTTGGTTGCTCTCATGTCGGCAACCGTTAAACAATACAAATAGTCAAGGTGAGCTTCATCACGCACAATTTCTGCGAAAGTTTTAATAACTTCCGGATCAGAGATATCTCTTCGCTGAGCGGTAACTGACATTAATAAATGTTTTTCTACTAACCAAGCGATCATTCGGCCATCGTGATCACCTAATTTATGGATTTTAGCAAAATCTAACGCGTCAATCGCGCCAAGTTTAGCATGGTCGCCACCACGACCTTTGGCGATGTCGTGAAATATACCGGCAAAATATAACAGTTCTGGTTTTCGTACACGTTGGACAATTTTGCTACACAACGGGTATTCTTTATTATGTTCAACTTGACTAAAACGATACAAGTTTTTCAATAAACGAAAGCTATGTTCGTCGACAGAGTATGCATGAAATAAATCAAATTGCATTTGGCCGACAATATTGCGCCAAAGTGGTAAATAGGCCCCAATAATAGAGTGTCGGTGCATTAAGGTAAATGCTAATCCTAAGCCGCGAGGGTGCTTGATTAGCGCGATAAATATTTCGCGGCAGCGTGCATAGTCGATCATACCTGAAACTAGACGGCGGCGGGCATTACGCATCAAGCGTAAAGTTTCCGGGTGTAAATCAGTAATTTCTTTATGTTGAGCAATCAGTAAAAACATTTCCATGATCATGGTAGACCGGGTAAAAACCCGCTTATCACAAACCTTGATTTGACCATCGATAATGACAAAATCGTCATTGAGTACGATTTCTTTACTGTGTTTCTTTTCGTTTAAAATAGCGTATTCAAAATGCTGTAATAGCATTCTATTAAGCTCTGAAACTCTTGATATTATGCGGAAAAAGCGTTTCATCATACGCTCAATAGCGAGCTTGCCACCATCACCAAAACCCATTAATTCAGCAACATCGGCCTGATAATCGAAAAGTAAGCGGTTTTCATTACGCCCGGCGATAAAGTGCAATGCACAACGCATACGCCAAAGGTAATCTTGACATTCTAAAAGCTCGAAAAATTCATTACTGGTTAAGTAATGATGGTCAATAAGTTGCTCAAGGGTATCAGCCATAAAGTGGCGTTTGGCAACCCAACCAATAGTTTGAATATCACGCAAACCACCAGGGTTAGATTTGAGGTTAGGTTCAAGAGTATAAGATGCACCATGGTATTGCTGATGGCGCAGGTATTGTTCATTACGTTTGGCAATAAAGAATTTTTCAGAAGTCCAAAAGATGTCTTCAATTAACAAGGGTTGTAATTGAGTTACTAAGGCTTGATTACCACAAATTTGTCGCATTTCAAGTAAGTTTGTTGCGATGGTAACATCATCTATAGCTTGATTTAGACATTCTTTAATACTACGAACGCTATGGCCAATATCAAGTTTTACATCCCAAAGTTGAGTAATAAAGGCTGATATTTTATCGGCTAAGTCATCAGCGATGACATCTTGGGTAATTAATAGAATATCAACATCAGAGTAGGGATGAAGCTCTTTCCGGCCATAACCACCAACAGCAACTAAACTGATTTGAAATTCATCTAAATGATGCTGGCACCAAAGTTTGGTTAAAATGAGGTCGACATAAAAGGCTCTTGCTGCAACGAGCGAGGTAACCTCACTAACAGGGAATTGTTCTTTTTGCCACTGGTGAAATTCATTACTCAGTGAACAAATTTGCGAGCTAGTTAATGGAGGGGCACTAATGGCAAGAGCGTCACTGTATTTTTCTGGAATTAATGATGTAGTATTCAACAATAAACTCTCATATTTTTAATTAAGATTGCCGTTAGCCATACACTAATATCAATCTCACTAACTGTGTGATCTTTTCTACGGGGTTAAATAGCTAACAATTTCGTTATTTCCCTGGGTAAAAACTAACACACCTAGTTAATGAAAATGATATTACAATAACTCTAATAAGTTACTGTGTAATAAGTACTTTAATTGTGCAGTATACGCGCTATGGTATCATCTTTGCGTAAGGTTAATATTTCACAGCCTGTTTTGGTTACTACAACGGTATGTTCCCATTGCGCTGATTTTTTACCATCCAAAGTATATACTGTCCAATTATCTTCTTTATCAAGCAAAGTATTGGCGCGACCTAAATTAATCATAGGTTCCACGGTAAAGCACATACCTTCTTGCATCTTTTCACTGTCATTATTTTTATAGTGAACAATTTGCGGCTCTTCATGAAATTCTTTGCCGATACCGTGACCACAATATTCTTTAACTATTGAATAACGTCCCGATTTTTTGATGAATTTTTGAATTGCTGTGCCAATTTCACCAAAAGTATTACCTGGCTTAACTTTTTTAAGGCCAACATAGAGCGATTCTTGGGTGATTCGACAAAGACGATTATCTTCAGCAGACGTTTCGCCAATTAAAAACATTTTACTGGTATCGCCATGGTAACCATCTTTAATAACCGTAATGTCGATATTGATAATGTCACCGTCTACTAATGGCGTATCATTTGGAATACCATGACAAACCACGTGATTAACAGAGGTACAAATGGATTTTGGAAAATTGTGGTAATTTAAAGGCGCAGAAATTGCATTTTGCACCTTATCAGTATATTCCGCACATAGGGTATTAAGCTCATCAGTGGTAATACCTGCTTGAACGTGAGGTTCGATCATTTCTAATACATCTGCAGCAAGCTTCCCTGCAATTCTCATTTTCTCTATTTCTTGCTGATCTTTAATCGTAATTGTCATAAAACCTCAAATGTGACGCTGTAAATTATGTAATAAGGGTAATTATATAGCTACTTAATCAATAGTTTCACTAACATGAAAAATATTACTATCGTAGTTAAAAATTAATTACTGCTGATTTTACCTGCTTTTTATACCTTTGCCCAATCGTAAAACGTTAGCGTTAATAATTAGATGTTATATAGCGAGCATTTAATAAGCTAAGGGCTCGCGTAATGTCGTTAGGTAAAGTAGATGGAGCAACAGCGAAACACATTTAAAATCATTTCAGTCCTGTTATATAACTATGCCGCTATGCTCGTTGAATAATGTCTGTGAAACTATGGCGTTAAATAATGAATGATGGCAATGTTCGATTGCCATCAATTTTATTATGATAAGTTTTCTAGCTCAATCTTAACCGCATCAATAATGGATTCAGGACTTTCTAGATAAAGATTGTGATTCAATAACACTAAACTTTCATTACACGCTAAGAGCATCGCTGGAATAGCTTGCGTACCAATTATTTCCTGAATTTCAATAATGTCATGAATCGCAAACTCGGCATCTTTAGTCAGTTTATTAGATTGTAGACATTTTGCTGGTGGTGACAATTTCAGTTCGTCAATAATATCATTCACACTTTCTTGATCCGTTAATTCGTTGCCTAAAACAAAGTGTGCATATTGTAATTTAGTCAATAACTCAAAGGCAGATTTTGCCGATTTGTTTTGCACCCAAGCCATTAAGTTAGCCGCTAACGTTGAGTCTTTAGAATAATTAAGGGTATCAATGTAATTAGCACCAAAAGTTACCTGACTGAATTCTCGAACGGCAGCAATGGTTGTGGGTGTTACTTTATTGTCACCATCGTAATAACCTACGTGCATAGCTCTAAGTGTAATAGATGGAAAAGCACTTAATACTTTTTCAACTAATACTGTAGAGGCATAGCTCCAAGGACAATGACTATCGTAAATATAAAAAAGTTCTGCGTTTGGTGTATTCAATGACATGATTTAATTAGCTTGATGAAAAAAGTAAGTTAATTTTAACTCGCTGGTATTAAAGATCCTAGTCATTAGCAAAATAAAATATCATTAGGGTAAATTTCAAGCTAAAAGCTAGTCAATTGCTTGTGTTTATGGTATAAAGTGCGCCGTTAAATTGTTTGTCTGAATCTTCAATGGTTTTTTCAAATATTTTTAGCATTAAAAGGGTATTGAAAAAATTCAATACATTAAAACTAAACTCACATACATCTAGCAAAGATATACCGGGGTGCTCAGCGTATTTACGATAAGTAAGGCGCAATAAGGGTCGTGTATATTGGATGTATGAACGCTTAACCCCACAAAGGAAAAAACATGCCAAACGTTTCTATGCGCGATATGCTTAAAGCAGGTGTTCATTTCGGTCACAAAACCCGTTACTGGAACCCAAAAATGAAATCATACATTTTTGGTGCACGTGATAAAGTTCATATCATCAACCTTGAACAAACTGTTCCAATGTTCAACGAAGCTCTTGCTGTTTTAAGCAACGTTTCTTCGAAGAAAGGTAAAGTTTTATTTGTTGGTACTAAACGCGCAGCAAGCGATGCTATTAAAGATGCAGCGATTAAATGTGATCAATTCTACGTAAATCACCGTTGGTTAGGTGGTATGTTGACTAACTGGAAAACAGTTCGTCAATCAATCAAACGTTTAAAAGATCTTGAAGCTCAAAGCTCAGACGGTACTTTTGAAGCGCTTACTAAAAAAGAAGCTTTAATGCGTACTCGTGAAATGGAAAAACTTGAGAAAAGCCTTGGTGGTATCAAAAACATGGGTGGTTTACCTGATGTTTTATTCATCATCGATGCAGATCACGAGCACATTTCTATTAAAGAAGCTAACAACTTAGGCATTCCAGTAATTTCTGTTGTTGATACAAACTCAAATCCAGATGGCGTTGACTACATCGTTCCAGGTAACGATGATGCGATTCGCGCTGTGACCTTATACTTAGATTCAGCTGCTAATGCTGTTCTTTCTGGTCGCGAGCAAAACATCGCAGTACAAGCTGAAAAAGACGGTTTTGTTGAAACTGAATAAATTCAGTTTTAAGTAACGTTTTATGCTGTTATTACCACAACAGCCAAGGTTGTTGTGGTAATTACTGATAACTTTTTATATTGAGGAAAATTTCATGGCAATTACTGCTGCACAAGTTAAAGAATTACGTCAACGCACAGCTGCGGGCATGATGGATTGTAAGAAAGCTTTACAAGAAGCTGATGGCGATATGGAACTTGCGATTGAAAACATGCGTAAGTCTGGCCAAGCAAAAGCTGCTAAGAAAGCAGGTAATATTGCTGCTGAAGGTACTATTTTAATCAAAACTAACGATGGCGTTGCTGTTTTAGTTGAAATTAACTGTCAAACTGATTTTGTTGCAAAAGACAATAACTTCTTAGCTTTTGCTAACGAAGTTGCTGACGCGGCACTTGCTTCTAAAGTAACTATCGAAGAGCTACAAGCTCAATTCGAAGAGAAGCGTATTACTCTAGTGACAAAAATTGGTGAAAACATCAATGTTCGTCGTGTAGAGTACATCGAAGGAGCTGCTTTAGCTTCTTATAGCCATGGTGCTACTATCGGTGTTGTTGTTGCTGGTGAAGGTGATGCAGAATCTCTTAAGCACATTGCTATGCACGTTGCTGCAAGCAAGCCAGAATACATCAACCCTGCAGATGTTCCTGCAAGCGTAGTTGAAAATGAACAACGTATTCAATTAGATATTTTAAAAACTGAAAACGATGCTCTTGAAGAAAGTAAGAAAAAGCCAGTTGATTTACTTGAAAAAATCATCATCGGCCGTATGAAGAAATTTACCGGTGAAATTTCTTTAACAGGTCAAGCTTTTATTATGGAACCTAAGAAAACTGTTGGTGCTATCTTAAAAGAGAAAGGCTTAACTGTTTCTTCATTTGTACGTTTAGAAGTTGGTGAAGGTATTGAGAAAAAATCAGAAGATTTTGCTGCTGAAGTAGAAGCACAAATCGCTGCAGCTAAAGGTTAATTTACTTCGGTGAATTAATATTAGCTCAATTGAAAAAGCGCCAGTAGGCGCTTTTTTTTTGGCAAAAATTTGAAGCTTGTTAGACTTTTTGGTATTAGCCTTTTTATTTCTATGAATCAGCGTTCAATAATTACACTATTTCACCAGTAATAAAGGATAAATAGCTTCTACTTTAGACTTTTTTCATATTTGACTTTCGAACCGTGGCTAAACGTATTAAAATAGCTGCGGTCGATCAGGCCTAGACTATTTTAATTTAAAATTCTTAAGGAATGTTTATTACATGAGCATCAATCCCAAACCAATGTATCGTCGAATCCTTTTAAAACTTAGTGGTGAAGCCCTAATGGGCGAAGAAGGTTTTGGCATAGATCCAAAAGTCTTGGATCGTATGGCGCAAGAAATAAAAGAATTAATCGAAATGGGCATTCAGGTCGGCTTAGTTATTGGCGGTGGTAATCTATTTCGTGGTAAAGGCCTAGCAGAAGCAGGTATGAACCGAGTGGTAGGCGACCAAATGGGTATGTTAGCAACCGTAATGAATGGCTTAGCTATGCGTGACGCTTTACATCGTGCTTTTGTCAATACGCGCTTAATGTCGGCTATCGATCTTGCCGGTGTTTGTGACCGCTATAACTGGGCTGAAGCCATTAGTTTATTAAAGTCTGGCCGTGTGGTGATTTTCAGCGCAGGCACAGGTAACCCGTTTTTTACAACCGACTCAGCAGCATGCTTACGCGGCATTGAAATTGAAGCTGACGTGGTGTTAAAAGCGACGAAAGTTGATGGTATTTACTCAGAAGATCCGGTGACCAATCCTGATGCAACTTTGTATAGCCATTTAACTTATCAAGATGTTTTAGAAAAAGAATTACAAGTGATGGATTTAGCAGCCTTTACGCTCGCACGTGACCACAGCATGACGCTACGTGTTTTCAACATGAATAAACCGGGTGCGTTAAGGTCTGTAGTTATGGGTGGTGATGAAGGTACAACAATCGATCACGCCAAAAATTTAAATTAATTAGTGCAGGAATAAAATAGTGATAAACGAAATAAAACAAGACGCTCAAGACAGAATGGCGAAAAGTATCGAGTCATTAAAAATTAGTTTGAACAAAGTACGTACAGGGCGAGCACATCGTTCTTTACTTGATAATATTGTTGTTGAATATTACGGTATGGACACGCCACTTAGTCAAGTAGGCAATATTTCTGTGCCAGACGCTCGTACGTTAGCGATTACTGTATTTGACAAAGGCATGATTGGTGCTGTTGAAAAATCTATTCTAAAGTCTGATTTAGGCCTCAACCCATCATCACAAGGTACGCTAATTCGTATTCCTTTACCTGCATTAACAGAAGAACGCCGTAAGGACTTAGTTAAAGTCGTTCGTGGAGAAGCCGAAGGCGGTAAAGTTGCGATACGTAATATTCGTCGTGACGCAAATACAGATATTAAATCACTGAATAAAGAAAAAGAAATCAGTGAAGATGAAATGCATCAAGCAGAAGATGAAATACAAAAAATTACTGACACGTTTATTAAGCAGGTTGATGATATTTTAGGCAATAAAGAAAAGGAATTAATGGAAATTTAAAGTTTTCATTGCTTAATCCATGACGCCGTAGATAATGACTACGGCGTTTTTGCATATAAGGGCATGTCCATTATTATCAAACGTGCTTTGATTTAACTTCTAAGCTTAGCGATAAAATTGAATGTTAATATGCAACGGATATACCCATAATATATTTTATTACTCAGCGTTAAGCTTACAATGGAGAGTATGTGAGTAAAACAGATAATCAAACTAATCAATTGCTAACAACAGAAGCCAGAACACCTCAACATGTTGCCATTATTATGGATGGCAATGGCCGATGGGCTCAGTTAAGAGGCAAAAAGCGCGCTGCAGGTCATAAATCTGGCGTTGAGACGGTGAGAACAACTGTCGCTGCAGCAGCAAAAAATGGTGTAAAGGCATTAACTTTATTCGCTTTTAGTAGCGAGAATTGGCAACGACCGGAAAGCGAAGTTAGTGTTTTGATGGATCTATTTATGTTTGTCTTAACGAGAGAAGTTAAGCGATTACATAAAAACGGTATTAAATTTAATGTCATAGGTGATTTAAATAAATTTTCTAGTAAATTACAGAAAATGATAAAAGAATCAGAAGCATTAACCGCAGAAAATACAGGTATGGTATTATCGATTGCTGCGAATTATGGTGGTCGTTGGGATATTACTCACGCAGCAAAAAAATTAGCTGAAAAAGTAGCGCGCCAAGAGATCACCGCTGAAGAGATTACTGAAGATTCACTCAACGAATATACTAGTCTAGCGCAATTACCTGAGTTAGATTTATTAATTAGAACTGGTGGCGACTATCGCATTAGCAACTTTCTGCTTTGGCAAGCAGCCTACGCAGAATTATATTTTACCGATGTGCTTTGGCCAGATTTCAATGAAATAGAATTTACTAAAGCAATGACTGTGTTTGACCAACGAGAACGACGTTTTGGTCAAACGGGTGAACAAGTAACTAATAAAAACTAAAAACTACTAAAGGGTATTGAGCTTTCAGGTTATAACTATAAGCAAGATGGAAGCTCTACAAACCCGTGTATTATTAAGGAATAACGTTTGTTAAAACAACGCATCATCACTGCATTAATACTCGCACCCGCTGCGATCTCGGCGATTTTTTACTTATCTCTATTTAACTTTGCAGCAATAATGCTGGTTGTAATGGCCATCGGCGCATGGGAGTGGGGTCCACTGATGGGCTGTGCTAGCAAACGTTATCGCATCGCTTTCGTTAGTATTACCAGTATTTTAATAGCAACATTATGGTTTTTGATACCACTCGAACAATTATGGGATGCGCCAAAGCACTTAATTGAGCAAGCTAATATAGTCTTGTGGCTGGCAGTTGCATGGTGGTTGTTATCAGCAGGCTTAACATTGCTATATCCACGATGTAGTAAGTTTTGGTCAAGTCATCGTTCTGTACGTGGGCTTTTTGGTTGGTTGACCTTAGTACCTACATGGCTAGCTTTTATGGCGCTGAGAACCAGCGAATACCAAGTTGATAATTATCATGGCGCGCAGCTGTTGATGTTTCTATTTTTAATGGTTTGGAGTGCTGATGTTGGTGCGTACTTTGTTGGTAAGTCAATTGGAAAACGTAAGCTTTTACCAAACGTTAGCCCAGGTAAAACCCTAGAGGGATTTTTAGGTGGTGTTGTGTTTGCCTGTATTATGGTAGCAATTGCTGGCTATTTTATTGACTGGACAATGGCACAATATCGCATTGTTATCCCAGTAACGATTTTAATTACGACTATTTCTGTACTGGGCGATTTAAATGAAAGTATGTTTAAGCGTCAAGCGGGTGTAAAAGATAGTGGAACTATATTACCAGGACACGGCGGTATCTTAGATCGTATTGACAGCTTAACGGCAACAGCACCTATATATGCGCTTTGTTACGCTTATTTGGGTTGGTAGATAAAATGCAAAAATTGTGTATTTTAGGCTCTACCGGTTCAATCGGTAAAAGCACGTTAGATGTTGTGCGTTTACATCCTGAAAAATTTGATATTGTTAGTTTGTCAGCTTATTCGAGCGTTGACGACATGCTTGCGCAATGTTTAGAATTTCGTCCAACTGAAGTCGTTATGGTCTCACAACAACATGCCGAAGCGCTTGTTAGCAAACTAATTGCTGCAAAGCTTAGCGATATTGTGGTGACATCAGGCACTTGTGCTCTTGAAGATATAGCCAAAAAGTCAGCTACAGATACTGTAGTAGCGGCCATTGTTGGTGCCTCGGGTTTATTACCGACATTAGCGGCGGTTAAAGCGGGTAAAAAAGTCTTACTGGCGAATAAAGAAGCGTTAGTAACATCTGGCGCAATATTTATTGACGCGGTAAAAAAATCTGGCGCTCAGCTCTTACCTATTGATAGTGAACACAATGCGATATTTCAGTGCCTTCCGTTAAGTGCTCAACAACAACCGGGTTATTGTGACTTAGCCAATGAGGGGGTCAGTAAAGTGTTACTGACAGGTTCAGGAGGTCCTTTTAGAACCTGGACACTTGAAGAACTCGACAACGTAACACCAGAACAAGCATGCGCTCACCCAAATTGGGATATGGGCCGAAAAATATCGGTTGATTCAGCTACCATGATGAATAAAGGCTTAGAGTTCATTGAGGCTAAATGGCTATTTAATATTGAACCCGAAGACATTCAAGTCGTGTTGCATCCACAAAGTACGATTCACTCGATGGTGCAATATAAAGATGGTTCGGTGCTTGCCCAAATGGGTAATCCTGATATGCGTACTCCCATCGCACATGCGTTAAGCTTTCCGCAACGCATTGAATCAGGTGTTGAACCCTTTGACTTTTTCTCGGCAAAATCCTTTGAATTCCAAGCGGTAGATTTCATCAAATATCCCAATTTAAAATTAGCAATTGACGCCTGTAAAAGCGGTCAAGGTGCATGTACAGCGTTAAATGCTGCCAATGAAATTGCAGTTGATGCTTTTTTGAACGAAAAAATTAAATTTACTGATATTGCAAAAATAAATGAAACTTCTGTGAATAAATTTGTCTCAGAAAAGGTAACTTCAATTGAAGATGTTGTTGCCCTAGATAAAAGTGTCAGAGTTTTTGCACAATCATTAATCACTAAAACCAAGCATTAGAGCAATTATAGAGTAGTAGCATGATAGAGTTTATTTGGAATCTAGCGTCTTTTGTCGTTGCATTGGGTATATTGATCACCGTTCATGAATACGGTCACTTTTGGGTTGCACGTAAAAATGGTGTGCAAGTCGATCGTTTCTCTATTGGTTTTGGTAAAGCGATTTGGCGAAAAGTTGATCGCCATGGCACTGAGTTTGTTATTGCGATGATACCACTAGGTGGTTACGTTAAAATGCTCGATAGTCGAGTTGATGATGTAAGTGAAGCGCAAAAAGATCGTACATTCAATGCCAAGTCAGTTTATCAACGTATTGCGATTATAGCGGCGGGACCGTTTGCTAACTTTGGCTTTGCCATTGTCGCTTTTTACTTAATGTTTTTAATTGGTGTACCTAGTGTTAAACCGATTATTGGTGAGGTTACTGTTGGCTCAATTGCTAGCGAAGCTCAACTGCCTAGTAATAGTGAAATAATTGCAATATCAGGGAATAAAACAGTAGATTGGCAAGATGTTAATTTAGCTTTAGTTAGTGCCATAGGTGATAAAAATATTATCTTTACGGTAAAATCTGCAGGCAGAACATCAAGCCAAGACTTTAACTTAAATACCCAGAATTGGTCCTTTTCACCGGAAAAAGAATCGGCGATGGCAAGTCTTGGCTTTCTGCCATATCGCGCCAATGTGCAAGCTAAATTAGCCTTAGTAGCAAAGGGGAGTCCGGCAGAAAAAGCAGGATTGCAGGTTGGTGATGAATTACTGTCAATTGCTGATGAAAAGATCAATGGTCAGTGGCAGAAGTTTTCTGATGAAATTAAACAGTATCCAGAACAAAATGTGCCAGTTACTGTTATGCGAAATGGTAAAGCATTAACTCTTAATGTTTACCCTGAAGCAAAAGAGTTTCAAGATAAGGTCGTAGGATATTTAGGCGTGCAGCCGGTATCAGATCCCTATCCAAAGGAATATTTATTTGAACAAGCTTATGGTCCAATAACAGCACTTGAGCAAAGTGCGTTAAAAACATGGAATTTAGTGATTTTAAGTTTTGATATGATCGGTAAATTAATTACCGGTGATGTCTCAGTGAAGAATTTAAGTGGCCCAATATCTATTGCACAAGGTGCGGGTAATAGTGCTGATTATGGTTTTGTTTACTTTTTAGGCTTTTTAGCCTTAATTAGTATCAACCTTGGCATAATTAACCTTTTACCTTTACCGGTTTTAGATGGTGGACACTTATTTTATTATTTTATCGAGCTTTTAACGGGGAAACCCGTGCCAGAAAAAATACAAGAAATAGGTTTTAAATTTGGTACTATAGCGCTACTAAGCTTAATGAGTATCGCCATATTTAACGATTTATCGCGATTATAACTAAAAGAAGTATATAAAGTTAATATTTTATGATTATTAAAAAACTTGCCCTGGCGGTATTATTAGGTAGTTTGGGAACATCAGTGCATGCCGCTGAAGATTTTCAAGTTGAAGATATTCAAGTTAAAGGCTTGCAGCGTGTAGCGCTGGGAGCAGCATTAACGCATATCCCATTCAATGTCGGCGATAACTTAAACGAATTTCGCGTGTCACAATCGATTAAAGCACTTTATAAATCGGGTCACTTTAGTGATGTTGTGGTGTCAAGAGATGCCAACACCGTTATTTATCGTGTTCGAGAAAGAGCAACGATAAGTGCTATTACCTTTGATGGTAATAAAGATTTAAAAGAAGAACAATTAACCGAAAGCCTTGATGGCAGTGATATTCGCGTGGGTGAAACGCTTGATATGACCGTTATTTCAGGTATTGAAGTTGGTTTGGAAGACTTTTATCACAGTGTGGGTAAATACAATGCTGATGTAAAAGCCAATGTCACTCACTTACCGCGTAACCGCGTTAACATTGATTTTGTTTTTAAAGAAGGTGATGCTGCCGCGATAGAGCAGATAAATATCGTGGGTAATGAAAAGTTTTCAGATGCCGAGTTGTTAGAGCGTATTGAGCTTACTTATGATTCACCTTGGTGGGACTTTATGGCGCAAGATCGCTATCAAAAGCAAACCTTGCAAGGCGATATGGAAACCATTCAAAGCTATTACCTCGACCGAGGTTATTTGCAATATAAAGTGGATTCAACACAAGTTTCAATGACCCCAAATAAAGAAGCGGTCTACATCACGCTTAACGTAACTGAAGGCGAGCTTTATACCGTTAGTGAAGTTGATTTTATTGGTGATATGGCAGGCTTTGAAAAAACTATTCGCGCTATTACCCCGATTAAAACTGATGCATTATATAATGGCGCCTTAGTGACTTATTCAGAAGAATTGGTCAGTAAGTTTTTAGGTCGCTATGGTTATGCATACCCTAAAGTGGTGACCATTCCAGAAATTGACGAAGAAAATAAAACCGTCAAATTGGTATTGTCAGTCGACCCTGGTAAACGTGTTTATGTAAACCGCATTAATTTTAAGGGTAACAATGTTACTGCCGAGCATGTTTTACGCCGTGAAATGCGTCAAATGGAAGGTGCTTGGTTATCAAACAACCTTGTTGAAGGCTCAAAAGCTTGGCTACAACGTTTACCTTATATGGAAACGGTAGAGTTTGAAACGAATCAATTACCGGGTGAAGACGACCTGGTTGATATCGATTTTACGGTAAAAGAGCAACCATCGGGTTCATTTACCGCTGGTATTGGTTATGGTTCAACCACACAGTTAAGTTTAAATGCCGGTATACAACAAAATAACTTTTTGGGTACGGGTAATCGCTTAGGTTTTAGCATAAATACTTCTAGCTACTCAAAAAGTGCCAATGTTTCTTACACTGACCCATACTTTACGGTGGACGGCGTATCGTTAGGCGGCAATATTTTCTATCAAGAATTTGACGCCGGTAACGCTAACCTTGTTGAATATAATAATAAAACTTATGGTGTCGGTCTGACTTTAGGTTTTCCTATTAATGAATATGTACGTTTAAGCTTTGGTTTAGGTTATAAAAATAACGGTATTACTCGCTTAGAAACTTACGAGCAAATTCAGAAGTTTTATGAATTATATTCAGATCCAAATGATCCTGATGGTGGTTTAACTTTTGAAAACTTTGATATTAACGCAGCAATATCGCGTTCTACGCTAAACCGCGGAACATTCCCTACTGATGGTTCGCAACAAAGTTTATCTTACAAGATGACTACGCCTAATTCAGACGTAAATTACTTTAAAGTTAACTTAGATACTAAATGGTATTTTCCGTTAACCCGAGACCAACGTTGGACCGTTTTAGCTAAATTTCAGCTAGGTTATGGTAACGGTTATGGTTCTGTTGAGGGTAACGATCAAGTCTTACCGTTTTGGGAAAACTTTAGAGCCGGTGGTTCAGGTACGTTGAGAGGCTTTGAATCGAACATTGTTGGACCACGTGCGATATATCGTCGACCAACCTCAATTCCAGGGACACCTGATTCAGTTGGCTCTGGAAGCGGTTGTTGTTTAGGCCCGGATCACGACTTTATTCAAACGTCTAGACGCTCTGTTGGTGGTAATGCTATTGCCATAGCAGGACTTGAACTTATTGTACCAACACCATTTTTAGATGAAGGTTTTAGTAACAGTGTTCGCTCAAGTATATTTATTGACGCGGGTAATGTTTGGGACACTGAGTTTAATTTAGACGACTATGCCGACTTGAATAGCGTTGAAAGTGACAAAATTGCAGACTACTCAGATGTTGGCCGTTTCCGAGCATCTGCTGGTTTATCTGTGCAATGGTTATCGCCAATGGGACCGATGATTTTTAGTTTTGCTAAAACGTTGAAAGAAGAAGAGGGTGATGACACTGAATTCTTTAGCTTTAATATTGGCCAAACTTTTTAAGTTTTATCTAATAAAGGCTGTTAATTGCTAAAATTAGGCAACCTTTAAATAAATAGGCTTGAACCAAATTAACTGAGACGGTATAACTACCGCATAAATAAAAAAATACAAAAATATTTGAAAATATTTTAGGAGTAAAAATTGAAAAAATTGATTAAATCTATCGCAATCGCTACTGCAGCATCAGGTTATATATTAGCAAGTTCAGCTATGGCTGCCGATCAAAAAATTGCTGTGGTAAACTTTCAAGAAGTTATGGGTAAAATTCCACAAACTGCGGCAGTAATGAAAAGCTTAGAAGAAGAGTTTAAAGACGAAAAAGCTGTACTTGCCCAACTTGAACAAGATATTAAATACCTTCAAGAAAAGCGTAAGCGCGATGGTTCTTTGATGAGTGCTAAAGACATTGAAGAATTAGAAGGCAAAATTGGTGTTCTTTTTCAAGATTACCAAACCAAAGGAAAAGCTTTTCAACAGAGCACTGGTGCTAGAAAAAATGAAGAAACTAACAAAATTATCGCATTAGTTCGTCAAGCAATAGATAATATTGCTGCTAAAGGTGATTATGACTTAGTGCTTGAACAAAGTGCTGTAGTTTATTCAAAACCAGATTCTGCGATTACAGAAGAAGTGGTTAAACAAGTTAGCAAGCTGAAATAATCATTTATTTTCAGGTAAATTGAATAAAACCGACTCGGCTTTATTCTTTGCTTTCTCGTCTATTTAATATTCCGAATCAAGTTGATTCGGAATATTGCGTTTAGCCCTAAGGTGGTTAGCGCTTTTCTTTAAGCCCATACTTTAAAATTTATACTTTAGAGCACATTTAAAAGAAGTTTATTCTTATGAGTTACATTCTCGACGATATTGCAAAAAAAATAGGGGCTGTTGTTCAAGGAGACGGGCAATGTGAGATATTAAGTATTGCCACCTTAGCCGCAGCCACATCTGGACAAATCGCATTTTTAGCCAACAGTAAATACAGTGAACAATTGGCAACGACTAATGCTAGTGCGGTTATTGTTACTGAGGCTGAAGCAGAAAAATGTCAAACCAACGCCTTAGTCATGGCCAACCCCTATATGGGCTATGCTTTGGTTGCACAGTTACTTGATACTACACCCAAGCCTGCTAATAGCATCCATGCCAGTGCTGTTATCGATGACAGTGCTATTATTGGCGAGGGCGTTAGTATAGGCGCTAATGCCGTTATTGAAGCTGGTGTTAGTCTTTCAAATGGCGTGAGTATAGGGGCTGGGAGTTTTATTGGCATTGCTGCTCAAATAGGCGCTAATTCAACTATTTGGTCTAACGTTAGTGTTTATCATGGTGTGGTTATTGGCGAAAATTGTTCAGTACATGCCAACACGGTTATAGGCTCTGACGGTTTTGGTTATGCGAATAATAAAGGCAGTTGGGTTAAAATACCGCAACTAGGTACGGTCATTATTGGTGATAATGTTGAGATTGGTGCTAGTACCACAATAGATCGCGGTGCATTAGGTAACACCATTATTAAAGACGGTGTTATTTTAGATAACCAAATACAGATTGCTCATAATGTTGTAATCGGAGAGAATACAGCCATGGCTGCTTGTAGTGTTATCGCCGGCAGTACTGAGATTGGTAAAAATTGTGTTATCGCCGGACTGGTTGGTATTAACGGTCATATTAACATTGCTGACGGTTGTGTGTTTACCGGCATGACGATGGTGACAAAATCATTATCAGCGCCTGGTGTATACTCGTCTGGTATGCCATGCCAACCAAATAAAGAATGGCACAAAAATAATGCTAGAATTAGAAAACTAGAATCGTTAACTAAACGGTTAAGTATTTTAGAAAAAGCTAGCAAATGACGTCATAGTTTAGTCAATAGAGGAACAAATTTTGGAATCGCAAAATAATATTATCGATGTCGAAGAAATTAAAACACTAATTCCACACCGTTACCCGTTTTTATTAGTTGATCGTGTACTAGATTATACGCCTGGAAAATCAATCCATGCGATTAAAAATGTCACGGTTAATGAGCCCGCATTTATGGGGCACTTTCCAGGCTATTCTATTTTTCCAGGTGTACTTATTCTTGAAGCGCTGGCCCAAGCTAGTGGTATTCTCGGCTTTAAATCTGTTGCAGATCAAACCGAAGGTGAGTTGTTTTTGTTTGCCTCAATTGATAAAGCCAAATTTAAAAAGCCAGTTCACCCTGGCGACACGATGCATTTGCATTTAGAGCTGTTAAAAGAACGTCGTGGTATGTGGAAGTTTTATGCTGAAGCAAGAGTAGACGGCAAAGTTGTTTGCTCTGCAGATTTAATGTGCGCAAGAAGGGCATTGTAATATGGTGAATTCAACGTCATTGATCCATCCGCAAGCGATTATTGAAGATGGTGCGGTTATCGGCAAAAATGTAAAAATTGGCCCGTGGACTCACATAGCAGCAAATGTTGTTATTGGAGATGATTGTCATATTAGCTCGCACGTAGTTATTAATGGCCCAACTACCATTGGTAAAGGCAATAGAATTTTTCAATTCGCTTCAATTGGCGAAGATTGTCAAGATTTGAAATATGCCGGCGAGTTGACTGAATTAGTCATTGGTGACAACAATACCTTCCGCGAAAACTGCACGGTACATCGTGGCACGGTTCAAGATAAAAGCTTGACCCAAATTGGTAGTAATAACTTATTCATGGCCTACACCCATGTTGCTCATGACTGCATGGTGGGTAGCAACTGTATTTTAGCGAATGGTGCCTCAATCGCAGGTCACGTGCATGTCGGTGATCATGTCATTATCGGTGGTATGGCAGGTGTACATCAGTTTTGTCATATTGGTGCGCATTGTTTTGTTGCTGCCAATTCATTGATTCTTAAAGATGTACCTCCCTATATTATGGCCTCAGGTCAACCGGCAAAACCTTTTGGTTTAAATAGCGAAGGGTTAAAGCGTCGAGGTTTTGATCCAGAGGTTATTTTGCAAATTAAACGTGCCTATAAAGCGATTTATCGCCAAGGTTTAACAGTTGATGAAGCAATAGCCAAGATAAAGAGTTCTGAAAGCGATTTGGTTGAATTGACCTTATTCACTGACTTTGTCAAAAGCTCTAGCCGCGGCATTGTCCGATAGTGATCTGATCATGGCAGCAAATTCAAAATCTTTAGCGAACAATCATTTATCATCTAATCAAATTATGAATAATTCAGCAGTTACTTTCGCTTTAGTGGTTGGCGAGCATTCCGGCGATACATTAGGTGCTGGTTTGATGCAAGCACTTCAACTGACTCACCCAAATGCAAAATTTATCGGCATTGGTGGCCCTAAAATGCTCGCGTTAGGCTTTGAAAGTCTCTTTGACATGGAAGAGCTGTCTGTAATGGGTGTGTTTGAAGTACTCGGACGCTTGCGCCGATTATTATATATTCGAAAATCCTTATGTGAATACTTCTATACCAATAAACCTAACGTATTTATTGGCATAGATGCGCCTGATTTTAATATAACTTTAGAAGCTAAGTTAAAATCCCAAGCGATAAAAACCGTTCATTATGTCAGTCCTTCGGTTTGGGCTTGGCGTGAAAAACGCGTATTCAAAATAGCTAAAGCGACTAACATGGTTTTGTCGTTATTACCTTTTGAAAAAGCGTTTTACGATAAACATCAAATTCCATGTACTTTCGTTGGTCATTCGCTTGCGGATGATATTCCTTTGGTTTCAGATAAATTGATGGCTCGACAAGCCCTCGGCTTACCTGATTCTTCAAAAATACTAGCGTTAATGCCCGGTAGCCGAGGTGGGGAACTTTCACGCTTGGTTGAACCGTTTTTGCTCACGGCTAAAAAATTGCTGCTCTGTGAGCAAGCAAAAAATGCCGAGTTACGCTTTGTTGTCCCCATGATCAGTGAGAAAAGAGCTGAGCAATTCCATCAATTGCATCAAAAAATAGCTCCCGAATTAAAAGTGCAGGTTATTATCGGTAAAACTCAAGAGGTGATGGCGGCTAGTGACTGCTTGTTGACGGCATCTGGCACAGTAACGTTAGAAGCCGCCCTAGTTAAACGTCCGATGGTAATTTGTTATAAATTTCATCCACTGACGTACCACATGTTTAAAGGTTTTGTGAAATTGAAGTGGTTTTCATTACCCAATTTACTGGCCAATAAAAGTTTAGTACCGGAACTGCTGCAATCAGACGTTACCGTAGCCAATATTCTTCCTTTAATTGAAGAGCGTCTGTTTGAAGATCAATCAGTGTTAAATCAAGCCTATACAGATATACACTTAATGCTTAAGCAAAATGCCAGTGAACAAGCCGCTAAAGCTGTTATTGCTTTATTATAATATTGAATCTGAGTAATTATGCCTACAGTTAAAAAAGTTTTTCCGCCCTTTGAATATCCCATAGCCTATTGTATCGCAGGCGTTGACGAAGTTGGACGAGGGCCCTTAGTGGGTGATGTTGTAACGGCGGCAGTTATATTAGATCCTGACAATCCTATTGAAGGTTTGATGGACTCAAAAAAGCTTTCAGAAAAGAAGAGGCAGCATTTATCGGGAGAAATTAAGCAACGAGCTATCGCTTGGTCGATTGGCCGTGCCTCTCCTGAAGAAATTGATACCCTTAATATTCTTCATGCCACTATGTTGGCTATGCAACGCGCCGTGCAAGGTTTAAAAGTGAAACCTGACTATGTCTTGGTTGATGGTAACCGTTGCCCTACATTTGCCCATGAAAGTGGTAATATTGCCAGTCAAAGTGTGGTAAAAGGTGATGCGCGTGTATCAGAAATTAGTGCGGCGTCGATTTTAGCTAAAGTCGTTAGAGATGATGAGATGGTCGCATTAGACAAGCTTTATCCCTATTATGGCTTTGCACAACACAAAGGTTACCCGACAAAAGCTCATCTTGAAAAAATCATCGAGCATGGTGTACTCGATTGTTATCGTCGAAGCTTTAAACCTGTCGCCAATGTACTCGCTAATGCAGCAACGCATAATAAAAATAATTAGAGCACTAGATGTCTGAATCTGAGTCAACACTAACCATCGCTGAATCCGATGTAATTCCAGCCCGAAGTGATCCGAAGTTTATTCATTTAAGAATACACAGTGATTATTCAATGTCGGACGGTTTAAAGAAAGTTAAGCCGATTGTTGCCCGTGCTGCTGAATTGAATATGCCAGCCATGGCATTAACTGACCAAACAAATTTATGTGGTCTAGTAAAATATTACCATGCCGCACATGGTGCAGGTTTAAAACCCATTATCGGCTGCGATTTCTGGGTTAAAAGTGAGGCACTTGAAGGTGAGTTGTCTCGCCTCGTTGTCTTAGCTAGCAGCAACATAGGGTATAAAAACTTAACAGAATTAATTTCTAAAGCGTATTTGCGCGGACATATTCAGGGCAAAGCGGTATTAGATAGAGATTGGTTAATTGAGCGTGCAGAAGGCTTAATTTTGCTATCGGGTGGCCGAGAAGGTGACGTAGGCAAAGCGCTGTTAAAAGGTAATCGAGAGTTTGTTGAAGAAATGCTCGCGTTTTATCTGCAATATTTTCCTAATTGTTATTACATTGAACTGATTAGAACCAACCGTAATGATGAAGAAAACTATATTCACCTTGCCGTTGAACTTGCCGCGAGTCATGACCTGCCTGTGGTTGCCACCAATGAGGTGATGTTTTTAAGTCCTAATGACTTTGATGCCCATGAAATTCGTGTCGCTATACATGACGGTTTTACCCTAGATGATAAACGCCGTCCGAAAAAATATTCTAAAGAACAATACCTACGAACCGAAGAGGAAATGGTCGAGCTTTTTGCTGATATTCCCGAAGCGCTGGCTAACTCAGTAGAAATAGCAAAACGCTGTAATGTTACCGTACGTTTAGGGGAATATGTATTACCTGACTTTCCTACTGAAGGATTGTCGATTGAAGACTATTTAGTGAAAGTCTCAGAAGAAGGTTTACAGGAAAGGTTAGAGTTTTTATTTGATAAAGACGCTCCTGACTTTGCCGAGAAACGGAAACCTTATGATGAACGTTTGGCCATCGAGCTCAAAGTTGTCAATAATATGGGCTTCCCCGGTTACTTTTTGATCGTGATGGAATTCATTCAATGGAGTAAAGATAATAATATTCCTGTCGGTCCTGGTCGTGGTTCAGGGGCAGGTTCATTGGTTGCTTATGCACAAAAAATTACCGATCTAGATCCCCTCGAGTATGATTTACTTTTTGAGCGATTTCTAAACCCTGAACGTGTCTCAATGCCTGATTTTGATATCGATTTTTGTATGGACAGACGCGATGAAGTTATTGATCACGTTGCTGAGTTGTATGGTCGTGACGCGGTATCTCAAATCATTACCTTTGGTACCATGGCCGCAAAAGCGGTAATTCGAGATGTTGGTCGAGTGCTCGGCCATCCATACGGTTTTGTTGATCGTATTTCAAAATTGATCCCACCAACACCGGGCATGACGTTAGCGAAAGCATTTGAAGAAGAGCCAAAGTTACCTGAGGTTTATGCGCAAGACAGTGACGTAAAAGATCTGATTGATATGTGCCGAATTTTAGAAGGTACAACTCGAAATGCCGGTAAACATGCGGGTGGTGTGGTTATTTCGCCGACCACGATCACCGATTTTGCGCCACTTTATTGTGACGAAGAAGGTAAAAATCCGGTAACGCAATTTGATAAAAATGATGTTGAAGATGCCGGTTTAGTTAAATTTGATTTTCTTGGTTTACGTACTTTAACGATATTGCAGTGGGCCATTGAAATGGCGGACGCAAAACTGTTAAAACAGGGAAAAGAACCGATCAATTTAGCCGGTATTGATCTTGAAGATAAAGCCAGTTTTAAAGTCTTATTAAAATCGGAAACAACCGCGGTTTTCCAACTTGAGTCTAGCGGTATGAAATCGCTGATTGCAAAACTAAAACCCGATTGCTTTGAAGATATCATTGCTTTGGTGGCGCTGTTTAGACCTGGGCCTTTGCAATCAGGCATGGTTGATAACTTTATCGAACGTAAACATGGCCGTGAAGCGATTAGTTACCCAGATGAAACTTGGCAACATCTTGACTTAAAACCAATTCTTGAACCGACTTACGGAATTATTCTTTATCAAGAACAGGTTATGCAAATTGCGCAGGTACTTGCCGGCTATTCATTAGGTGGCGCTGATATGTTACGTCGTGCCATGGGTAAGAAAAAGCCAGAAGAAATGGCAAAACAGCGAGCGGGTTTTGAAGCCGGTGCGATAGGTCGTGGCGTTGATGGCGAGCTGGCGATGAAAATTTTTGATTTGGTTGAAAAGTTTGCGGGTTATGGTTTTAATAAATCGCATTCTGCCGCTTATGCCTTAGTGTCTTATCAAACTCTGTGGATGAAAACCCATTTCCCGGCGCCTTTTATGGCCGCGGTAATGTCAGCTGATATGGATAACACCGATAAAATCGTTACCTTAGTTGACGAGTGCAGCAACATGGGACTTGATCTATTACCGCCGGATGTAAACCGGGGGCAATATAAATTCACAGTTAATGATGACGACCAAATTATTTATGGTATTGGCGCTGTAAAAGGTGTTGGTGAAGGCCCAATTGAAGCCATAATCGCTGCGCGGGAAAGTGACGGCGAGTTTATTGATTTATTTGATTTTTGCGCTCGGGTTGATTTGAAAAAGATCAACAAACGGGTGTTAGAAAAATTAATTAAATCGGGTGCAATGGATGCCCTTGGACCGAATGCTAAAGCCGGTCCTCATCGTGCGGCTTTATTTGAGTCTTTACCTGAGGCGTTAAAAGCAGCTGAACAACATGCTAAAGCGCAAGCTATAGGGCAAAATGATTTATTTGGCTTAATAAACGAAGAGCCTGAAGATAATAGACAAGTCTATAAAGAGGTTGCTAAGTGGCCTGAACAACGATGGTTAGATGGCGAAAAAGAAACTTTAGGTTTATATTTAACGGGTCACCCTATAAATCGTTATTTAAATGAAATTAAACGTTATGCGACAGGACGTTTAGTTAGCTTACAACCAACAAATAAAGATAAAACTACCGTAGCGGTAGGTTTGGTTCTGGCTGTGCGGGTTTTAGTGAATAAACGCGGTCGTCGTTGGGCATTGGTAACATTAGATGACAAAAGCGCCCGGATGGATATTCGTTTATTCCCAGATGACTACGATAGGTTCGCAGAATTGCTTATTTCTGATGCAATTTTAGTCTGTAGCGGACAGGTCAGCTTTGATGATTACTCTGGGGGTATTACAATGACCGCTCGAGACATAATGACCATTGCTGATGCACGTGAGAATTATGTCACGTCATTAGATTTACAAATCGATAAAAATCAGCTTTCGGGACGATTTATCGAGCAATTTACACAGGTGCTCACACCTTATAAAGATGGTATTTGCCCAATTCGTGTTTTTTATCAAAGAGATGAAGCGAAAGGTATGCTAGAGTTAGGGGTACAGTGGCGCGTATCGCCAAGCGACATGCTATTATACGATTTGAAAACCCTATTGGGTGAAGAGCAAGTCGAGTTAAAATTTAAATAGGTAGCGTTCTTTAATAACGGTACTCAAAGACAACATAGGTAATAATAATCATATGTCATTAAATTTTTTAGATTTTGAGCTTCCAATTGCGGAACTTGAAGCAAAAATTGAAGAATTGCAGTTGGTCAACAATGGCCAAGAACTCGATCTTGATTTAGAAGATCAGATTTCTCAGCTGCGAGAGAAAAATAACGAGCGAACAAAAAAGATTTTTTCTAGCTTAGATCCTTGGCAAACAGCACGAGTTGCGCGTCATCCGCAGCGTCCATATACCCTAGATTATTTGCCACGTATTTTTACTGAGTTCGATGAACTTGCTGGTGATAGAGCTTATGCCGACGACAAAGCTATTGTTGGTGGTACTGCGCGTTTAGATGGACGACCTGTGATGGTCATCGGTCACCAAAAGGGTCGTTCTACTAACGAAAAAGTAAAACGTAATTTTGGTATGCCTCGTCCTGAAGGTTACCGTAAAGCCTTACGTTTAATGAGAATGGCAGAGCGTTTTAAAATGCCCATTATCACTTTTATTGATACTCCAGGTGCCTATCCGGGTATTGGCGCTGAAGAACGTGGCCAAAGTGAGGCCATAGCTATGAACTTAAAAGTGATGTCACGATTGAATGTGCCAATCATTTGTACCGTTATCGGTGAAGGTGGTTCTGGTGGTGCACTTGCCATAGGCGTTGGTGATAAAGTTAACATGCTTGAGTATTCAACTTATTCTGTTATTTCTCCTGAGGGCTGCGCTTCTATTTTATGGAAGACTGCTGAGAAAGCACCTACAGCAGCAGAAGCTATGGGTATTACAGCGAAACGTATCAAAGAACTAGGTCTTATCGATAGTATCGTTGAAGAACCCTTAGGTGGTGCTCATCGCGATATGGATCAAATGGCCGCTTTTCTTAAGCAAGCTTTAAAATCTGATCTTGCGGACCTAGATAAATTGTCTAGTGAAGAGCTAATTGAAAGTCGTTATGACAAGTTAATGTCGTTCGGTTATTGTTAAGTTCAACATAAGCGACCTCAACAGGTCGCTTTTTATTGTCTTTACTAAAATAATCCTCGCAACAACACTTTTACCTACTATTTATTAAATCTGTGAATATAATTGAATCAGCGCTGGTGCAGTTTTTTAAAAGCACACCAGACAAACCTATTATTATTGCTTATAGCGGCGGTGTAGATTCACAAGTGCTATTGGTGGCATTGGCGAAATTAAAACAACAGGGACAACTTCCTAACCCTGTTGTTGTTTGTCATGTTAATCATGGTTTAAGCCCTCATGCCGACACTTGGCAAGTTTTTGCTCAACAACAATGTGATAGCTTTGATCTACCTTTGCTCACCCAGAAACTTCATTTAAAGAAACAAGCGCAACAAAGCTTAGAAGCAATGGCACGTGATGCACGTTATCAAGTGCTAATTAAAGCCAGTACGGAGCCGGCAATCATTGTTACTGGCCATCATCTTAATGACCAAGCTGAAACATTTCTATTAGCATTAAAGCGCGGAGCAGGGGTTAAAGGTTTATCAGCAATGCTGGTAAGTTCGGCATTAGCACAGCACACATTAGCTCGCCCGCTGTTAGCCGTTTCACGTGACGATATAGTTGACTACGCAAATCAACAAAAGCTAAGCTGGATTGAAGATGAGTCTAATACTGATGAGCACTATGATCGAAACTTTTTACGTCATCAGATTTTACCTACACTAAATGAACGTTGGCCAAGTATCAATAAGACCATTGCGCGCAGTGCAGAGCATTGCTTTGAAGCGCAACAATTACTTGATGAGTTAGCCCAAGACGATTTAGCTGAATGTCAGCTTTCAACTTTTAAGCTTTCGGTTCCTCATTTATATAAGCTGAGCGAATCACGCCTTAAAAATCTTATACGCTATTTTTTATCTGGTCATAATTTTTTAATGCCCACTCGTCAGCAGTTAGCACAAATATGCCAACAACTTAATGCTGATGCAGATAAGTCGCCTGTTATTCAACTCGCTAATTGTTGTTTTAGACGTTTTAGGGATGGCTTGTATTTAACCCCTATTTATCAGGATATTACGTTATGGCAACAAAGCGTAGATTTGAGTTGCGTACCTGATAAAAGCCGGTTAAATGTTCAGCTTCCAGAACAGTTGGGCGTATTAAGTTTTTCAATAAATTCAGAGCAAGTTACAACAAAAAGTCATTGGCAAACGGCAATAAAACAGCCTGCAACTAACCAATTGGTCAGCGTTAGATTTTCTCACGATAATCCTACATGTTTACCGCAATACCGGCAGCGTTCACGCGCTTTAAAAAAGGTTTTACAAGAGCTATCTATTCCACCTTGGCAGCGAAAAAGGTTACCGTTTATATATTATGATAATGAATTAGTTGCCGTTGTAGGTCACTTTGTTTGTCAAGCTTTCTTAGCCGATAGACCTGATTTGGCGTTGATTGTTTCCTGGGACAGTGAACCGTCTTTTTAAAGTAACCATACAACGAATATACTAGACAGTAACCACATTTAAGTGGTAAAAATCTTGCACGACACGTTAGCGTGATCATCAGTACAACAACTCAAATAAGAAAAATTATGACAACAGAAAATTATTCACTTTTTAGTAAGCTAAAATCTATTAACATCGTAAATCAAATCATCATTGCAATTGTTTTGGGGATTTTTATAGCACTTATCTCCCCTGATATAGCAATGTCATTCTCCATATTGGGCAGCTTATTTGTCAATGCATTGAAAGCGGTAGCCCCTATTTTGGTCTTAGTTTTAGTTGCCTCGTCTATTGCGAACCAAAAGCCGAATAGCGAAGCCAACTTAAAGCCTATTGTAGGGCTGTATTTAATTGGTACCATAAGTGCTGCATTAGTCGCAGTTGCGTTAAGTTTTATGTTCCCTGTGCAATTAACCCTAGATATTGTTGGCGCTAGTGCTAACCCCCCGCAAGGCTTGGGAGAAGTATTAACAACGTTGGCATTCAAAATTGTTGATAACCCTTTTAACGCCGTTATTACCGGAAACTTTATTGGTATTTTAGCTTGGGGCTTAGGTTTAGGTTTTGCGTTGAAAAAGGGTAGTGAGTCAACAAAAGTCATGGTTCATGATTTTGCCGAAGCTATTTCCAGCGTGGTCAAATTAGTTATTCGTTTCGCGCCATTAGGTATTATGGGCTTAGTTGCGAATACGGTAGCGACAACCGGCTTTGAGACCTTAGGTGAGTTTAGTCATTTAGTGTTAGTATTATTAGGCTCAATGCTTATTATTGCCCTGATAATTAATCCGTTAATCGTGTATTTCATTATGCGGAAAAATCCGTATCCATTAGTATTAACCTGTTTAAAAGAGTCGGGAATTACCGCTTTCTTTACCCGTAGTTCAGCCGCAAATATTCCAGTAAATATGGAACTCTGTGAAAAGCTTGATTTACATGAAGATACTTATTCGGTTTCTATCCCTTTAGGTGCCACCATCAATATGGCTGGCGCTGCTATTACTATTACTGTTTTAACACTTGCAGCGGCTAACACTTTAAATATTGAAGTTGATTTTGCTACCGCTATTTTACTGAGTGTTATTGCAGCCGTGTCAGCCTGTGGGGCTTCAGGTGTAGCTGGTGGTTCATTATTACTTATTCCATTAGCTTGTGGCTTGTTTGGTATTAATACTGACATTGCCATGCAAGTAGTCGCAATAGGATTTATTATTGGTGTAATTCAAGACTCAGCAGAAACGGCATTAAATAGCTCGACTGATGTTGTTTTTACTGCCGCGGCGTCACACCATATCACTAAAAACCTAGATTAAATCCTACTTAGAAGCTTTGCTACTTTTTCGTTTTAAAGTAGCAAAGCTAGAGTATCCCTTTAAAAAATGTTAAAAATTTCTTTAAACCCCTTCACTAGATAAATAGCCATAGGCATTAATTCCCCCCGCGTTCATAATCTGCACTTTTTAAATCGGTAAATTAGAAGCAGTTAATTAATCAACTTGGTATAATAGCGCAAAAATTTAGGGAGAACCTTTTATGCCAACAGAAAATGCTTTGAAAGCACGCAGTAATAATAGCTGTGAATTATGTACTTCACCTGCCAATTTATCGGTATTTCCTGTCCCACCCACAAGTGACTTAAGTGCTCAACAAAGTATTTATTTGTGTGATACATGTTTAGGGCAGGTTGAAGGCAATGCAGAGCTTGATATTAATCATATGCGCTGTTTAACTGACGCTATGTGGAACCAAGAGCCAGCTGTACAAGTCATGGCTTATCGTATGTTGCATAAATTGTCAGCTGAAAGCTGGGCGCAAGATGCCTTAGATATGATTTATTTAGAAGATGCTGTTAAAACTTGGGCTGAGCAGGGAATAGCAGCCGCAGAGCGAGAAGGGCCAACTCGCGATAGCAATGGCGCTGATTTACAAGATGGCGATAATGTCACCTTGATTAAAGATCTAAAAGTTAAAGGCGCTAACTTTACGGCTAAGCAAGGGACAATGGTCCGCGGAATCAGCTTAACGGATAACCCAGAGCATATTGAAGGTAAAGTGAATGGCACGCGTATCGTGCTAGTTGCAAGCTATTTAAAGAAAGCGTAAGCCATTAATAATGAAAGAATTTGAGGGCTAGTCTTTAAAAATCTAGATAACTCAAATCTTAAAAAAGCACTATCAGCGCTATCGTTGACTAGTGCTTTTTTTGTTTATGGCTTTTGTTTATGGCATATCAATCATCAATAAAGCACCAACTATGGGTTATAGCCAGCGTCGAACACTGTTTTTATAGTGAGCGTAATCTTGGCCAAAAAGTTTGGTTAGCATACGCTCTTCTGGTGTAATTTGATATTTGCCTATATACCAAATAAAAAGTCCACAAATAAGAAAAGTTAAAAGATTTTCAAGATAACAAGCATAAGCCAGTAATGCTAAAAGCATCGCCAAATACATTGGGTTTCTAGAATAGTGATATATCCCGCTATCAACCACCTGAGATGAGGTCTCGGGTTTACTCGGGTTGACCGTTGTTTGATGTTTTCGAAAGCTATAAATGGCAAGAAAGCCGATTAATATCGCAATAATCACTAATAGCGTTACCAATATTGAGTTGATTTTTGGGTTAATAATATCGCTGTAGTTTAACGTCGGTAAAAAGCGTTGTATTAGTGTCATTAATATCATGGCAATGACTACTTGCACAATAGGGATAACTTTTAGCTCCATTCTCATTCCTTGTCGGGTTTTAAAGCCTTGGCTGACTATAATGCTCCGATGAAGCTTTATTTGAAAGCAGATAAAATAAAAAACGCCAAAGGCGTATGCATTTGACGTTTGTAACGTCTTTTATATTTTACACAATATCACGTTAGCTGATGATAAAACAAACTAATAATAGTACTTACTGTTGGATAGTTTTAGCTATTATCCGCGATATAGTCATTCACCATATCTTCAAGTACATTCAGTGGTACTGCACCATTTGTTAACACAACATCATGGAACTCGCGAATATCAAACTTGTCGCCTAATTGTTGTTTTGCTTTTGCTCGCAGCTCGACAATTTTCAACATACCAATTTTATATGCAGTCGCTTGTGATGGCATAACAACATGGCGTTCGACCATTTTTATCGCATCTGATTCGGCATTCGGTGTGTTGTTAACGTAATATTCGATACCTTGGACACGGTCCCATTTCTTATTGTGAATACCAGTATCAACCACTAAGCGACAAGCTCGCCATAATTCCATCGCTAAACGACCAAAGTCAGAATAAGGGTCTTGATAAAAGCCAATCTCTTTCGGGATCATTTCTGAATATAAGCCCCAGCCTTCACTGTAAGCGGTGTAACCGCCAAATTTTCTGAACTTTGGAATACCTTCTAGCTCTTGTTTCAGTGCTATTTGCATATGATGTCCAGGAATGCCTTCATGGTAGGCTAAAGCTTCCATTTGGTAGGTAGGCATGGCTTCCATGTCATATAGATTTGCGTAGTAAATACCTGAACGTGAGCCATCAGGTGCCGGTTGTTGGTAAAATGCTTTACCCGCAGACTTCTCTCTAAAGGCTTCTACTTTTTTAACTTTTAAATCTGCTTTAGGCTTGGTAATAAATAGCTGATCTAATTCACCTTTCATGGTGTTAATTAATGCTGTTGCTTCATTTAAATAACGCTGACGTCCGGCTTCATCTCCTGCATAATAAAACTGTGGGTCGTGACGCATAAATTGGAAAAACTCATTCAACGAGCCTTTAAAACCGACCTTTTTCATTATTACGCGCATTTCATCATGTATACGAGCGACTTCATCTAAGCCAATTTTATGAATTTCATCAGCGGTTAAATTAGTGGTGGTCGTACGAGTTAAAGCATTGTTATAAAATTCATCACCGTCTGGAAACTTCCACGCACCGTCAGTGGTGTCGGCTTGTTTTTCAAGCTCAGTTAAGTAACTGACTAATTGCTGATAACCCGCTTTAAATTCATTGGTTAAAGCCATTGATAATTCGGCGGTTAACGATTCTTTTTCTGTTTCAGAAATATCTAATAGTGCTATCTTTTTTGTAAAATCTGCATACAAAGTGCTTTCTGCACCGTTATCAAAAGGCGCACCAATCGTTAAGTTTTTAGAATCTCGGATCACATGACCAAAAACAAATTTTGGCGCAATAATGCCTTTATCTGCTCTAATTTTAAGTTGCTCTACTAACTGCTCAAGCAAGACTTTTGAGTTTTTTACGCGGGCAATATAGTCATGAGCTTGCTTGGTATCTTTAATGCTATGTTGGTTGATCAATAACGCCGGTATTTGGGAATGTACACCAAACATTTGGTTAACCGGATAGTTATGGTGGCGCCAAGGGTAGTCAGCAATTTGTTGTTCTAGCTTTTGTGATAGTAGCTCGTAACTTAACTTTGTTTGTTTATCAAGATTGTTTACGTTAATAACTTGTATACGTTGTAGTGCTTGTTTTGCAAAAGCCAACTCCTTCGCACTGTTTTCCTCTGAAAGGTTTTGCCACTTATCATAGTCAGTTTTAATGCCAAGATAGGTTTGTCTGACAGGGTTACGATTAACACCTTCCATAAAAATAGTATCAAATAGCTCATTTGCTGCTTGAGAAGCGTTAACGGTGAGATCAGTTTTGGCTAATTCTGATGGCATGGCAAGTGCATTATTGCCTTTACCTATTTGTGTCGTCGTCTCATTACTGCAGGCAACAGATAATACCGCTGAAATTGTGATAACAATGAGTGATTTATTGAAGGTCATGTTGATTTCCTATTTTAATTTATACGCTATATTGCCGTTATCTTACCTTGGCGATCAAGCATGCAGCGCTCAATGGAGTCTTTTTTGCGGTAGCTTTCCAGAACTGTTGTTTATTTCAAGTGATCTATTTAGGGTTTACCTCATAAATCAACTTGCTATAGTAGTAGTATTAATTGATAAATTATTCGCGCTCAATGTCATCAATAAAGCAAGTATCAGAAAGTAACAGTGCTAGCCAAAAGCGTGCCGCGATTATTAGTTTTCGGCGGGCAATACCAAACGATAGAGCATTTCTTTTAACGTTACGAAAAACATCGATGGACGCGAATCTAAAAGCTGCTGGAATTTATCTCAATGATCATTCGCATATGCAGCGCATTGATGAATTCTTTTCTGATTCGCACATTATTTTATACCAAAATAATACCATTGGATTATTAAAGTTAGGTTTATTTTCCGATAAAATTCACCTACGTCAATTTCAGTTATTACCGGCATATCAAGGTTTAGGTATTGGCAGTCGAATACTTGGGTTAGTGAAGCGGAAAGCTCAAGAGAAACAGCTCAATATAACCTTAAATGTGCTGCTAAATAATCCGGCTAAAGCATTATATTTACGCCACGACTTTGTTGTTATTGATAGCAACGAACTGGAATTTCAAATGCGCTGGCAGTGGCTGAAATAATTATTGAATACAGAACTGATTAACAAAAACAGAGCGCAGGATTAAGCATGCGTTATTTTTATTTGGCAGAAATTTAAGTTACTGTAAAAATCATAACAGCCTTGAAGCTGAATACTTTAGTAAATTTTACCCTTGACACGTACTTGTGTTTTATCGATACGCGTGGGTGTTGCTGAGCCATCTACGAGCGCTTGTGTCGCTGTGGCTAAGGTTTCAATTACCTGATGCATTGAAGATAAATCTAAACTGCTAATATCATCAGTTACTTTATGGTAATGCTGGTCTTTATCAAGTTGAGTGCTACTAAAACTGTGTGCTGGAACGCCTAATCGGGCTAAAGTTGCATTGTCTGATCGATAAAAAAGCCCTTGTTCTGGGTAAGGGTCTTGATAAATTTTTCTGTTAAGCACAACAAGCTTATCATTCAAAAGGGTCCCTAAATTAGAGCGTTCCATACCGGTCATCCAAAGGGTGCCAGCACCAAACTTTGATGGTTTACCTATCATTTCAATATTAATCATGGCGACTACATTGTCGGGATTGAGTTGCTGTGAAAAATACTTAGAGCCAAAACCGCCGATTTCTTCTGCAGTAAATGCGCTAAACATTAACGTGCGTTTGTTATTGCCTTTTTCTGCGTAATATTGCGCTAAATTTAATACTGCAGTTGTGCCAGAGGCATCATCATCAGCACCATTATAAATTTGCTTACCATCTTCTGTTATTCCTAAATGATCATAGTGTGATGAGTATAAAACAATTTCTTTTGCGCTTTGTCTACCAGGTAATATACCAACAACATTAGTTAGAGACTGTTGAGTGATTGTTACACTGGCATTGATCGCATAGTTTTCGACTTTATCTTCGTCACTTAACACCAAAACAAGTGCACCAGGATGTTCAAGTGACAGCTTAGTTAAACCACGAGTAAAGTAATTTTGATAAGCTTTAAATATTTTAGCGTGCGTATTATGGATAACAACAAGATGTTGACCACCTTGTTGATTTAGCTCACTTAAGGTTTTTCTCATATCATCATCTTTACCAACAATATGCACCTGAGCATTGCTGTTTTGCCAATCTATATTTTCTATCGTCGTCGCAATAGCAATATCTTCACGGCTGATTTTTTTATGATTTAGTACAACATTCTGCGTTTGAGGTTGAATTTTATGAACCGTAAAAGGTTGCAGGAAGCTTTTATTTTTAAGGGGTTTGAGTCCAATGTCTTTAAAACGCTGGGCAATGTAATTTGCCGCTTGGTCAATTTCAGGACTAAAGCTTGCGCGACCCTTTAAGTCGTCAGACGCTAAATAGGTAATATCTTTGATGACTTGCTTTGAAGATATTATTTCCGCAACACTACAAAACGAGCTGGTAATAACGATCGCCGCTAATATAGTTTTGATTTTTAAGTTAAGATTTGTTTTTGCATTAGGGGTAAATGTTATTTTCATAGTTTTAGGCATTGCTCAGCATAAGTTGTATCTAGACGTTTACTGTCGAAGAACTATTAAAATATATCAATAGTTTAAGGCTATGGGTTATTGAGTAGAGATGCACTCATAAACATAACCAGCTTAAATTTACTTTAACTTCTCAAGTTCAATCAATAATGACTCTTCACCACTTGTCAGCCAAACTTGCCCGTCTTGGATACTCACTTGAAATTCCATTGAACGGTCTGCTAGCAACTCTAAAGCTTGTGAAGTTTCTTCACTAAAACGCTCAATTGACAGTTTATTAAATTGATTTAGTTTACTTTTAGATTGCTGCCACCAAGTATCTACACTTGTGCCAAAGCAATATAATTTTACCTCTTGCGCGCGATTACAGGCTTTTTTTAAGCGCTTTTCATCAAGCTGGCCAAGTTCAATCCAGAGCTCTATCACGTCACTATAATTTACTCGCCAAATGGCAGCTTCATCTTCGTCACTTACCCCCTTACCAAATTGCAAGTTTTCACTGGCGTTTAGCACATAAGCAATGAGTCTTATCATCATACGACGATCATTCTCAGAAGGGTGCTGCGCTATGGTTAATTGAATAGTGTCATAATAGTTACGGTCCATATCAGATAAATGGATTGTCGCTTTATTAATGGTTGATTTTAAGGCCATGAAGTTCTGAGTAATATTTTGAGTAATTAATTCAGTATATTAACGTGTATTAAGCGCTCGTGATAGCAACTTATAAGAAATTAAAAGCACAATAGCTGTTTGCTAAGGACAATATGAGCTTATTGGTTAAGCTTTATGGATAAAGTTTATTAAACTTAGTGAGCTGATTATGAACAGCAATATATAGACGTTTTATTTTTGGCAGACTATTAAAGGTTTGTCCAGAAACGTATCTACTTTGTGAACTTACTGAGCTTTGTTATATTCGTTCATTAAATGTTATGCGCAGAGATAACAGTAAGTTATAAAATTTATTGATTTTTAAATCAGTAGAAGCGGGCAGATAATTAGTGAAATGGTATGACGCCTTTGTAAGTTTAGTTTACTTACATAGGCGTTAATAATACTGGGACGAACTAGTAACAACAGAACAACGTTAAGCGGTATTACCACCGTCGATAGAAATGGCGGTACCCGTAATTTGTGCGGCACAGTCTGAAGCAAGATATAAGCATAAAGCGGCAACCTCGTCAGGCTGCGTGATGCGGCCGGTTAAACTATCAGCATTGTTATCGATCATCGCTGCTTTATAGTCAATGCCCCGTTGCTCTGACTCTATTTTTAGCATGGGCGTATCAACATCACCAGGACAAATGGCATTAATGCGAATTTTATCTTTAGCATGATCTATCGCCATGGCTTTAGTTAGAAGCACTAAACCACCTTTACTAGCGCAATAAGCGGCAGCCAGTGCTCCACCTTTTAAGCCCCAGTCAGACGCTATATTAAGAATGGTTCCACCGGCTTCTTTCATATGAGGGATTGCCGCTCTGGATAAATAAAATGGCGCATTTAAATTAACCGCCATCGTCTCTATCCATTGGGTATCAGTCGTATCAAGTGCAGTAGCACGATGAATAACACCGGCACAATTTATTAACACATCTAATCGGCCGAAATTTGCAATCGTAAAGTTAACAAGCGTTTCACCAGCTGTGCTTTGTGTTAAATCACCGGCCCAAATAATTGTGTTAGCTAAGGTACTTGCTAAGGCATTAAGACGCGCTTCATTTCGGCCAGCAAGAACAACATTATAACCTTGCTGATGAAATTTTAGCGCAGCCGCGACTCCAATACCTGAACTTGCGCCAGTAATAACAACCACTTTAGTCATAATATTATCCATGCTATTAAAATGAAGTTAGCTACTGATAGATTTAATTTCCAAGAAATCATCAAAACCAAACTCTCCCCATTCACGGCCATTACCTGACTGCTTAAAACCACCAAACGGAGAAGTGTAAGTATGTGAACCACCGTTGATACAGATCATGCCGGCGCGTATTTTCCTAGCCACTTGTTGTGCTCGCTCAGGATTTCCTGATTGAATAAAGGCGGCTAAACCATAAGGCGTATCGTTAGCAATACGAATCGCTTCAGCTTCATCAGCATAAGAAATTATCACCAAAACTGGCCCGAAAATTTCCTCTTGTGCGATGTACATATCGTTAGTTACATCAGAGAAAATAGTAGGTTTAGTATAGTAACCTGTTTCAAAGCCTTCAGGCTTGCCCACACCACCAGCAAGTAATGTAGCACCTTCATCAATTCCAGCTTGGATCATAGCTTGCACTTTTTCAAAATGGCCTTCACTGACTAATGGACCAATATGATTGCCATGCTCAGCAGGGTTGCCCACTTTTACTTTAGCCACGGTTGCTTTTGCTACCGCGATAGCTTGTTGATATTTACTCGCCGGTACCAACATACGCGTTGGTGCGTTACACGATTGCCCCGTATTGCTCATACAATGCAAAACACCATTTTTTACTACTTTATCGATATCTGCATCATCCAAAATAATATTGGGTGACTTGCCACCAAGCTCTTGTGCAACACGTTTAACGGTATCAGCTGCAGATTTTGCAATTGCGATACCCGCACGAGTAGAACCAGTAAATGAAACCATGTCGATATCTTTATGCGCTGAAATAGCAGAGCCAACGCCCATGCCATCTCCATTTACCATGTTATATACACCTGCTGGATAACCGGCATCATGTATCATTTGGGCAAATAATTGCGCTGATAATGGTGCAATTTCACTTGGCTTGAGAATCATCGAACAACCAGTGGCCAGAGCAGGAGCTACCTTACAAGCGATTTGGTTTATTGGCCAATTCCACGGAGTAATAAAGCCACAAACACCAATGGGTTCTTTAACAATTTGGGCATTACCTAAAGTACGTGAAAATTCAAATTCTTTTAGCGCTGCTAATGTTGACTCAATGTGACCTTTACCACAGTCGGCTTGTGCGTTTGTTGCAAAGTCGATAGGTGCGCCCATTTCTAATGAAATAGCATGTGCCATTGCATCATAGTTATCCATGTACTGCTTTAACAAAGACTCTAATAGCGATATACGCTCTTCTACGCTGCTGTAACCAAAAGTAGAAAAGGCAGCTTTCGCTGCAGCTACGGCTAGGTCAACATCTTTGCTTGTACCTAAAGAAATAACGGCAATTTCTTGCTCTGTTGCTGGGTTAATCACAGCAAAATCTTTGTTAGCCAACGGATTGACCCATTGACCATTAATATAAAATTGACGACAGTCTTTCATGTAAATCTCCAAAAATTTATTTTTATGTGAATAAGTATGTGTGATTATCACATTGATTTATTATTTTTTTCTTTGAACCTTTGGTTTATCGCCTCGCCAAATGCGGAGAATAAACTGCTTGATAGCTTGTCTTGTTGATATTGCCATTCAGGGTGCCATTGCACGCCTACAACAAAATTACTATTGTCATTACCGCTGATGGCTTCAACTAAACCATCAGGGGCAGTAGCCTCAACCTTTAAACCATTACCCAGTGTTTTTATACCTTGTCCATGTAGTGAGTTCACTTTATGGGTTGTTGCACCTAATATATTAGCTAAGACACCATCAGGGGATAAAGTAACGTCATGTGCTGGTGCATATTGTTCATCGCGTGTGCCATTTTTATTTTCTCGATGTTCAATAAATTCTTCATGATGGAACAAGCACTGATGAAGTTCTCCTCCCATAGCAACATTTAGCTCTTGCATACCACGACATACTGCCAGCAAAGGAATACCTTTTTCAATGGCAAGTTTAATTAAAGGCAAGCTAGAACCATCTCTTTGTTTATCATGGCTTTCGGGGGTTTTTGATGTCTCCGTACCGTAATGATGAGGTTCTACGTTTGAGGGACTACCCGGAAAGAATACGCCGTCAAGTTGTTCGAAAAAGTCAGCATCAAAAAACACACTTAAAGATTCAAGGTCTTGGGCTTCAGGTTGCGCAGGAATTAGAATAGGAATTGCATTCGCCCCGTGAGCAATGGCATTAATATATTTTTCGCCTACGCCATGAAAACCATTAAGGCCATATTTTATTACATCACAGACTATACCAATCACTGGTTTTTTAAAGTTCACCTTAACTTTTCTCCTCATACAACTCTTTAGGGGTAATCCAATAGTGTGGATTTTATGTGAAACTATTAGACATGAAGAGAGCAAATGCGGCTATAACCCAATAGTGTAGCCAACATATTAGAGCATTTTATTATATAAAGAGAACAGCTATGAGTCATAACAATACATCATTAAATACGTTAGATAAAACACATTTTTTACATCCTTTTACTGACTTTAAAGAATATAAAGCAACAGATACTGCAATTTATACTAAAGCGGAACATATTTATATTTATGACGAAGCGGGTAAAGAGTTAATTGATGGTATGTCTGGACTCTGGTGTTGTAACTTAGGTTATAGTCAACCGAAAATTAACGAAGCTATTAGTAATCAATTAAATAGCTTACCATTTTATAATAGCTTCTTTCAGTGTACGACTGATGTAACGGTAAAAATGGCGAAAGCATTGGTTGATATTTCTCCTGCGCAATTTAATCATGTTTTTTTCACTAACTCAGGTTCTGAAGCAAACGATACCAACATACGTTTAGTGCACCGTTACTACGACTTACTCGGCAAGCCAAGCAAGAAAATATTCATTAGTCGTCATGGTGCTTATCACGGTTCGACTATTGCTGCCGGTTCGCTAGGTGGTTTTAGCGGCATGCATAAACAATATACAGGTCTGAGTTATGTAGAGCACATTGGTCAACCTAACTGGTTTACTGAAGGTGGCGATATGGATAAAGCTGAGTTCGGTATTAAAGTTGCTCAAGAATTAGCCGCAAAAATTGATGAACTAGGTGAAGAGAATGTTGCAGCGTTTATCGCTGAACCCATTCAAGGTGCTGGCGGTGTTATTGTGCCACCTGAAACGTACTGGCCAGAAATTTCTCGTATTTGTAAAGAGCGTGATATTTTATTAATTAGTGATGAGGTTATTTGTGGTTTTGGTCGCACCGGCGACTGGTTCGGCGCACAAACTTTTGGTTTTGAACCTGACCTAATGACCTTTGCAAAAGCGGTTACTAATGGTTATCAGCCACTAGGCGGAGTTTTGGTTAGCGATAAAGTCGCTGATGTATTATCGGCAGACGGCGGCGAGTTTACCCACGGTTTTACATATTCAGGTCATCCTGCGGCTTGTGCGGCGGGTATCGCCACCATCGATATTCTAAAAAATGATAAAGTGATTGAAAATGCTGCTGCAGATATTATGCCTTACTTCCAAGCACAACTTCGTACTTTAGAAAGTCACCCTATTGTAGGTGAAGTACGTGGTATGGGTATGGTTGCTGCGTTAGAAATTGCTAAAAACAATTCAGCAAAAGAGCGTTTAGCGCCTGATTGTGCTGGTGGTGCAATGGTGAAAACTCATGCGATTAATCATGGTTTGATGGTACGTTCAGTAGGCGACGCAATAGTTACTGCACCGCCTATGGTTTGTAATAGAGAAGAAATTGATCTGTTAATTGCCCGTTTGACTATTGCGTTAGATTACACGGCAAAACACTACGGCATAAAAACATAGACTTGTTAGTATAACTAACCAAAATCTAAATAAAGTCAAACTACACCAGTTTGACTTTTTCTTATGTAAAAAATCAATTAATTGTTTCTCATTAGTGAGTTACTGCAGATATATTCAATTACTCTATAGTATTATCATCATGACAATGTTATTTATAATAGGGTATCTAATTAAAAAAGTATTAAATGTTATGTCTTATATTGCAAAAATAGCTGATATTACGGCGGGATGGATTGATGATTTATCAGATCCCAATTTTTCGAATAAATTAGCGCTAGGATTAAAGCAACTTGTTGAAAGTAATGATGTAACAATAATCTTATTTCGGCATTCTGATTTACCGACATTAGAATATTTTGATGAACCGATGAAGGGCGGTAGTCATAATATAGACTTGTTTGTTAAAGGTGCATTTTTAATCGATCCTTTTTATTTAATGGCTACTCAAAAAAATAAACGCGGCTTTTTTCATTTTAAAGAAATAATGCCTTCCGGCTTTAAGCAAACAGAATATTACCGTACTTGGTACTGTAATTCTGGATTAAAAGATGAAGTTGGTTACCTTATTTCCTTACCAAATAACGATTTTATCAATATCTCTTTAGGGCGCACTGGCGGACTAAAGAGTTTTACAAAAAAAGAATTAACTTTGTTAGCAGATATCCTGCCTTTGATAGAAAAAGTTTGCCAATGTCATTGGCAACAAACCAATATTAATGATGATCCGACTAATATCAGAATGAGAATGCAACATGCCTTAGATCACTTTGGTGCTTCGATTTTAACGCAAAGAGAACAGCAAGTAGTGCACTTGATCCTCCATGGTCATACGACAAAAACAGTCGCAGAAGAATTAAATATTGTCGTAGAAACCGTAAAATTACATCGCAAGCATGCTTATGCTAAGCTTGATATTAATTCTCAGTCTGAATTGTTTTACTTATTTATTGACTCATTAATGAGTGAGGAAAAATATGTAGAAGGGGATCCGCTAACTAACTACATGTAATTAGTCAGCGGATAAAGCTAAAAATAACAATATTTTACAAGTAAGTTTCGTATTCAAGTGTTGTTATTTTAGTAGTAAACTCTTCCAACTCTTGCTCTTTAGTCGTCGTGAACACCCGCTGAAATTCTGCTCCAAAGTATTCTTCAATAAACTTTGACTGTTTAAAATGCTCAATAGATTCTAGCCATGTGCTAGGTAAGCTTGGTTTAATCTGAGTATAGGCGTTTCCTGTAATTGGCTCAGGAGCAGCGAGTTTATTTTCAATACCATATAACATACCCGCAATAATCGCTGTCGCTACTAAATATGGATTTGCGTCTGCGCCAGCCACTCTATGTTCAACACGCATGGCTTTATGGTCTCCGGCAGGCACTCTTATAGCTACCGTGCGGTTTTCATAACCCCAAGTTGGGGTCATAGGCACATGTGAACCTTCTTTAAAACGGCGGTATGAATTTAAATGTGGTGCAAAAATTAGCATACAATCTTCTAACGTTGCTAAACAACCGGCAATAGCATGTTGCAGTAATTCATTACCTTCATCTGTACCGTTGTCAAATGCGTTGTTACCGTCTTTATCGAGTAAACTACAATGCATATGCATGCCGTTGCCGGATAAGTCGGCAAATGGCTTAGCCATGAATGATGCTCGTAAATCTAATTGCTGTGCTACACCTTTAATTGCGCGTTGAAGCATTAAGGCCTGATCAGCAGCGACTAAGGCGTCAGGTTGATGATATAAATTAATTTCATATTGTGAAGGCGCCGCTTCAGTAATCAAAGTATCAATAGGTAAATTTTGCGCTTGAGCAGCGTCACGCACACCGTGCATAAACTCACTCATATCTTGCATACACTCTAAACCATAGGTTTGACCAGCATTAACACCTGAAGAGCTTAGTTGGCTATGAACGGGCTGACCTAGTTCATCATCCTGATTTTCAAATAGACTAAATTCCATTTCAAAAGCAGGCATTGCTGATAAACCGAGTTTGTCAAAGCGTGTCATAATATTTTTTAAAATATTGCGGACATCGTACGAACAAGGTGTGTTATCAAAGTTATTCAACGACATCAAAATTTGTGCGGTGGGTCTAGTTAACCAAGGCACAGTTGAAAGAGTACGTATGTCTGTAATACAAACACCGTCTTCGTCGCCGCTTTGGTAAACCCAACTACTAGGATCACGGCCCCAGATGTCAAAAGCAATGGCAGTTAACGGTAATTTAAGGCCACCTTTAATGACTTTTTTAATGTTTTTTCTTTCGATCCATTTACCTCTTAATTTACCGTTTATATCGGGAAGAATAACTTCGAAAATTTCAATAGTAGGGTGGTCTTTGAGAAATTCATTCAGAATTTCAGCATCACTTAAAGACATAATTATCTCTGTAAAATAAGGGTTAAAAGGAGTTTTTAACCTAGAAAAATAGCCCCTAACGCAAGCGCTAGGGGAAGTAAACGTAGGGAAATTAAAAGGTCATATCAAAGCTGACACCAACGGTGCGAGGTTTGGCTGGCCAAACAAAAGTATTCACTAAACCAAAACCATTTTTGTTATCGGCATCAGCATTTTCCCAACCACGTTCATAGTAGTCAGCATCGGTAACGTTATCGATGTATAAGCTTACTGACCAATCGTCATTGCTTTCAAACATGGCACGTAAACCAAGCTCATTCCAACTATCAACTTTAGCTGTTTCATAGTTACCTGGGCCACCATAGATTTCACTTTGGTAAACCCATTTAGCCATTAAGGTTACTATACCGCTGTCCATGTAATGGAAATAAGAAGTAACTAATGAGCCGCTTAACTCAGGCGCCATGGGTAATTTATTACCTAAAGTTCCGTCACCAGCTTCTATTTCTTTAGTTATTTCACTGTCCATCCAGGCACCAGCCACTCGTAAATCCCAATTATCAGTTGGTGTCCAATGCAGGTCAGCTTCTATACCGTGATTTTTTGCTTCACCAACGTTTTTAACAAGCTGTGAACCACTTTCAAAAATTATCATTTGTAAGTCTTGATAATCATAAGTGAAGTAAGCAAGGTTTAGTTGCATAGAATTGTCTAGCAACATCATTTTACTACCAATTTCATAACTGGTTGTTGTTTCAGGTTCAAAAGCAAGGGGTTCACTACCTGCCGCTAACGGCCCGCCGTATTCTTGTGAACCATCATTCATAATACCAAAGGTAGAATAACCACCTGATTTATAACCTTTAGCCGCATTGGCGTACACATTAATGTCGTCAGTTAATTCATATACAGCGGCAATTCGTGGAGTAAAATCTGACCAAGTATCTTTGGCTTGAACTGGACCGTCTGTGTACCATTCAAATACAAAGGTATTGCCTAATGCTCCACCAGAATCTAACACTTCAATGCTCATATCTTTAGTATCTTCGGTGTAGCGTCCACCTAAGGTTAAGTCGAGTTTTTCGGTGGCTTGCCAAGTAATATCACCGTAAATAGACCAACCTGTGTTCTTTAATATATCTATATTGGTTTCAGGTTTGTTAGTCAGTAAGTCTGAAGGGTTGATATCATCTTCCCAGTAGGTTTCCCAGTTTACGTCATCACAACCTGCAGCAGGACCATCAAAGTCTGTAGAATCGGTTAGAGAAACCGCTTTACATAATGCATCTTCATCGTAAGAGTTAATAAAAGTTGCATCAATATCTTCTTGATAAACACTAGCACCTATAAACCAATTGATTGTACCATCACCTTGATAGTTTAATCTTAATTCTTGGCTAGCATAATCAACAGTTTGATCTTGCCCGTAATTATTAATTAACTCGGGTTGTGCATCAAAATCTTCTAAATAAGCAAAGTCATAAGTTTTATAGCCTGTAATAGAAGTTAATAAGTATTCATCAGATAAGGTAAATTCGACGTTGGCTTGTAATGAAAGTATTTCACCTCGGTCATAACCTTTATCATTGCCGTAATCTATATTGACTTTATCTTCAGCTACAGCACTGATTTCAGTCCAGTACACGGAAGGGTCTTGTTCTCTATCTTCATAGGTTGCACGAAAAACAGCGTCTACATCATCACCTTCATAGCGAAGCGATAAACGAGTAGAGCTTATTTCACTAGCACCAAGATCACCGCCACCAGCAATATTTTCTAACCAAGCACCTTTAGAGATAAAATTTCCAGCTGCGCGAAAGTACCAATTTTCAGATAAAGGTATATTCACCATACCTGTTACTTCTTGAGTATCAAATTGGGCAACAGTTACCCCTATTTTCGCTTCAAAGTCAGAAATAGGTTTGTTGGTGGTAATATTAATACCACCAGCGATAGCGTTACGACCGAATAAAGTGCCCTGTGGACCTTTAACAACTTCAGCGCGTTCCATATCGTAAAATGACATTTGAACACCGCCATTACGACCTGACCATAAGCCATCAGTAAAAATAGCAACTGATGGGTCGCCACCGATACCAAAGTCATTGGTACCTATGCCACGAATTGAAAGCGCATCAATAAAGCTGTCTTCTGTTTTACCGTTAAAGCCGGGTGTTAAATCAACCAAACCGCGCACGTCTTCTATACGGAGTTGATCCATCATGTCACCATTAAAGGCTGATACTGCTACCGGTACATCTTGCACAGACTGCGTACGTTTTTGTACTTGAACTTCGATCACTTCTATTTCACTTGCTACTGCATTGTTTAAGCCTAAAGCCAGAACCAATGGCGATAGTTTAAATAAATGAGGAGCAATGAGCGCGGTTTTCAGATTCATAGTTAGGCCTATTATGTTTATATTTAAGTTTATATTTCACTGCGTCATAACTTCAAAAGCGTTAGACACTGTGTATGTAATTGTTATTATGTCGTTGTTTTAATTTTATTCAAAATTAGAATAAATAAATTACAGATAACCGAACATACCCCTATCGCGTTAGAGTTAGATAAAGGATGATAATTGAGCTATAAAACTAAGTTTTGTAAAAAATATTTACCTTCAAATATCCCCCTATAGGGGTAACTTAATCAAGGCTTTTTTATGTAAGACTGAATGACTAACAAAAATATAACTATAAATAGTTAAACGGCTATTTTTATTCAAACAACCTAAAGTCAGCCGACGATAGCTAATTAACTTCATAGAAGAGAAAGATTTATGACAAAAAAAATATTGGGGAAAAAAGATCTGGTGCTTTTTACCGTATCAGCCATTCTGCTTTTAGATACTTTAGCTTCAGCCGCCTCAGTTGGAGTATCTAGCATTTTTTGGTGGTTATTTCTTAGTGTAATATTCTTTATTCCTATTGCGCTCATCAGTGCTGAAATGTCATGTTCATACCCCGCACAAGGTGGTATATACGCATGGATTAAAACTGCTTATGGTAGTCGTTGGGCAGCCCGAGCATCCTGGAGTTACTGGATTAACACTGCGGTGTGGATCCCGGCTATTTCTATTTTATTTGCTGGCATATTTAAGCAAATGTTTTTTCCTGACTTAAGCCTTTATGGCCAAATAGGTATTGGACTTTTACTTACTTGGATTACGGTTATTGTCAATATTGTTAGCTTAGATGTTGGTAAACTGATACCTGATACCGGTGCTATTTTTAAAATAGTTATTTTTATTGTTATCATTGTTGGTGCCTTTAACTACGTCGATGAACATGGCATGGCTAATGAATTTACCATGGCAGCCCTTAAACCTGATTGGCAAGCCAGTTTTCAATATATTCCGGCAATTATTTACGGCATGTTAGGCTTTGAATTAGTCAGCGCTAGTAGCGAAGAAATGAAAGACCCTGCGCGAGATATGCCAAAAGCCGTACTTATTTCTGCTCTTATTATTATTGTACTTTATGTATTAGGTACAGTTGCAATGTTAGCCGCCATTCCTGCTCAAGACATTAATCTTGTTGAAGGGTTAATGGACACCTTATATCTTCTATTTGGTCAATCGCCGGCTGGAAAAACCTTTGCGATGGCACTGGGCGTTATGGCATTGTTTACCTTTTTCTCTAATGGTGTAACTTGGGCATTAGGGTGTAATCGTGCTGCTGCAGAAGCCGCTAAAACCGGTGAGCTTCCGGCTATTTTCGGCTTAATGAGTAAAAAATCTGGCACACCTTTAGGCGCTAGTATTATGATGGGATTAGTCAGTACAGGTACCATCGTGCTTTACGGTGTTCTAGCCGGTTCGAATGAAGATTTATTCTGGTCATTATTTGCTTTTAGCGCGGTTATCTTTATGTTGCCATATATCGGCATGCTACTTGCATTTGTGAAAGCCCGCGTAGAACATCCAAATCATTCTCGCCCATATAAAATACCTGGTGGATTATTCTTTGCACGTTTATCAGCTTATTCGTGTATATCAGTATTAAGCTTTGCCATTGTGTTATTTATCTATTCTCCTGAAGAAGGTATGCAATGGTCGGTATTTATAGGGGTTGTTGTAACGTTAATTATTGGCGAGTTGGCAATTAACTCAGCTGAAAAGACCAAGGCTGTAGCAAAAGGGAAGTTGGGATTGATTAACGATTAATAAAATTAGATAGTGATAGATTAGACCAACTTAATTGTAAGTTGGTCTTTTTTTTCATTCAATCATCAGATTAACTTCTTTCAAATAATATAAATATTAATTTTCAGTATGTATTCACATGAACGGGTAATGGCTATAAGGCATACACCTGGTACTTTTTCTACCATATTCACTAATTAATAAGTCATAAACAACTCGATAAATACATCGAAATTGAAGTATTTATCGATTTACAACTTAGACCATTGTTTGATCTACTTCATTAGATGCATTTACACAGAAGTGCTGATTTACTTTATCAACAATATAGCCACCAATCGGAATTGCTGAAGTCGCTGCAGGAGACGGAGCATTGCAGACATTAATTGTTCGTTTACTGTTAGCAAACAAAAAGTCATGTACTAAGCTACCATCTTTCATCACTGCTTGGGCACGAATACCGGCAGGATATGGGCTTAAATCTGATAATGCTATTGATGGACAATATTTTTGCACTAGCTTTAAATAGCCACGCTTAAAGAGTGAATTTTTGAACTCAGTGATTCCAGATCTTAGGTTTTGACTAAGTACTTTCCAAAAACCTGAAAACATGACCATTTCTTTAATATCACGAAGGTTTACATTGACTTTTCCGTAGCCCTCGCGTTTAAAACCCAGTACTGCATTCGGTCCAACCGTTACACTACCATCAATCATCCTTGTTAAATGCACACCTAAAAAAGGTAAATCCGGGTCTGGAATAGGGTATATCAGGTGATTAACAATGTTGTTTTTATTCGCGGGTAACTGAAAGTACTCACCACGAAATGGTACAATTTGAAAGTCCACAGGGATCTTTAACATTTTGACTACGCGATCGGCCATTAAGCCTGAGCAAGTAATTAAATATTGGCAAGAAAAGTCTCCTACCGTGGTACTGACGGTGACGTTATCAGCGGTTTCAGCGAGATTGGTGACTTGCGTGTTTAATTTATATTCTCCGCCCAAAGATTTAAAAACTTGCGCCATCTGAATGGTAATTAACTGGTAATCGACAATACCAGTAGATTTAACCAAAATAGCACCTAGCCCGGTGATATTTGGCTCACAAACTTTTAACTGCTGTTGGTTTAATAACTCTACCTCAAGATTATTTTCTTGGCAGCGTTTATAAAGCGCCTCCATGCGATTTACTTCTAATTCATTAGTGGCAACCAATAACTTTCCGCATTGATTAAAGGGAATATTATATTGCTGGCAAAAATTAATTGTCGCCTGCACACCTTCAAGACAAAACTTAGCCTTTAAACTCCCAGGTTCGTAATAAACGCCAGCATGAATTACTCCGCTATTATGACCAGTTTGATGTGTAGCAAATTCACTTTCTTTTTCTAGTAATAGTATTTTTTTATCGGGGTAGCGTTGCTGTAGTTGCCAAGCTGTTGATACACCAACAATACCACCACCAATGATGATGTAGTCATAGATCATAATAAATTCCTATTCGTTACGGCTTTAGTTTCGCATTTTCATAATATGCGCCACGCTGGCGTAATAATTCACGATAAAGCCCTTTATCAGCGACAAATTTATCACGACCATGAAGCCAAACATGGTTATTCATGACTAACATACTGCCAACAGGAACTCGTACATTGAAAGTGTTTTCCTCAGCTTCCAATGAGTTGCCCATTTCATATAAATACTGTCCTTGTCGCATATTTAAGGGTTCGGCAAATTGATCGATATAAAGCATTTTAGGTCTGCCATTTTGATCTTCTTCGAAAAACACCGGATGTTGCATTTTATAAGTAATATTTTTACTGGCTGGAGGTGCCCATTGAATATCTTCTTTTGCTAAAGGATGATTATAAAATTTTTCTAGATCTTGCCATTCATCTACATGCAATATTAAAGAGTCACCACCTTCCATATTCTCTTCAGCTATTTTTTGCATAATAACCCAGTCGGTGCGCTCTTTTACATAAGTGCCATCGTTGTGTAATTCCATACGACGGTGTGCTTGGCGAAGGTAACTGTCGCTATTATCTTCGTTTTTAACACTAAATCGCGCATAATATTTGCCATACATAGCATCTAAATTAGGCACACCAATTAAATGAGAAATTGCGGTAGATAATAAAATATTAAACTCAAGTTCATCATATTCAGCTGCGACAGGTTCGCACTGCAATAAAAATGCGCCGGTCGCTCTATTTTTGATGGTGTTGAGTAAAAGGTCGCCTAAGGTGTTATTAGTGAGTGAATTAAGAATACTGGCAACGTGAAAACGCAAAAAAGGTTTATATTCTATCGCTTGCACACCTATGGGTAATGCTTGTTCAATAAATTCTTTGACTGTTGCCGAGGTTAATTTTATTACTTGTAAACGTGGGTTTCCTGCATATGGAGCTACCGAAAAACCATAAGGGCTTGCTGCATTATCGATTTTGATTACTGATGTATTCATATTATTACTCTCACACTGTATTAAACTTAAAGGTATTTAGTTAGCTAACAGTCCCGTTAGAAAAAAGTTTTTTAATGTTATCTTCACTGTATTTAAGCAGCGATGATAAAACCTGATGACTATGTTGGCCTAAGTCAGGTGAAGCACTGTTATATTGTAATGGTGTCGCTGAAAGGTTTATGGGTGATGCTATGGTGTTAATAAGCTCACCTTGTTGATTGCTCACTTGCCTAACCATTTCGCGGTGCTTAATTTGCGGGTGGTCAAAAACCTGTTCTAAGGTATTAACTGGGCCACAAGGTACTGCAACAGACTCAAGTTGTTCAATCCACCAAAGCGTTGAATATGAAGCAAGTTTGTTCGCAATAATTGGAATGAGCTTATCTCGGTTAATAACGCGTTGAGCATTGGTGGCAAATAACGCGTTTTGCGCAAGTTCCCCACAATGAGCAACCTGACAAAATTTAACAAATTGACTGTCATTGCCAATGGCTAAAATGATGCTACCATCTTGCGTCGCAAAAGTTTGATAAGGCACAATATTCGGGTGTCCGTTACCTAGTCTTTGTGGATTTTTACCTGTTGCCAAATAGTTCATACCTTGGTTGGCTAATGTCGCTACTTGCACATCTAGCAGGGCAATATCGATATGTTGACCTGCATTTGTTTGATGACGAGCCATGAGTGCAGCCAAAATTGCATTGCAACTGTACAAACCTGTCATAACATCAACCAAGGCAACGCCGACTTTCATTGGCATGCCATCAGGCTCACCCGTTAAGCTCATCAAGCCACCTTCACCTTGGATCATGGCATCGTAACCGGCTTTATGTGCGCTGGGTCCACTTTGTCCAAAGCCAGTAATAGAGCAATATACTAAGCGGGGATTAATCGCTTTTACGCTTTCATAATCTAGCCCGTACTTAGTCAGTCCACCGACTTTATAATTTTCAATGAGCACATCTGCCTGAGCAATTAAATCTTTAATCACTTGTTGACCTTGCTGCTGAGTAATATCAATCGCGATAGATTGTTTATTACGATTTACACAGTGAAAATATGCGGCCTGTGGCGGCTGTTCTTCATTCGCTTCTTTGATAAAAGGAGGGCCCCAAAAGCGAGTATCATCACCTTTTTTAGGACGCTCCACTTTTATCACTTCTGCGCCCATGTCAGCTAACATTTGCGAAGCCCAAGGCCCCGCTAAAATGCGGCTTAAATCGACAACTTTTATGTTCCCCAATGCGCTAGTCATTAGCAGAAAGCCTGATAACCTGTGATAGCACGACCCAATATTAGCGCGTGCACATCGTGTGTACCTTCATAGGTATTAACCGCTTCAAGATTCATCATATGGCGAATTACACCAAATTCATCACTAATACCATTGCCACCATGCATATCACGCGCAACGCGAGCAATATCAAGAGACTTGCCACAATTATTACGTTTTAATAAGGAGATTAATTCAACCGGACATTGATCTGCATCCATTAAGCGACCCATTTGCAAGCACCCCTGTAAACCAAGGGATATCTCAGTTTGCATATCAGCCAGTTTCTTTTGAATAAGCTGATTTGAAGCCAAAGGACGACCAAATTGCTGACGGTCTAAGGTATAGTTTCTTGCTGAGTTAAAGCAAAATTCTGCCGCGCCTAATGAGCCCCAAGCAATACCGTAACGTGCTTTATTTAAACAACCAAAAGGTCCTGCTAAGCCGGTAATTTCTGGGAACATATTTTCAGCCGGTACAAAAACGTTATCCATCACAATTTCGCCTGTTATTGAAGCACGTAATGAAAATTTACCTTCAATTTTGGGGGCAGACAAACCTTCCATACCTTTTTCCAACACGAAGCCACGAATTTTACGATCGAGCTTTGCCCACACGACAAAAACATCGGCAATAGGAGAATTTGTGATCCACATTTTATTACCGGTTAAACGATAACCACCGTCAACTTTCTTGGCATGTGTGGTCATTGAGGCAGGATCACTACCCGAGTTAGGCTCAGTCAAACCAAAACAACCCACCCATTCACCCGAAGCAAGTTTAGGTAAATACTTCATGCGTTGTTCTTCCGTGCCGTAAGCATATATTGGATGCATTACGAGTGAAGATTGCACACTCATTGCGCTGCGATAACCACTGTCAACACGCTCTACTTCACGCGCAATTAAACCATAACTGACATAATTGACTTCACTGCCGCCATATTTAGCCGGCAAAGTAGCACCCAACAAACCTAATTGACCTAATTCACGCATGATTTCACGATCAAAATGTTCATGTCTATTGGCTTCAAGCACACGTGGCAGTAACTTTTCTTGGCAATAATCATGAGCAGAGTCACGGATCATTCGTTCTTCTTCGGTCAGTTGACTATCAAGAAACATCGGGTCTTGCCAATTAAAAGGGGTCAATTTTGTGTTCATAGAGTTACTCTTTTTTATATAGTTTTGCAGTAAGCATTTATTTTATGACTGTACTCTATCGCTAATGACAAAATAAATATAATATATAGTTATTATATTTTTCATAACTTTTATTTATAGCTTGAAATAACATGAATTTAAAACGTCTAGAATATTTCTGTCAATTGGCCGCAATAGGCAACTTTACAAGAGCAGCACTTAAAATTGGTATTGCTCAGCCAGCCTTGACTATTTCGATTCAAAAGCTCGAACAAGAAGTTGGCTTAAAACTGATCAACCGCGCAGAAAAAAATGCGTTATTAACTGCCGAAGGCGAAGTATTGAATAAACGGGCAATTCAACTATTAAGCCAAGTAAAACAAGTGGAATTAGAGCTAGAAGATCTAAAAAATCTCGGGCAAGGCACCATTCGTTTTGGTGTTTCCGCTATGATGGGCTCTTATTATTTTCCAAAAGTATTGACCGAGTTTAAGCAAAAGCACCCAAAAATAAAAATACAATTAGTCGACCAAGGTACTGCAGCGCTTGAAAAGATGTTGCTCAATGGTGAGCTGGATTTAGCCTTAATACGCGGTGACTTAGAGAATCAACAGCTGCGATATACTGAACTTATTAATGAAGAAGTCGTGGCCGGTATGGCAAGTACGCACGAGCTTGCTACAGAGCGAACCATCTCACTTGCACAATTTTGTCAGCAGCCACTCGTACTATTCCATGAAGGGTATTTTTTACGTGAAGTGGTTAGTCAATATTCAAAAAAACATCATGTAGACTTAGACATACGTATGGAAACGAACCTTATTGAGCTGCAAAAGTCATTGGTGCGCAATGAAGTAGGTATAACCACTTGTTTATCGCGTATTTTACAAAATGATCAGAAGATGACATCGATAGCTTTTGAGCCAAAAATAGAATTTAAATTGAGTTTAGCATGGAAAAAAAGTCACTCGCTTTCTAACGCCAGTAAAGCCTTCATGACTTATTTAAGCTCAACACCTGAACCGTTAACCTAAATGATCGATATAATGTTTTGAACAAGGTTAGTTTATGGGAGTTAAGGTTTAGCTGGAAAATTAGCCTAATCTCGACGATAGCTGATGATTAGGCTAAACAGGATTAAATATGCTTAAGTAAAATCTAGTCAAACTTAATGAAGCCAAACTAAACATGGTTAAACTTTGGCTATTTACCAGCTACCTGAATTTTCCATACTTAACCAAGGTTCTTGTGGTGCTAAACGTTCACCTTTTTGCAGTAACTCAATAGAAACATTATCTGGTGATTTTACAAATGCCATATGACCACAACGTGGAGGTCTATTAATGGTAATACCTGCAGCCATTAACTTTTCACACAAAGCATAAATATCGTCAACTTCAAAAGCTAAGTGGCCAAAATTTCTGCCGACGGTGTACTCTTCTTCTGAACCCCAATTGTGGGTAAGTTCTATTTCAGGAGCGCCAGGCTCAGTCGCTAAGAAAATTAAGCTAAATTTACCTTCCGGCACATCTACTCGCTTAGTTTCTATTAAGCCTAAATGGGTTATATAGAAATCTAATGATTTATCTAGGTCTTTAATACGAACCATTGTGTGTAAAAATTTCATAGTTTACTTATCCAATCTATCTTAAAATTCACAAAGACTTTCTATTAAAAAGGTGTCACATCAATGTTGTTAACACTTTTGATAGTATATCTTCAACTTGAAAAAATATTGACCTCCACCGCAAGCTCAGTGCGATTGAGGACTAGGTAAATATGGGGAAAACCGCAATGGTAAGCCAGCATATAGAAGTGTTTTATTATTTCACAGATTTAATAAAGGAGGAATACTTCAAAGTGTTGTTTTGTAATCGAAGTAGTCTAAAAAGCAAATTAGGACCGTTCAGACTTTGTGTTTAACACTACTTTATGCCGCGCATATACCGCCTTCTCGTATGGAATCACTGGCCTCGTTGCTAAATATTCCAGAAAAAGTATCTGCTCATGGACAAAAGATGGTGTTATTGCGTAACGCTAAATAAGTACGACTTACCCCCCCAATTCGTTTTTATTGGAAAGTTACATTACACATTAGAAAAAAGTTATAATTGGGGGCTGAAATTTGTAGCCCAAAAATTAATATTCGTTGAAGCTTATACTTGGTTTAGCAGTATTAACACCATCCTATGTTATGTAAATCCAGCGTAGATGACTCTTAAATTAAAAGCCCTTGAGTTAATTACTTAGTCTTCAGTTTTATCTTTAAAGTCGCATAAATCTTCGATAATACATGATCCGCAGCGGGGCTTTCTAGCAATACAGGTGTATCGGCCATGTAGAATTAACCAATGATGTAAATTAAAAAAGAACTCTGTTTTTCTTGGTGTGTGTTTGACAATATTCTGTTCAGTTTCTTCTACTGTTTTACCTTTAGCGTAACCTGTGCGGTTAGCGACTCGCTGGATATGTGTATCCACGGCTATAAAGTATTTACCTTCATTATCTTTTAGCCAGCCAAACGCGGTATTTAATACTACATTAGCGGTTTTTCTGCCCACACCGGGTAGGGCTTCAAGTGCCGCTCGGTTTTGTGGTACTTCACCGCCATGTAAATCAATTAACATTTGGCAGGTTTTAAGCGTATTTACCGCCTTGGTATTAAATAAACCAATGGTTTTAATATACGATTTTAAGCCATCTAGACCAAGGTCAAGTAGTGCTTGTGGTGTATTGGCTATCGGGTATAGTTTATCCGTGGCTTTATTAACGCTTACATCAGTCGCTTGAGCCGATAATAAAACAGCGATTAATAACTCAAATGGACTTGAAAAATTAAGCTCGGTAGTCGGATTTGGATCGTTGTCCCTTAATCGAGATAGCATCTCTATTCGTTTTTCTTTATTCATCAGACTTATATTCTTTATTTTGACTTAAGTATTCAGAGTTAACTTTCAAAGTTTACCCGTACACGTTCAATGGCTTTTTCTAGTTTTTTCGGTTTAGCTAGGGCTATTTTATTGTCGATCAGGTTTTTTCCTGCGATTAAAAACCCCATGGCAATAAAAGCACCTGGCGGCAATATTGCTAATAAAAACTGACTATCAAGTTGGTATATTTCCAACCTTAGACCTGTTGCCCATGGCCCTAGGAGTAAGTTTGCGCCATCGAATAACGTGCCTTGCCCTAAGACCTCACGTATTGCACCTAGTACCATTAAAACAGCTAAAAAACCAAGTCCCATCATCAAACCATCAAAGCTAGCTAGCTTAATAGGATTTTTAGACGCATAAGCTTCTGCACGACCAATAATGGCACAGTTAGTGACAATAAGTGGCAGAAAAATACCTAGCGACTGATATAAATCATAAGTGAATGCATTCATTAGCAGTTGCACACAGGTAACAAAAGTAGCGATGATAAGAACAAAAATTGGAATACGAATTTCTTTTGGAACCCATTGTCTGATCGCTGACACCGTTGCGTTTGAGCAAATAAGCACAAACAGTGTGGCAATGCCTAAGCCTAATGCGTTAACAACAGTCGAGGTTACGGCCAGTAATGGACAAAGACCAAGCAATTGTACTAAGCCAGGATTATTTTTCCATAAGCCTTGCCAAGCCAGCTCTTTATATTCGGGATTTAATTTCATAGTTCAGCTCCACAATTGCTAGCGGCATTAAAAATAACTGCTTGATTAGCTTGAAAGTAATCGATTGTTTTTCTAACCGTATTTACGACAGCTCTAGGGGTGATGGTGGCTCCCGTAAACTGATCGAACATACCTCCGTCTTTAATAACCGCCCAGCGATTGTCATTATTTCCTAGCAGTTTTTTACCCGCGAATGTGTCGATCCAATCACTTTTTCTTAACTCGATTTTATCACCTAAACCTGGCGTTTCCTTATGTAGCAATGTTCTTACGCCACTAACACTGCCATCAGTATTTAAGGCGATTAATAACTCGATGTTGCCATTATAACCGTCTGGAGCAACTGTTTTAATTGCTGCTGCGGTCGGCACATTATTGAGGCGAGCGCGATAAATAACATCGATTAGTAAGTCAGAATTATTGTCAATTGGCGCTAAAATACAGTCAAGAAACATTTTATTATCATGGCTGCTGGGTTGAATAACTTCATTTAACTGTTGAATTAATTGTTGTTGAGCTTGAAATTCAATACGATCTTCTGTGAGCAGTTGTACTAAAGCAACCGCCGCAGTACAAACAATAGCAAATATACCTAATATTATTGAGTTTTTACTAATGGCAGGCATTAACTCAGACATTATTTCTTCACTCCTAAATTATGTCCGTAAGTGCGTGGGCGAGTATATTGGTCAATTAATGGTGCAGCCATATTACAAAGTAAAACGGCAAAAGCGATGGCATCAGGATAACCGCCAAACTTTCTGATCAAATAAACCAATAAGCCAGCAAGTGCACCAAAGACTAATCGACCTTTAACACTTGTTGCTCCAGAAACTGGGTCAGTTAGGATGAAAAAAGCGCCTAACATAGTTGCACCAGTAAACCAGTGAAACATGGTTGAAGCACTACTGTCAGGACTAATAATGAAGCCAATAAAGCTACAAACAAACAAGCTTGCTAAAAAGCTTACAGGAGTTGTCCAGTGAATCGCTTTTTTACTCAGTAAAAATAGTCCACCAAGTAAAAAACCCGCATTTATCCATTCCCAGCCGATACCAAAGTGCTTTCCTATAACGGGGTCGTTCATACTTTCAACTACTGTTAGGCCAAGCGTAATGTTAGTTTTTACGGTATCGAGCGGGGTTGCCATGGTAAAGCCATCAATGTGCGTGCGAATTTGTTCAACAGAATAGCCTTGAGGCGTATAACCGGAGAAAATAACCGCGAGTGTGTCATTAAATTGTATATCCATCGCCAGTAATGATAATGGTGGTTGCCACTGCGTCATTTGGACAGGAAATGATATCAACAACATGACATAAGCTGCCATAGCAGGGTTAAACGGGTTGTGGCCTAAACCACCATAAAGCTGTTTAACCACTACAATAGCAAATAAACTCCCGATAATAGTAATCCACCAAGGCGCTAAAGCAGGTAAACTTATACCTAATAAAACAGCGGTTAATATGGCACTTCCGTCAAATAACTGAGTTGTTATTTTTTTATCTCGTAGTGATAACACCGTAAATTCAGCAACAATGGCGGTAATTACGGCTAATAAAATATGAATTAAGTTACCCCAACCAAAGAAATACCATTGAGCAAATATGCCTGGAATTGCGGCATAAATTACCAGCCTCATCAGGGCCGATGTTTCACTTTGTTGATGATTATGCGGAGAACTTGCTATCCAAAATGCCATGGTACTTATTTACTCTGAAGTTGATGATTTATCGGATGAAGCAGCCAGTTTTTTGGCTTTCGCTTTAGCGACTGCGGCTGCAATTCGCGCTTTTTTATTTGCAGCACTTGCAGCTTGTGTTGCTAGTACACGTTTATCTTCACTTTCTTTCGATTCTGATATCGTGCTTAATGGTATATCAGATGTCTGCTGAGACTTTACAGCCAATTTCTTTGCTTTCGCTTTAGCTACTGCAGCAGCTATCTTAGCTTTTCTATCTACGTTTGAACTGTCAATGGCATTAACCGTCAGGGGTTCACCGTTGTCTTCATTTTCGCTCAAATGGTCGATATTTATAATTTCTGTTGCTGTTATTTCTGTTTTATTTGGCGTTTTTTCTGCATTTTCAAGCACTGGTTCAGTGTTTAAAATTGCGTCTGCGTCTGCTTTTGCTTTTACCTTTAACTTAGCTTTGGCAATAGCGGCGGCAACTTTAGCTTTTTTATTTCCTGCTTCGTTGTCATTTTCCTCGGTAGTCGACTCATTGGCAATTACATCAGGTTTTAATATCTGACTTGCTTCCACGGTAGGTTCAGCTGGAATATTTTCATTGCTTGATGCTGCTTCAGCTTTGCGTTTTTTTGCCTTAGCTTTAGCAATAGCGGCAGCAACTTTAGCTTTTTTATCTATAACAACGGGCGCAGCTTGCGCTAATGACGTTGAGCTAGGCGACTCATTGTCTTGTAGAGTATCTAACGAATCTATTTTTGCTTGGTTTTTCTGTACTAATTTTTTCGCTTTTGCTCTTGCTATAGCATTAGCGACCTGGCTTTTACTGTTATCATTTTGTGCTGCGGTCACTGTCGATGCGGCGCTTGTATCCATAGGATTATCTGCAGTATTGGCAGCAGTATTGGTTGATAAGCTCGCTTGGGCTTTTTTGGCTTTTACGCGAGCTAATGCGTCAGCCACTGCAGACTTTTCTGATTTTGCTGCTGTGGTGCCTGAATTCATTCTGGCTTTGCGAGCTTCAGCGGCAATTTTATGTTTCTCTGCACGGGCAATTTTTTCTCGCTCAAGCCTTAGTTTACGTGCTTCAAATCTTACTTTGGCTTTTTCGGCTTTAATGTCGAGTAACTTTTGTTGACGAATTTCAGCTTTCGCAACTCGATAATAATGCACTAACGGAATTTGACTTGGACATACATAAGCACACGCGCCACATTCAATACAATCAAATAAGTTCAGTTTCGTTAGCTGTGGCTGATCTTTTGCTTTCGCACTCCATTGCAATTCTTGTGGTAATAACTGTGCAGGGCATACATCGGCACATTGGCCACAACGAATACATTCTACCTCTTTACTGCTGGTAGAGGAAAAAGGTGAAGCTATTTCAATTTCACTGGGTGCTAAGATACAGTTAGTGCTTTTTATCACTGGCACTTGATCATGCGGTAAACTAAAGCCCATCATAGGGCCACCCATAATTAAGTGTCGTTTTTCGCTGTTTTGATAGCCACATTGGTTGGTTAGAAATCCAACGGGTGTGCCAATAAGTGCCCATATATTTTGTGGTTTTTCGAGCGCTTGCCCGCTAACAGTAACAACACGTTTTATTAATGGTGTATCGTTAATAACAGCGTCAGCAATAGCAAAGCAAGTAGCAACGTTTTGCATTACTATCCCTAAAGAACTTGGTAATACGCCCGACGGTACTTCTTGACCTGTTAATATTTGAATAAGTTGCTTTTCGCCACCACTCGGGTATTTTGTCGGTATAACACAAACTTTTATATTCTCGATATCTGCTGTGGCTTTTTGTAAGGCCTCAATGGCTTTGGGTTTGTTATCTTCAATACCAATAAGAATATGTTTCGGCGTTAATAAATGGTCGACAATTTTAATACCATCTAAAATAGTTGGGCTATGCTCTTGGATCAATAAGTCATCAGCGGTGATATAGGGTTCGCACTCAGCAGCATTAATGATGAGATAGTCAATTTTAGCTAAAGTGCTGACTTTTACTTGCGTAGGAAAGCCTGCGCCGCCCATACCTGAAATACCTGCATTCGCTATTTTTTCTAAGATTTGTGCTTTGCTTAATAACTGAAAGTCAGGACAAATATGTCGTTGTTTCCAAGTGTCCTGGCCGTCAGGAGTGAGTATTATACAAGTTTCGCTTAAGCCTGAAGGATGGGGGATTGCCATCGACTTAATTGCCGTAATGGTGCCACTAGTCGGTGCATGTACCGGCAAAGACATTGGAGTGTCACTGGCACTTAATGCTTGCCCTTTAAGCACTTTGTCGCCAACCTTGATAATTAAATCACCGGCTTGACCAATATGTTGGCGAATAGGGATGATTAATTGTTCTGGTATCTGCGCACTTGCAATAGGTTTGTTACAGGTGAGAAACTTTTGCTCAGGCGGATGTATGCCGCCATGAAACTGCCAGAAATTTCCTCGTTGTATACGTTCAATTACCGATTCCACCCAAACCTCTTCTTAATCTATCTGTACTACAGGAATACTATTTAGATCCCATTGCCAGTTTTGTGTTGTTGTGGCAACTGGGATCATTTCTATACAATCTACTGGGCATGGGGCAACACATAGGTCGCAACCAGTACATTCGTCCGCAATTATTGTATGCATTTGTTTGGTTGTGCCGATGATGGCGTCAACAGGACAAGCCTGAATACACTTGGTACAACCAATGCAATCTTCTTCAATAATAAAAGCTACTTTAGGTGAATTATCTGTTTCGTGATTCTCATCTAAAGGCTGAACTTCAACTCCCATTAAATCTGCTATTTTTTTTATGGTATCTTCACCGCCAGGGGCGCACTTATTTATAGCTTCCCCATTAGCGACTGCTTCTGCATAAGGTTTACATCCAGGGTAACCACATTGACCACATTGTGTTTGTGGGAGAAGCGCGTCTAATTGCTCAGCAAGAGGATCACCAATAACTTTAAACTGTACAGAGGCGAAACCTAATAAGGCGCCAAACAATGCGGCAATAACACCGACGACTAATATTGCGATGAGTGTGCTCATTAAAACTTAACCAATCCTGTAAAGCCCATGAATGCTAGTGACATTAAACCCGCGGTGATCATGGCAATAGCCGAACCTTTGAAGGGGGCAGGGACATCGGCATTGGCTAATTTTTCACGCATGGCTGAAAACATAATCAATACCAAAGAAAAACCAACAGCAGCACCGAAACCATAAATAATTGATTCAAAGAAATTATGTTGTTCATAAAGATTCAACAATGCAACACCAAGCACGGCACAATTAGTGGTGATCAGTGGAAGAAAAATACCTAATAAGCGGTATAAATTAGCACTAGTTTTATGAACAACCATTTCAGTAAATTGTACGACAACGGCAATGACTAAAATAAAGGTCATTGTCGTTAAATATTCCAAACCTAACGGTGCAAGAATATAACTATTTACGATATAGCTGAGTAATGACGCTAGTGTCATGACAAAGGTTGTCGCAAAAGACATACCTATGGCGGTTTCAGTTCTAGACGACACGCCCATAAATGGACATAAGCCAAGAAACTTAACCAAGACAAAGTTATTTACTAATACTGTGCCAACAAGTAGCAAGAGATAATCAGTCATTCGATCAATATTTTACCGTGAAAATTCGCACTATTATCCGTGTTTATCTAGCAATAAACAACATACGAACAGTAGGGATATTCATTTTAATGTTGAGTTATTTAAATGTGCGAGTGAAACTGTATTAAAGTTAACCAAGGAAGCGGTAGAAAATGTTTTCTAAACACCTTTAAAAAAACTAAAGCCACTAGAATATAGTGGCTTTAGTTGAAGGTATATAAACTAACTATACTGAAGATATAGTTCTGGGCTTACCAATATAGAAACCCTGGCAGCCATCAACAAATAGTTTTTCAAGCATAAATTTCTCTTCTTGGCTTTCAACACTTTCTGCCAACACGCTAATACTTAGTCTGTGTGCTAAGTCGACCATCAAACGCATAAAATATTGATTGTTTTTGTCTTCGTCAATATCACGAGTATAGGTGCTATCCATTTTTATAAAATCAGGTTTTAAATCTCTGAAAAATTTAAAAGAGGTTAATCCTATACCAAAGCGTTCAACGGTAATTCGGGCACCAACTCTATGGACCATATCAATAAAGTTTTTACTGGTTTTTATATTTTGCTGTAAACCACTCTCGGTGATTTCAAAAACAAGTTTTGAAGCAATTATGTTATCTCGCAATAAACGTCTTTCTAACCAAATCAGGAAGTGACCGTCGTTAATAGAGCGTGCGCTAACGTTAATACCAAAGAAGTTATCGTGCATGTTTCTGTTGGCAATTTCTTTAATTGCAGCTTCTATAATCATTTGGTCGACAGCCACGATTTTGTCGAGTTTTTCTGCCATCGCAAAGAAAGAAGCGGTAGGTAAAATATCATCATTACTATTTAAAAAGCGTGTCAGGATTTCTCCATAGACTCGATTGTTAGGGCTACTTGGCTTGATCGGTTGAACAAGTAAATTAACTCTTTGGTTTGCAATGACACTATCAATTTCTTGGCGCCAATTTTGATTGCCGTAACTTGCGCTACTGTTATCTAAAATACTGGTATCAGTTTGAGCGTACCATGCGTTAACGCTTTGCGTTTGCGCTACGCTAATACCGGTATCAGCTAATGCTAAAAGTTCACCCAGTGGTTTGTCATTATCAAAGTAAACTAATCCGGTATAGCCAACTGAATCTAGATCTGAGGCTTGCTGATATCGGTTAAAGCTTGCGGTTAATTCTGTCGCAAATGTTTCAGCACTTTTTAAGCTAATATTGGGGATTAATGTCGCAAAGTCAGAACTATTTAATCTAAAGACCTGTGCACCTTTATAGCGACTGATAGCATTTTTCATTATATCGGCAACTTTGCGGATATAAGTATCACCTTCGTGGTAACCGTGAATTTGGTTAATAGTTTGTAATTCAGAACAACGAGTAATAGATAAAACACCGAAATCTGAACGGTTATCAGCATTTTCAAAAAATTGAACAAAGCGGTTACGGTTTTCTAATTTAGTGACCGGTTCAATATAGGCGTCTTTCTCTAATAAGGCTGTTGCGGTAATTTTACTCGCAATAAGTGCTCTAAGTGCTATTAAACTTTGCTCAATATTAGGTAAAGTAACTTCATGCTTATTAACTTCATCAGTGCCTTCTTTGCCTTCAATAATCAGCGTAAGATCTTGCTTAACTTGCTTATCAATTCTATCTGCAAATCGACGCGATCTTGCAATACTCAATGGTGCTGAAAAAATAGTAAATAATAGCGTAATAATAAACACAGCTAAAACGGTCGTGCGCAAAAAGATTAAATTAGCGCTTACATCTAATTGAAATTGTATAATTAAGCTTGAATTAGGTAATGTAACTTGGCTAACTGGTGACAAAATAAACTCGTCGATAAACGTAGGTTTCTTTTGCTCGTTGACAATGACTTCACCTTCTATATTGATAATATTTATAAAGTGATAAGCGTTAAATATAGGAAGTTGCTTAGCAAGTGACTCACTTTTTCCAAAATCTATTTGTTTGTCTAAAGTGAGTAAAATCTGTTGATGTTGGCTTTGCTGCGTTGATATTTGTGTTGCCAATAACACAGCGCCAGCTAACGCTACGCAGGCACTAAAGCCGATAGCAAAAAGAAAGTTTCTTAAAAGTAATTGAGAATATGTATACATATAATTCCAAAGTGCCTGTGTACTGTTATTAAGGTAGCAAATGAATAGCCGTTAATGTTTTTTAACATAAACTGGACTAATTTACTAACTATCTGATAATGCCGCAATAATTATTATGCTTATGTTATCTAAAATTTTTGATATTTCTACCTAATGATCTCGGTGAGTTAACAATAATAAGCTACACTGGCTTCGAAAATTAACTTGCTATGGAAAGAGCAACTCTATATAATTTGCGCAGCTTTAATATAGCAATATCTCACTGAAAAGATTTTTATCGAAGTTTGATAACAGTCTAAGATATTGTTGTACAGAACCAAGAGAGTTATTGCTTGGTTTACATCGTGGGTTCAGTGAATAAGCCCCGCGTATTGGGGCTTTTTTGTATCTTAACTTTGTGAAAAGGTGCAATAGCAGCAAGGTATATCGCTGGGCTTTAAGCCCTTTTTTTGTTTCTGGACTCTTCCAAATTGGAGAAAAGTGATTGGCTAAATTTGAACACAAATTAACCGCAATGTTACGTCCTGCCGTTGAAGAAACGGGTAAGGAATTATTAGGCGTTGAATTTATCAGTGCCGGCAACCATTCGGTTTTACGATTATTTATCGACCATGAAAATGGTATCGATGTTGATGACTGCGCAGAAGTTAGTCGTCAAGTAGGGGCTATTCTAGATGTAGAAGACCCGATCAGTAGTGAATATAGCTTAGAAGTTTCATCACCTGGGCTTGATCGCCCACTTTTTGACAAAGCGCACTTTGAGGCGGTTGTTGATGAAACAGTAGAAGTGAAAATTTCTATGCCATTGAATGGCCGTCGTAAATTCAAAGGCAAATTAGTTGCCGTTGATAACGATAGTTTAATTGTAATGGTGGATAACGAGGAGTATGTACTTGTTATTAGTAACATTGACAAGGCACACCTTGTTTTTAACCATCGTAAATAAATTTAAAATACTGAGAAAGGCTAACTAGCATGAGTAAGGAAATATTACTGGTCGTAGATGCTGTTTCTAATGAAAAGGCATTACCACGAGAAAGCATTTTTGAAGCGATGGAAACAGCTTTAGAAACAGCGACAAAAAAGAAATATGAAGGTGACATTTTAGTTCGTGTAAGTATTGACCGTGCAACAGGTGAATTTGACACTTTCCGTCGTTGGTTAATCGTTGATGAAAGCGACACTCCGATGGAAAACCCATATTCTGAGATTAGTTTAGCGGCTGCGCAATATGATGATCCAGAATTAAACGTTGGTGACTTTGTCGAAGATCAAATTGAATCTGTTAAGTTTGACCGTGTAACAACGCAAACAGCTAAACAGGTTATTGTACAAAAAATTCGTGAAGCAGAACGCGGACTTATTGTTGATGCTTATCAAGAGCAAATTGGTGAAATCATTACAGGTGTAGTGAAAAAAGCCAGTCGTGATAGCGTAATTTTAGATCTTGGTAATAATGCTGAAGCGATTATTTATCGTGACGACATGTTACCACGCGAAAGTTTTCGTCCAGGCGATCGTATTCGTGGTTTACTTTATGAAATTAAACCAGAAGCACGTGGTGCACAATTATTTGTAAGCCGTACAAAACCTGAGATGTTAATTGAACTTTTCCGTGTTGAAGTACCAGAAATTGGTGAAGAAATGCTTGAGATCAAAGGCGCAGCACGCGACCCTGGTTCTCGCGCTAAAATTTCAGTAAAAAGTAACGACAAGCGTATCGACCCTGTTGGCGCGTGTGTTGGTATGCGTGGTTCGCGTGTACAAGCCGTTTCAAGTGAGTTAGGCGGCGAACGTGTTGATATCGTTTTATATGATGACAACCCAGCACAATACGTGATCAATGCAATGGCACCAGCTGAAGTGGCTTCTATCATTGTTGATGAAGACAAAAACACCATGGATATTGCCGTTGAAGAAGGCAACTTAGCCATGGCGATTGGTCGTAGTGGTCAAAATATACGTTTAGCTAGCCAGTTAACAGGCTGGGAACTTAACGTAATGACTGTTGCTGACATGAACGAGAAACACCAAGCTGAAAACGATAAAGTATTAACGCTATTTATTGACAAGCTAGATCTTGATGAAGATTTTGCTTTGATGTTAGTAGAAGAAGGCTTTACCTCGTTAGAAGAAATTGCCTACGTACCTGTTGCCGAAATGCTAGATATTGATGGCATGGACGAAGACACTGTTGAAGAATTGCGCGAACGTGCAAAAGCGGCAATTACGACTCAAGCACTTGCAAGTGAAGAAACACTTGAAGGTGCAGAACCTGCAGAAGATTTATTAAATCTTGCCGGTTTAGAACGCCATTTAGCGTTTGTATTAGCAAGTCGTGGTATTACAACTTTAGAACATCTTGCTGAGCAAGGTGTTGATGAAATATCCGACATTGAAGAATTAGATGAAACCAAAGCGGGCGAGCTAATTATGGCTGCACGTAATATTTGTTGGTTTAACGAAGAATAACTCACCGGGAGAATTATATAGATGGCAAACGTAACAGTAGAACAACTTGCCAAAGAAATCGGTACACCGGTGGATCGCTTAGTTAGCCAATTGGCTGACTCAGGCGTGAAAAAATCGGCAACTGATTCTGTTTCGCAAGAAGAAAAAGAAAACCTGCTTGATCATTTGAAAAAGCAACACGGTGATGACTCAACTGCTAACCCAAGCAAAATGACATTAAGCCGTAAGAAAAAGTCTACTTTGGTTTTAGGTCATGGTAGTAAAGCTAAATCAGTGCAAGTAGAAGTACGTAAAAAACGTACTTATGTTAAACGTAGCGATTTAGAAGAGCAGCAACAAGCAGAAGTTGAAGCGAAAGCTGCAGAAGAAGCGCGTATTCAAGCTGAAATCGACGCTAAAGCTAAAGCAGAAGCTGATGCTAAAGAGGCAGTAAATGCTCGTGCAGCAGCAGCAGCAAAAGCAGAAGTGCAAGCCGAAGCTAAAGCAGAAGCAAAACTTGAAGCTGAAGCTAAAGCTAAGCAAGCCGCAATCGCTAAAGCAAAATCTATTGAAGAAGCGCCTAAGCCTGCGCCAGTAGTTGCTGAAACTGAAGAAGCGAAAAAATTACGTTTACAACAAGAAGCAGAATTAACAGCAAAAGCTGAAGAAGAAGCTAAGTTGTCTGCAGAAGTAGCACGTAAACTTGCTGAAGAAAACGAATCTCGTTGGAAAGAGCAAGAAGCTGAGCGTAAAGCGAAAGAAAAAGAAGTGGTACATTTAACCTCTTCTAAATACGCGCAAGAAGCTGAAGATAAAAGTGACTCTGCCGATGAAAGTGGTCGTCGACGTAAGAAGAAAAAACCAGCGGGTCAAGATAGAAATAACCGTGGCGGTCGTAATGCAAGAGGCAAAGGCAAGTTAAGCTTATCTTCTCCTCAAAGCTTAAAGCATGGGTTCACTAAACCCGTTGAAATTAAGCTTAACGAAGTACGTATCGGCGAAACAATTTCGGTTGCTGAACTAGCAAACAAAATGTCTGTTAAAGGCGCTGAAGTTGTTAAAGCAATGTTTAAAATGGGTGCTATGGCAACCATTAACCAAGTGATTGACCAAGAAACAGCGGCATTAGTTGCTGAAGAAATGGGTCGTGAAGTGGTACTAGTGAAAGAAAATGCCCTTGAAGAAGCGGTACTTTCAGATCGAGGCCATACAGGTGAAGCGATTACACGTGCTCCTGTTGTAACTATCATGGGTCATGTTGACCATGGTAAAACATCATTACTTGATCACATTCGTGAAGCAAAAGTAGCTGACGGTGAAGCCGGTGGTATTACTCAGCATATTGGTGCATACCATGTAGAAACAGGACACGGAATGATTACATTCCTTGATACTCCTGGTCATGCGGCGTTTACGTCTATGCGTTCACGTGGTGCTAAAGCAACCGATATCGTTATTATTGTTGTTGCCGCAGATGATGGTGTAATGCCACAAACAGTTGAAGCGATTCAGCATGCTAAAGCATCTGACGCACCAATTATTATCGCTGTTAACAAAATGGATAAAGAAGGTGCTGATCCAGATCGTGTTAAGAGTGAGTTATCACAACACGACGTACTTTCTGAAGAGTGGGGCGGAGACGTTCAATTCTGTCACGTATCAGCTAAAACTGGTTTAGGTATTGACGAATTACTTGACGCTATATTACTTCAATCTGAAGTATTAGAGCTAACCGCTGTTGTTGATAAAATGGCTAACGGTGTTGTTGTTGAATCTAAACTTGATAAAGGCCGTGGCCCAGTGGCTACTGTACTTGTTCAAGAAGGTACATTGAACCAAGGTGATATCGTACTTTGTGGTTTAGAATACGGTCGTGTTCGTGCCATGCGTGATGAGAACGGTAAGACTATTCAATCTGCAGGCCCATCTATTCCAGTAGAAATTATTGGCTTAAGTGGTGTACCAATTGCGGGTGATGAAGCTACAGTTGTTAAAGATGAGAAGAAAGCGCGTGAAGTTGCTTTATTCCGTCAAGGTAAATTCCGTGATGTGAAACTTGCACGTCAACAGAAAGCTAAGCTTGAAAATATGTTTGCGAACATGGCTTCAGGTGAAATTTCTGAAGTGAATGTAGTCCTTAAATCTGATGTTCAAGGTTCACTTGAAGCGATTTCAGATTCATTGACTAAGCTTTCAACTGACGAAGTTAAAGTTCGCATTATTGGTAGTGGCGTTGGTGCAATTACTGAAACCGATGCAACGTTAGCTGCTGCCTCTAACGCTATCATGGTTGGTTTTAACGTTCGTGCCGATGCAACAGCACGTAAAGTGATTGAAGCTGAGAAAATCGACTTACGTTACTACAGTGTTATTTACTCTTTGATTGACGAAGTTAAATCAGCAATGAGCGGTATGCTTGCTCCTGAGTTTAAACAAGAAATCATTGGTTTAGCACAAGTTCGTGATGTATTTAAGTCACCTAAGATTGGCGCAATTGCTGGTTGTATGGTTACTGAAGGTATAATCAAGCGTTCAGCACCAATTCGTGTACTACGTGATAACGTAGTTATTTACGAAGGTGAGTTGGAATCTTTACGTCGCTTTAAAGATGACGTACAAGAAGTTCGTAACGCTACTGAATGTGGTATCGGTGTTAAGAACTACAACGATGTTCGTGTTGGTGACCAAATAGAAGTATTTGAAACGGTTGAGATTAAACGCACACTATAATCGCGTTTAGTTTTCATAGTTTAGTTAAAATGGGGGCTTAGCCTCCATTTTTATTTACAAAATATACCTAATATTTAAAGCTGATGATGGTTATACTTGTATCAATTTTAATATCATTAGGTTGTAGGAATTATTTATGGCCAGAGAATTTGCTCGTACTGATCGAGTTGCACAAGAAATTCAAAAAGAAATCGCGATGATTATTCAACGCGAAGTAAAAGATCCACGTTTAGGTATGGTGACGGTTAATGCGGTAGAAATTACGCGTGATTTAGCTTATGCAAAAATATTTGTTACTTTCTTCACTTTAGAAGGTCAAAATGTTGATGTTTCAATCGATGTTTTAAACGAAGCTTCAAGCTATATTCGTACTTTGTTAGCCAAGCGTATTAATGCTCGTATTATGCCAGAGCTTAGATTTATTTATGATAGCTCTATGGTTGAAGGTGTTCGCATGGGCAATTTAGTTGATAAAGCTGTAGCTGAAGATGTAAAAAATCATGAAGGTGAAATAGACGAAGCCCCAGCACCAGAGAGTGAATAACGATGGCGAAGAAAAGAAAAGGCCGTGCGATTAACGGCGTTTTATTATTGGATAAACCCTATGATATGTCGTCTAACAATGCCCTACAGCGAGTTAAGCACATATATTTTGCACAAAAAGCAGGGCATACCGGTGCTTTAGATCCATTAGCGACCGGCATGTTACCGATATGTTTAGGTGAAGGTACTAAGTTTTCTCAGTTTTTACTTGATACCGATAAAACTTACCAAGTTACCGCAAAATTAGGTGTTCGTACCACAACAAGTGATGCTGACGGTGAGGTGGTTAGTGAAAAGCCTGTCGATGTTAGTGCTGAGCAATTAGCAGCCGCATTAGACTCGTTTCGCGGTACAACTCAACAAATACCGTCAATGTACTCAGCATTAAAGTATCAGGGGCAACCTTTATATAAATATGCTCGTGAAGGTATTGAAGTACCGAGAGAATCACGTGACATTACGGTATTTCGGTTAGATCTATTACGTTTTGAAGGTGATGAAGTTGACCTAGATATTCATGTTTCTAAAGGTACCTATATTCGTACCATTATTGATGATTTAGGTGAACTTTTAGGCTGTGGAGCACATGTTGCTGATTTACGCCGAAGTGCGGTTGGTAATTATCCTCCAGAAAGAATGGTAACAATGGCAACGTTAGAAGCATTGTTAGAACAAGCCCAAGCGGAAGATGTTCCACCGTCAGTTTATTTAGATCCTTTGCTATTACCTATGACTACAGCTTGTGACGGTATACCTGCGGTTTTTGTTGATGATATGTCGGCGAACTTTTTGCGCCACGGTAACCCTGTGCAATGCTCGAATGGGCCAAGCGAGGGGTTAGTGCAAGTGTTCATTGGCGATGATGTCGATACTGGTGAATTTATTGGTGTTGGTGAAATTGATGACGATGGTTTAGTTGCCCCGAAGCGTATTACAGTCGTTGGGTAATTGTCACTATAATTAATAGGCTATCTGTTTAAGTTGCAATTGTAGCTATTATTGATAGAATACGCGCTCTTAGAACGTCTTGCTGATTTAGTGTTCGGCTTGACGCGATTTTTAAAACACTAAAATTAAGGTAAATATTATGTCTTTAAACGCTACTGAAAAAGCGGCTATCGTTGCAGAATACGCACAAGCTGAAGGTGATACTGGTTCTCCAGAAGTACAAGTTGCTTTGTTAACTGTACAAATCAACCACTTACAAGGTCACTTCAAAGAGCACATCCATGATCACCACTCACGTCGTGGTTTATTACGCATGGTAAGCCAACGTCGTAAATTACTTGATTACTTAAAAGGCAAAAACGTTGAACGTTACACTGCTTTAATTGGTAAATTAGGTCTACGTCGTTAAGATACAGTTTATTTAATAAAATAAGCAAAGAATATCAAAAGGAGCCGAATGGCTCCTTTTTTCATTTTTGGTTCTTAATACAATTTTTATTTTTGTACCATAATACTAAGTTAACAAATCAACTTGGTTTAAGATCAGAAAGCTTAATAGTACGACTATCAGTTGCTAGGTTAGCGCACTTTAGTTAGTTTATTTGTTTCTGATAAAGTCGTAATAAATAAGGCGCGCAGAAAGTTGATGATTTTAAAATATAGCTTATATCTACTGCTTATCTTGGCCGTTTTCCTCGGCATTTATCTGTATTCAAATTTAGCGTACGACAAATCTGTTGCAGAACTGAGTAAACGCTGGGCGCCTGAACCATCACAATTTTTAAATGTAGCTGGGATGAATGTTCACTACAGAGACGAAGGCCCTAAATCGGATAAAGCACCTATTGTTTTGATACACGGTACCAGTGCGTCATTACATACTTGGGATGGGTGGGTAGAGGTATTAAAAGAGCAGCGAAGAGTAATTCGATTTGATTTACCCGCTTTTGGCTTAACAGGACCTGACCCGAAAAATAATTATACCATTGAACATTACGCTAAAGTCGTTATTGCGGTGTTAGATAAATTAAAAGTCGACAAAAGTGTATTAGCAGGTAACTCGTTAGGCGGTTATATTGCTTGGGCGACAGCGGTATTTCACCCAGATAGAGTATCTAAATTGATTTTAGTCGATGCAAGTGGCTACCCCTATGATCCTGAATCTGTGCCACTTGCTTTTAAATTGTCACAAAACCCGATAGCAAGTCGGCTATTAAAAAATATTTTACCTAAATCACTAGTAGAAAAAAGTATTAAAAATGTTTATGGAAATCCGGATTTAGTGACCGAAGAATTAGTTAACCGATACTATGAACTTTCATTGCGTGAAGGCAACCGCAGTGCTTTAAAGGCACGTTTTGAACAGACATTACCTGGAGCCTTGATAGAAAAACTTCATACTGTTAGTGTGCCAACACTTTTAATTTGGGGGAGAAAAGACCGACTAATTCCGCTTAAGTTTGGTAAACAATTTGAACAAGAAATTGTTAATAGTGAATTAATTGTCTTTGATGACTTGGGTCACGTGCCTCATGAAGAAAACCCTCAGGCAACCGTTTCGGCGGTGCTAAAATTTTTATAGCTTACTCTTTGTAGCGCTCTAAAGATAAATCATATTCACTCAAGGAGATTGGTGTAATACCCTAAAGCTTTTGTACCATTAATATCATTAGCTTTGTCTAAGTTAATTGAGGTTATAGCGTAAGTTAACGTTAATTAATATTGATCTGATAGCTTAATTTATTACCGCTATTATAAACGGGGATTTATGAACGAAAATTGTTTCTGGGCAAAACTTCATTGGTATTTTAGCTATAGGTATTACAGATATATAGTCTGAGTACTATGAGTATTATTTCAATTGGTATTGTCATATTTCTAAAAGGATCACAAAGCTCATAATCGTATTGATATTAAGCGTTTTGGTGAATCAAAGAATATTGTTGTGCTACACTTTTCACAATTGATAAGGCAGTGATTGATAGAAAGTATTTGATATCAGTAGCAGACGGCTTCTTTCATCGCTTTAATCGTTTGCGGTAAAGTAGCTTTTGCTACCTTACCGCCATAAAGTATCAGCCCAGTTGATGCTGGACAGAATGTGAAAAGCTCAATGTTTTCATTGGATACATATCACTCGGATTTATAAACATGAACGTCACGTTGAGGGTAGGGAATAGTAATGCCTTCTTTATCATAGGCCTTTTTGACCTTTTCTTGCATGTCCCAGTAGTAAGGCCACAGGTCATCAGTCGAAACCCAGGGGCGAAACATCAGGTTAACTGAATTATCGCCGAGACTGCCAACACAGATTCTTGGTGCAGGTTCTTTAAGAGAGCGTTCGTCTTCATCAAACAAGCGTTGAAGAATAGCCTTCGCCTTATCGATGTCGTCGTCATAGTGTATGCCAAAGGTCATGTCGCATCGGCGCTTATCGTAAATACTGACGTTAACCAAAGTGGCGTTAGATAGGCTACCATTTGGAATAACAATACGGCGGTTGTCGAAGGTATTTACCACGGTGTAGAGAATTTGGATTTCAGCGACAGCGCCCAAAAAACCCTGAGCTTCAATGGTATCACCGACCTTGAAAGGTTTGAAGATTAAGATAAGTACACCGCCAGCAAAATTGGCCAGACTTCCCTGCAATGCGAGCCCTATAGCGAGGCCAGCAGCACCGATGACCGCAATAAATGAGGTCGTTGCAATACCGATCATCGAGGCGACTGAAATTAGTAGCATGACTTTCATCACGGCGCTCAGCAATCCACATAGAAATTTGTTAAGTGTTGGATCTTTTTTACCCAATTTTTTGTCTAACACGCCGACAAATCGGTTAATCAACCACAAACCAACGATTAAAGTAATAATGGCGAGCACCAACTTGGGTGCGTATGTCATCACCAGCGATATTGCTTGGTCTGTTAATTCCGAAGCATTTATATTTGTCCCAATAATATCATCCATTCAATGGTTCCTTGTTTATGTGAGTTACTAGTTGAATAGTATAAGGATAAACGCGATATTACCTTGATGCAACTAGGGTATATATTTGGATTTTTTGATATTTGAGGTCATTGTTGTAACTCGTTAAAGTAAAATAAGACCTGACATTAGGTACCCCTGAGTATTGTTAGGTTTAGATGAACAAGTATTTTTTAAAAACCATCTCGACTTTTAATTCGAGCGACAACGATTGAAATATTTTTAACGTTATTTAACGCGATGAATTAAGAGGTAATATTATTATATTGTTTATCACATAGGCGATAGTTACCGAGTATAAAATCAATTCTAAATTACGTAAATATAGACCATTATCTGCTATCAAGAAGCGAAGTGACATTGAAAATTATGGATTTAATACGCTGAAAAAAGTCACTGATAAGTCATTTAAGGTAAAAGCGCCTATGCTGTTGCTTATTTATAAGTAAAACTCGCCTTTATATCAACTGAACCGCCCACACTGATTTAAAATTTGTAATGTATAGTTTCGCTGCAATAAAACTAATATTGACAAAAATTTTCAGGTTTTCTTCTTTTAACGTCAACATTTATGCTTTCAGGCTAGTAAAAACATAACTGTTAAGTATAATGTGCGTGCAAATTTCGTATTTGCAAAAAACTAATCAATCAAACTGTATAATTTTTTGTTCAACTTAGTGCGTAACTTATTGGTAACGCCTTAATACTTAATGATTAACTAAGTGAATAAATAATTGTACAGATTGATTAAAATCAAAAGATATTTAAGGAACTAACTAAATGTTTAATCCAGTTACTAAAACATTTGAGTTCGGTCAACATACCGTAACTCTAGAAACGGGCGTTATTGCTCGTCAAGCCACTTGTGCCGTTATGGCTAGCATGGACGATACATCAGTATTAGTCTCTGTTGTTGGTAAAAAAGAAGCAAAACCAGGTCAAGACTTTTTCCCATTAACGGTTAACTACCAAGAGCGTACCTACGCAGCGGGTAAAATCCCAGGTGGTTTCTTTAAGCGTGAAGGTCGTCCTTCAGAAGAAGAAACACTCATTTGTCGTCTAATTGACCGTCCAATTCGTCCACTATTCCCTGAAGGGTTTACTAACGAAGTTCAAGTCGTTATCACTGTTGTTTCGGCAAACCCAGAAATTTCTCCAGACATTATCGCTTTATTAGGTACGTCTGCAGCATTAGCTATTTCAGGTATGCCTTTTAGTGGTCCAGTTGGTGCAGCGCGTGTTGGCTATACTGACGGAAAATATATTCTTAACCCATTACAATCTGAATTAGAAACTTCTCAGTTGAACTTAGTTGTTTCTGGTACTGATTCTGCTGTATTAATGGTTGAATCTGAAGCTGACGTACTTTCTGAAGAAGTTATGCTTGGCGCTGTTATGTTTGGTCATGAGCAAATGCAAACGGCTATTACAGCAATTAAAGAAATGGCCGCAGAAGTTAACAATCCTAAATGGGATTGGGTTGCACCAGTTAAAAACGCCGATCTTATCGCTAAAATAGCTGAGCTTTCTGAAAGCCAAGTTGACGAAGCTTACCAAATTACTGAAAAAGCTGTTCGTTACGAAAAAATTAAAGAAATTCGCGATGGTGTTGTTGCGGCATTATTGGCAGCTGATGCTGACCTTGATGTTCAAGAAGCAAAAGATTTATTCCATGATTTAGAAAAAACGGTTGTTCGTGGTCGCATTACAAACGGCAAGCCTCGTATTGATGGTCGTGATCCTGAGATGATCCGTGCTTTAGATGTAATGACGGGTGTATTACCGCGTACGCATGGTTCTGCTGTGTTTACTCGTGGTGAAACTCAAGCATTAGTTGTTGCTACATTAGGTACACAACGTGACGCACAACGTTTAGACACCATCATGGGTGAAAAAACTGATAACTTCATGCTTCATTATAACTTCCCTCCATACTGTGTGGGTGAAACAGGTTTTGTTGGTTCTCCTAAACGTCGTGAAATTGGCCATGGTCGTCTTGCGAAACGCGGCATGTTGGCTGTTATGCCTTCAGCTGAAGAATTCCCGTATTCGGTTCGTGTAGTTTCTGAAATTACTGAATCAAATGGTTCATCTTCAATGGCTTCTGTTTGTGGTACTTCTTTAGCACTTATGGATGCTGGTGTACCCATTAAAGCTTCAGTTGCTGGTATTGCTATGGGTCTAGTTAAAGAAGGCGACAACTTTGTTGTTCTTTCAGACATCTTGGGTGATGAAGATCACTTAGGTGATATGGACTTTAAAGTAGCGGGTACTACCGGTGGTATTACTGCACTTCAAATGGACATTAAAATTGAAGGCATCACGCAAGAAATTATGCAACTTGCTTTAAACCAAGCAAAAGCTGCACGTACTCATATCTTAGGTGTTATGGACGAAGCTATTGGTGGACATCGTGATGATATCTCTCAATTCGCTCCACGTATTCATACTATGAAAGTTCCTCAAGATAAAATTCGTGACATTATCGGTAAAGGTGGCGCAACTATTCGTCAATTGACTGAAGAAACTGGTACGACTATTGAAATTGAAGACGATGGTACAGTTAGAATCGCAGCGACTGACGGCGATCAAGCAAAAGACGCGATTGCACGTATTACAGCTCTGACTGCTGAAATTGAAGTTGGAACTGTTTACACAGGTAAAGTTGTACGTATCGTTGACTTTGGTGCGTTTGTTAACGTATTACCAGGTAAAGACGGTTTAGTTCATATTTCTCAAATCTCTGAAGAACGTGTTAACGCTGTTAGCGACGTATTGACAGAAGGCCAAGACGTAACCGTTAAAGTACTTGAAGTTGACCGTCAAGGTCGCGTACGTTTAAGCATGAAAGAAGCGATGGAAAAGCCAGTTGCAGCAGCGCCTGAAACTGACTCAGCAGAGTAATTTACTGCTATAAATCGAGTGCAGGAGATATGTTAGTTAACACTACTTAATACCTGGACACAAAAAGGGAGCTTAATTGCTCCCTTTTTTATATACTCAATAGTCTAAATACTTACTAGGATTCTGTTTTACGTGCGCTTACTTTCTAATACTCAATTTTCTAAAGCTTTATTTTCCAAAGTATTACTTTTATCTGGTTTATTGCTCGTTCAAGGTTGCCAATCAACAACCTCTCAGCAATCTGTAATTGGAGAACTGATCATTGCTGAGCCCATTGCTATTAGCTATAAAAGCGAAATAGCGATAGCACGATTGACACAAGTGATACAAAGGGCTGAAATCAGCGATGGCCAAAGAGCAGAATTATTTTATCAACGAGGTGTTGAATACGATAAAGTTGGCTTGCGTGGTTTAGCGCGTTTTGACTTTAACCAAGCCATAAGCCTAAAGCCCGATATGGTAGACGCCTATAACTTTATTGGTATCCATTTTACTCAATTACAAGAATTTAATCAGGCATACGACGCCTTTGACTCTGCCATAGAATTAGCTCCTGATCATGAATACGCTTTTTTAAATCGTGGCATCGCGCTCTATTATGGTGGGCGTCCAAATTTAGCCTCTGCTGATTTTGAAACCTTTCGAGAATTTCAACAAAATGATCCTTATCGAGTGTTGTGGCAATATCTAGCAGATATAGAAATAGATCAACTAAAGGCCAATCAAGACTTAGCCTTATTCGCCGAATTAATCGATGAAAGTGTTTGGGCAAAAAATGTTATTAAGCTTTACTTAGGCGAAATGAGTCAAGATGTCTTTATTGATAAATTAGTCGTAAATGTTAATTCAAACGAAGCACTAACCGAACGTTTATGTGAAGCATATTTCTATTTAGGAAAGTACAGCCAAATGAAAGGCGATGTAAACGCCGCTATTAACTTTTTTAAACTAGCGCTTAGTACAAACGTATATGAATTTGTTGAACACAGGTATGCCAAGCTTGAATTAGATTTGATACGACAATCGATACAACAAAGCAGTACACCTTAACTAATTAATTAGTTAATTTAGATTTATAAAATGGCATTTAAAAATATTCTTATAAGCTTAGTAATAGTGATATTACTAAGCTTATTTCTATTTATAGCCGATTATCGTGACAAAATTTCGAACGCTGAAATAACCCGCCAACAACTATCGTTACTTGAAATACTCGACCCGCTAACTGACACGGATGAACGGTTGGCTCAATTGTTAAAGAATGGTAATGAACAGGCATGGATACACTTAGCAAAACATCATGCTAATGAGAGTGCAAGTACAGCCTTTCAACTCGGAGAATATTACCTAAAACAAAAGCAAGTGTCTGCAGCTCAATTATGGTATCAACTTGCGATACGTCAGCATCATGTAACAGCACGGTTAGCCTTGGCGAATAGTTATTTTGACCAACATCAATATGCAGACATCAAGTCATTGTTATTACCCATTTTGAACAATGAAAAAGCATTAGCCCTGTTATATAAATTAGCTTTACAACAAGGTGATCTATCTTTTATTCAAGCTTATAAAAGCAAGTTAGCACATGGTGATAATGCTGGTCTGTTCAACGAACTTGAGCAGTTCTCTGTATTTAGTCAAAACGTAAGGCATAAAAGCGAACATAACACCGCTTGTTCAATTGATGTGCAGCTGTTTGCAACTAACTTAGCGGGCTTACGCCATGGTAAACAATTAACTTTAGCATTTGAGGGTCATAAGCTTGCAAAATATATCTGTGTACTAACACCAAAATATATTCCTGCTGAAGTGGTAAACTGCCAACATCAACCAACAGATAAGATACGTTGTAATGCAAGTAAGTGGCTACAACGTTCAGATATAAATTCACGCTATTTAGGGGTTATTGTTGAGCAAGGGAGTGCAAATGTCGATAATGGCATTATGTATATAGACCAGCAAGACAACCTTGATGTTTTAGTTCATGAACTTAGTCATTTTATTGGTTTTGTTGATGAATATCCACTGCCAAAGCAACACCAAAAGTGTCAGCAATTTCAACAAACTCCATTTGCTCATAACCTGGTTGTTTTAGATAAATATTATCAGGGGGAACGAGGAAACTTGCGAGAAAGTATATTATTGCAGTTGCCATGGCGAAGCTTAGTTAAAGATTCAACACCAATATTGTCTAATCACCCCCAAGGTTGGCAGTTAGGTACACCCGTCGAACATAATAACGAAATAGGCTTATTTACCACTAACTCTTGTAATAGCAAGCGCGATACACAAGCGTTTAAACCATTAGCCCATCGGACAAAGTTGGAGTATTTCGAGTTAGATTTTCCCGATATATATTTAAATATTATGAAGCTAGATCCCAAACGTTACTTAATGCCTAGTTATCATTTTAACATCAGTCGAGATTTAGTGGGACAGGGGAAATATATTAAGGCGAGTGAGGTATTACAGGTTACGCTATTTAAATAATTAAAAGTTAGCCAATTTGAAAATTCAAAACTGCTACTAATTGGCTAAATTTTTATTCAATATCTTTTATTTTCTAACCTTAGATTAGTTAATGTGTTCTTTCAGTGTATTGAACTTAGTTTCTTTTTTGAAGTGTGATGCAGCATTTACGTATACTTGCTGTTGTATCACGGTGTTACTTCTTACTTTAGCTACTGGCCACATTGTATTGTTGTTAAATGTAGATAATTCTTGTTCCAATGTCGCCTTGTTATTTTTTGTGGAGTTTATGTTAGCCTTTCGCATAAACCATGAAAATAATGCCATAGTATTTTTTCCTCCAATTATTCATCTTTAGTTATAGCTCAAGTTATTAATTTTTGCTCAAAGATATTGAAAATTTTGTTAAAAAAAACACATTAACTCAGTTTATAAATCATAAGTTACGATATAATCGTGACAACTCAATGAAAATCACTATTACCTCTATGGAAAAATTTACTTTTACATCTTTTCGTCAACAATTCCCCATCCTTGAAGACTTAATTAATGGTCATGCGTTAGTATATTTCGATAATGCGGCGACAACTCAAAAGCCAATTTGTGTTATTGATAGCTATCAAAATTACTATCAATTGAACAATGCTAATGTTCATCGGGCATCTCATGCTTTAAGTGCAAGGGCCACGTTAGCTTTTGAAAATGTTAGAGGTAAAGTAAGAACATTCATTAATGCTAACACTAACAAAGAGATTATTTGGACAAAGGGCAGTACTGAAAGTATTAATTTAGTTGCACAAAGTTGGGGACGTTCAACACTACAAGTCAATGATGAAATAGTCTTAAGTTATAGTGAGCATCACGCTAACATTGTGCCTTGGCAAATTGTTGCACAGCAAACTGGCGCAAAAATTAAAGTATTACCTTTAACGCTATCGGGTCAAATAGATGTTGAACAACTTGAAAGTGTTATTGGCGAGCGTACTCGAATCGTATGTTTTGGCCATATATCTAACGTCATTGGAAAAATCAATCCAATTAAAGAAATCATTCGCGTCGCGCGCAAGTATAAAGCATTAACTTTAGTTGATGGTGCTCAGGCAATTGCACATTTAAAGGTAGATGTTAGGGCATTAGATTGTGACTTTTATGTCTTTTCCGCACATAAAATGTATGGCCCAACGGGTGTTGGTGTACTTTATGGTAAGCGAGAATTATTAGAGAAAATGCCACCATACCAAGCCGGTGGAGAAATGATCAAAGCAGTAAGTTTTGAGCAAACTACATTTAACGACTTACCCCATAAATTCGAGGCCGGCACACCCAATATTGCTGGTGTTGTTGCGCTGGGTTCAACTATTACATTTCTTGAACAACAAGGCCATGCAGCGTTACTCGAATATGAAACCCGATTGAAGCAGTATTGCTTCGATAAGTTATCAACCGTTGAGGGATTAACATATATTGTTAATGAAGCGCCGGATATTCCAGTATTTTCATTTACCCTTGCTAACCAACATAATCATGATGTTGCCACCGCACTAGACAGTGTTGGTATCGCAGTTCGTTCAGGACATCATTGCGCTATGCCGTTAATGCAGTATCTGCATATTGATGGCTGTATTCGCTTATCTTTATCTGCATATAACAGCTTTGAAGAAGTAGACTTTGTCGTGCAACAACTGAAAAGCATAAGAAAGTCTATGCTAGAGGAAAATGAAAAAACAGGGACTTTTGAGCACAAAGAAATTACCGACTCTAATTCCTTTGCTACCACACATTTAGCTGTTGATGACATATATACCATATTCGCCAAAGCGAAAAGCTGGGATAGTAAACATCGTGAAATTATGATGTTAGGGAAAAAGCAATTACGTCTAGCAGAAGCAGACAAGACAGAATTGTCATTAATTACGGGTTGTGAAAGTCAGGCATGGTTAGTCTGTAATAGAGAAAATAACGATATATTTCGATTTAAAGGTGATAGCGATGCCAAGGTTATACGTGGCTTATTTGCCATTATATTAGCCGCTGTTGATAACAAAACTGCCGCGCAAATTAGCGCCTTTGATATGGATAAATATTTTAATGAATTAGGTTTACTACAACACCTAAGCCCGTCGCGTGGTAACGGGCTACGAGCTATTGTGCAGAAAATATATAGTTCGATTGAGTTGTATTAAGGGTAAGTTTATAAAGGCTTACAACGTTAAGTATTACCTTAAAATAATAACTAGCTACGTACTTTCTTTAAATATTTATCCATTGCTTTACCAACGGCAAAAAATGCAAAACAGGCAGTAACATGTGTTGCTGCACCAAAGCCGCCACTACAATCCAAACGCATAGAGCCATCATTTGATTGCTTAGCGTGGCAAACATTTCCATCAGCATCAGGGTAGCGTAGCTGTTCACTTGAGAATACGGCATCAATTGAAAACTTCCGTTTCACATTTCGTGAGAAATTGTATTCTCTACGCAGTTGGTTTCGTACTTTAGCCAACAGGGGATCTTGAAAAGTCTGACTTAAATCGGCGATGGCGATTTTACTTGGATCTATTTGCCCCCCCGCACCGCCAATAGTAACGATGGGTATTTTATTTCGTTTGCAATGCGCAATAACGGCACTTTTAACATTAACAGAGTCGATGGCGTCGATAACGTAATCAAACGAATTTGAGAGTAATACTTTAATATTTTCTAGCGTGACAAAATCTTCTATAGTGTTAACAATGCAATCAGGATTAATTTGCTTAATTCTGTCGCGCATAACATCAACTTTACTCAGGCCTATAGTATCGGTTAAGGCATGAATCTGGCGATTAATATTGGTTACACATAAATCATCAAGATCAATTAACGTTATTTGGCCAATACCATTACGGGCAAATGCTTCTGCTACCCATGAACCCACACCACCTATGCCGATAACACAGAAATGTGCCTGCTGAAGCGCTGCACTTTGGCTGTTACCGTACAGTCGTGCGATACCGCCGAATCTTAATTGATAATCTGACATTATTTATCCACTTGCTTGAAAATTCGTTGCGCATTATAGCAGTACATTATAGTAAAGCTACGAACGCAAATAACTAAGTACTCATAAAATATGTAATATTTATATATGGATGGTGAATATTTCATCGAAAAGACATGCTAGGTATTTATTATATTTATTTCCAATATTGAAAATAATGATGATGAAGTAGTCTTATATGGATATGAAAGAACTATGCTTGCTTGTTTTTTGACCCATTAATTAGTGTTGGCGCGAAAAAAAGTGAATAAAAAATATAATTACCGCGATATAAGTAATTATTTTTTATAAATCTAAGCTGGAATTTCGTAAAATATTTAAATAATTGATGTTTTTATTCGCGTATTTATACTTAAAATCGGGCTGGTAGATATAAAATGTCGGCATATTTGACATAATTATGACAAATAGGTCAAATTATTTACCTTAAAGGAGACGTTTTGCTGATTTACTCTCTGATTTATTGTCAATTTAAGTCATTAGTTACGCTAATTTATATGCATGGAAAACCACCCGATAGAGGCTTGATATAAATAAATAGTTATTCAAGGCGGTAATTTTGCGTGGCCTAATAAGCTAGTTCATTGTAGCGACAATGATTAAATAAATGTCGTAGTAATTGGTTGTTTTAACCCGTAATAGAGCTCGACGATATGTGAAACTTTTATTAACATCTTGTGCTACCTTGCTCTGTATATTGGATAGTATTTATATTACTTTTAGGCAATTATTAGGCGTGATTCAATACTAGCGCACACATAATATTATGCAGCAGGTAGTTTGACAATAAACTGTGTTTGCTGCTCATCAATAATATTAAAAGATATTTGCCCATGTTGTACTTGAGTCATTAGCTTAGCTGAATAAGTACCTAATCCTGTACCAGTATTATGATTAGAGCTACTGTATTTTTCAAATAACCGTTGGCGCATGTGCTTAGGAATCACCCCGCGGTTAGTTAACTGAAAGCTTATATAGCTTTTATTACGTGTTATTACCATGGCGATGGTTTGATTGTCCGGTGAGGCTTCTACAGCATTCTTGATCAAATTATTGAAAATTGATAAGCAAAGTAAAGGCTCTGCCATAATAGCATGTTCAGTCTCAAAACCGCTTAAGGCAAACTGGATGTTTTTCTCATTACTAAGGGTTGATACCGCATTCATAGCATCGTTTATTAACACAATTAAGTTGGTTGATTGTGGTTTTAATGTATAAATTCCTTGCTCTATTTTGTATACATTCAGAGAGTTATTGACCATATTAACCACATTGTGTACCGCACGATTAATTGATTTAGCTGCACTTTTATCTGTTAAGCGGTAAGTCTCAAACAAAATATTATTGAGTGGTGCTTTCAAATCGTGATGGGTAATTTTCTCGATGTCTTCACGTAATTTAGCATTTTCTTTAAGAGTAGCGACTTGTGTAGTTAAGGCGATCTTTTGCTGTTGCAGCCTAATGTGAGTGGCGACCCTGGCACGGAGTAAATCGCCATTTAAAGGTTTTGTTATATAATCTACAGCACCTAAGTCAAAACCGTATTTTATATCCTCTACAAGTGCTTTTGCACTGAGAAATATTACCGGAATATTAGCAGTTTCATGATCTGCTTTGAGCATTTCACAAACTTGATAACCATCCATCGTCGGCATCATAATATCAAGTAAAATCAGTCTAATATTATGTTTGTTATTCGCAACTATTTTTAACGCGTGCTCGCCTGATTTTGCCGCCATTACGCGGTAAAGATTACGCAAATTTCCTGCTGCAACATCAATATTACTGCTTTCATCGTCAACCACAAGAATGGTTGGTTTTTGTTCAAGTAACTCGGAAGCTTCGTTAACAGGGAGTTTTGACAACTTATCGTTAGTGCTGTCCTCATTTATATAATTGGCAAATAGTTTATCTTGCGTTAATTCAAATAAGGCACTAACGACATGTTGCTTTTTAAATGGAGGAGACAGACAAATACTATTGCTCACCGGACATTTTTTATTGTGGTCTGTTGCTGCTTGTTCTAATTTATTGTCATCAATTCTATGTGACAGAATCATCAACGGAAGCTGAGTTTTATTTGATGCTTTTGCTAACTCATCACGAAAGTTTAAGCTATTTTCGGTGGTTAAATTATCAGCACATATTAATAAACTAATCGCTGCAAACTGGGCATACTCTATAGCGTCATCGGCATTCTCAATGCAAGCAATTGCGGTTTTACTAACACCACATGACAGTAAGATTTTAGCAAGAGCCTCGCGCACTAAGCGGCTCTCATGGACGATTAAAATATGTTCAAGCACAGATATAATACCGATTGGAGGAGTTTATAAAAATCGCTGTAACAATATAGTGTTTTTAACACTAATGTACAGGAGTTTATCCCTTTATTTATAACGACTAACCGAGGTTTAATACCAAGTTGATTAATTAACTGCTCATTTGTAATGGTTAAAATTAATAATGACGGCGTTATAAAAATTTATAAGTAGCATAACTACTGACTAAATTTTATGCCTGGTCATTATCTATTTTTCCTCATGAAAAAGTAGATCACTTAATTAATTTAATTGGTATAAGTCAATTTATATGCTGCTAATTGGCAACATGTGAAATAGAAAAAGGCAACCAAGTGGTTGCCTTTTGATATCCAAAATAAGAAGTTAGCTAACTAAATAAAACCTACTTATCTCTCACTCAAAGGAATAAATTTACGATCAATTTCGCCAGTATACTTTTGACGTGGACGACCAATTTTTTGTCCTGCTTGACCTAGCATCTCATCCCAATGTGCAATCCAACCTACAGTACGAGACATGGCAAATATCACTGTGAACATATTGGTTGGAATACCAATAGCTTTTAAGATGATGCCTGAATAAAAATCAACGTTAGGGTATAATTTTTTCTCAATGAAATAAGGGTCTTCAAGCGCTACTTTTTCAAGCGCCATTGCTACGTCAAGTAATGGATCTTGTATACCTAACTCAGTCAATACTTCATGACAAGTTTCACGCATTACAGTAGCACGAGGATCGAAGTTTTTATAAACACGATGGCCAAAGCCCATTAAGCGGAACGGGTCAGCTTTATCCTTTGCTTTAGCAACAAATTCGTCAACTCTATCTAACGAACCTATTTCTTCAAGCATCGTTAAACATGCTTCGTTTGCGCCGCCATGTGCTGGGCCCCAAAGTGATGCAACACCAGCTGCGATACATGCATAAGGGTTCGCGCCAGATGAACCAGCTAAACGCACTGTAGACGTTGAAGCGTTTTGCTCGTGGTCTGCATGTAGCGTAAAAATACGGTCCATAGCACGAGCAACTGTCGGGCTAACAACGTACTCTTCTGCTGGAACAGAGAACAACATATGCAAGAAATTTTCTGCATAAGTTAAGTCGTTACGAGGGTAAACAAAAGGTTGTCCGATGCTGTATTTGTACGCCATAGCCGCTATCGTTGGCATTTTCGCAATTAGACGATGTGCACTACGCATACGTTGGTCTGGTGCATGAATATCTAGGTCACTGTGGTAGAACGAAGAAAGTGCGCCAACAACACCACAAAGCATAGCCATTGGATGTGCATCAGGTAAAAAACCATGAAAAAAGTGGACTAATTTTTCATGTACCATAGTGTGGTTAGTAATGGTGTTGGTAAAATCTTCATATTGCGCTTTAGTTGGCGCATCACCATTTAATAAAATATAACAAACTTCTAAATAATCTGCTTGTTTTGCAAGGCTATCGATAGGATAACCGCGGTGCTGTAATACACCTTTATCACCATCAATGAAGGTGATTGCAGATTCACAAGACGCTGTAGCTAAAAATCCTGGGTCATAGGTGAAATAGCCTGCACTACCAAGTGTACGAATATCTATCACATCGTTACCAGCAGTGCCTTTAAGAATTGGCAAGTCAGCTATTACTTTTCCATCGATACTAAGAGAGGCTTTCAAATCAGCCATATGTTATTTCCCCATTAAGATTTATTTATCTTGAAAATTGTTAAAACGAGATGTTTAGTCAATTTTTGTGAATATTAAACTGACGCTATTCTACTTCAGATCACCCCCTAAAAGTCAATTCGTTTGTTAAGTACTTAGACTAAAGTTATATGTCGGAATCAATTTTTGTAAAGTATGGTTGATAATTAGTCGTAAGCCTTGATAATTGGCTAAAACTTGTCGGGAAGAAAATTGTAATTAATGATTTTCACCTATATAATCAGGCCGATCTGAATTATATTTTGCATTTTTTTTTAAAGATTAAAATTTAATTTAAATCGGAGGGGGGTTATCTAGCTTTAATAAATGAGTTAGGTAGCGTAAAAAAAATAAGTTGAAGGCTCTAAGAGCTCCTTAGGCAACAATCGTGAAAAAACAACGTCCTGTAAACCTAGATTTGTCAACAATTAAAATGCATGCAGCAGCTAATGCATCGATATTACACCGAGTATCCGGTGTGATCATGGTATTTGCTATTGGTATTTTATTGTGGACGCTTTCTTTATCACTATCTTCTATTGAAGGTTTCACACAAGTAGAGTCATTACTTGATGGTGTATTCTTCAAAATAATTATCCTGGGTACGCTTTCTGCTCTTATCTATCACTTACTTGGCGGTATCCGTCACTTATTAATGGATTTAGGCTATTTTGAAGAGCTAGCTTCTGGTAATGCTACGGCAAAACTTATTATCGCACTTTGGTTGGTGCTTACTGTAGTAGTAGGAGTTCGATTATGGTAAATAATGCAGCAACAGTAGGCCGTAGTGGCGTACATGATTTTATTCTTATTCGTGCCAGTGCCATTATTTTAGCACTGTACACTTTTTTTCTTGTTGGTTTCTTCGTTACAACACCCGATGTGACTTTTGAAATTTGGCAGGCATTCTTTGGCAATATTTGCACTAAAGTCTTTACCATTTTAGCCATTCTTGCGTTGTTAATTCATGCATGGATTGGTGTATGGCAAGTACTTTCTGATTACATAAAACCAGCGCTATTACGCGGTGGTTTACAATTTTTCTTTTCTGTTTTGTTGCTCGTATACTTTGCAGCAGGCCTATTAACTGTGTGGGGTGTGTAAGTGAGCGTTCCAATTCGTGAATTCGACGCCATTGTCATTGGCGCAGGTGGTGCAGGTATGCGCGCTGCCTTAGCAATATCGGAGTCAGGCAAATCTTGTGCTTTGATTTCAAAAGTCTTTCCTACTCGTTCTCATACGGTATCAGCACAAGGCGGTATAACTGTTGCCTTGGGTAATGCTCATGAAGATCATTGGGAACAGCACATGTACGATACCGTTAAGGGTTCCGATTATATCGGTGACCAAGACGCTATTGAATATATGTGTAAAACAGGGCCAGAATCTATCATCGAATTAGAGAAAATGGGTTTACCATTCTCTCGTACGGAAGAAGGTAAAATTTACCAACGTCCATTTGGTGGTCAATCTAAGAACTTTGGTGGCGAACAAGCTGCGCGTACAGCAGCAGCAGCTGACCGTACCGGTCATGCATTGCTACATTGTTTATATCAGCAGAACGTTAAAAACAAAACTAACGTATATTCTGAATGGTATGCCTTAGATTTAGTTAAAAACAGTGATGGTGCTGTTGTGGGTACTACCGCAATTTGTATTGAAACTGGCGAGATTGTTTACTTTAAAGCCCGTGCAACTGTTTTAGCAACAGGTGGCGCTGGTCGTATCTTTGCTTCAACAACTAATGCTCACATTAATACCGGTGACGGTGTTGGTATGTCGCTTCGCGCTGGCGTACAAATGCAAGATATGGAAATGTGGCAGTTCCACCCAACAGGTATAGCGGGTGCTGGTACGTTAGTGACTGAAGGTTGTCGTGGAGAAGGTGGTTACCTTCTTAACAAAGACGGCGAACGTTTCATGGAACGTTATGCGCCGAATGCTAAAGATTTAGCCGGTCGCGATGTTGTTGCACGTTCAATGATGACAGAAATTCGTGAAGGTCGCGGTTTTGACGGTCCATTAGGTCCTCATCTTAAACTTAAACTTGATCATTTGGGTCGTGAAACGTTAGAAAAACGTTTACCAGGCGTTTGTGATTTATCGAAAACGTTTGCTCACATTGATCCTGCTATTGAGCCTATCCCTGTTATACCAACTTGTCATTATCAGATGGGCGGCGTGCCTTGTAATGTTAACGGTCAAGCGATTCACTTCAATCCAGAAACGGGCGAAGAAAATATCATCGATGGCTTATTTGCTGTTGGTGAAATCGCAAACGTATCTGTGCATGGAGCTAACCGTTTAGGTGGTAACTCATTACTTGATTTGGTGGTATTTGGTCGTGCAGCGGGTAATTTCTTAGGTACATACTTAAGTGAAACGCAAAGCGGTAAAGATGCAACTGAATCTGATTTAGAAGCCTCTTTAGCTCGCACGAATCGTTGGGAATCTTCAACAAGTGGTGAAGATCCAGTTCAAATTCGTAAAGACCTTCAAAAATGTATGCAATTTAACTTCTCGGTATTCCGTGAAGGTGAAGCAATGGCACAAGGCATGAAAGAACTTACGGAAATCCGTGAACGTCTTCAAAATGCACATTTAGATGATAAGTCTTCTGAGTTTAACACCCACAGAATTGAGTGTTTAGAATTAGACAACTTAATGGAAACAGCTTTTTGTACCGCTAAAGCAGCTAATTTCCGTACGGAATCTCGTGGCGCACATGCTCGTGAAGATTTCCAATCACGTGATGATGAAAATTGGTTATGTCATTCAATTTACTCACCTGCGACTGAAGACATGAGCAAACGCTCTGTTAACATGAGCCCGGTTCACCGTGAAGCTTTCCCACCGAAAGCAAGAACTTACTAGGAGCGTTGTGATGAAACAAATTTTTTCAATTTACCGTTACAACCCTGATGTTGATAACAAACCTTACATGAAAGATTATGAGCTGGAAATTCCAGAAGGCTCAGACATGATGGTACTAGACGCGTTAATTTTGCTGAAAGAGCAAGATTCTAGTCTTTCATTCCGTCGTTCATGTCGTGAAGGTGTTTGTGGCTCTGACGGTTTGAATATGAATGGTAAAAACGGTTTGGCTTGTATCACGCCTTTATCTGCTGTTCCAGCAAATAAAATTGTGTTACGCCCATTACCAGGTTTACCTGTAGTACGTGATTTAATTATTGATATGACACAGTTTTATAATCAATATGAAAAAATCAGACCTTACCTGATTAATGATGGTAAAGAACAACCTGCACGCGAACATTTGCAATCTATCGAAGAACGTGAAAAATTAGATGGGCTATACGAATGTATTTTATGTGCTTGTTGTTCTACATCTTGTCCTTCTTTCTGGTGGAATCCTGATAAGTTTATCGGTCCAGCGGGTTTATTACATGCTTATCGTTTTCTTATCGATAGCCGTGATACCGCAACAGAAGAACGTTTAGATGATTTACAAGATGCTTACAGCGTATTTCGTTGTCACGGTATCATGAACTGTGTTGATGTTTGTCCGAAAGGATTAAACCCAACCAAAGCCATTGGCCATATTAAGTCAATGTTGCTAACCAGAGCGGTTTAAATTAATTAGTCGAGCATCTTAAAATAAGATGCTCGATTATGTTAACTTAAACATATCTTTTGATTGCTTTTATCCCATAAAGGAACAGGCAATGCCCGAAGGTGCTATGAAGACTTGGATAGAGTCTTCCCATTTAAGTGGTGCAAACGCTGCTTATATTGAAGAATTATACGAATCTTATCTGAATAACTCACAATCTGTTACTGCAGAGTGGCGAGGTATTTTCCAACAACTTCCTAAAATTGAAGGTGCTGACGTTGAATATCGGCATTCTGAAATCCGCAATGAATTTAAAGAGCTAGCCCAACAAACACAAAAAACCGTGGTTGTTTCAGGTGGCAGTGACGCTAAGCAAGTAAAAGTTTTACAGCTGATTAATGCTTTTCGTTTTCGCGGACATCAAAATGCTAACCTTGACCCATTAGGGTTATGGCAACGTGACAAAGTACGTGACCTGCAATTATCTCACCATGAACTTTCAGAAAATGATTTTGATCGAGAGTTTAACGTTGGCTCATTGGCGATAGGCCAAGAATCAATGAAGCTTGGTGAGTTATATAAAGCGCTGAAAACTACTTATTGTGGTTCTATTGGTGCTGAATATATGCATATCAACTCTACTGATGAAAAGCGTTGGTTACAACAACGTCTTGAGTCAGTGCAGTCACAAGCGGTACTGAGCGTTGAAGATAAAGCAGAAATATTTAAGGACTTAGTTGCGGCTGATGGACTTGAAAAGTACTTAGGGGCTAAGTTCCCGGGTGCAAAACGTTTCTCTCTTGAAGGCGGTGACTCGCTAGTTCCTATGTTGAAACAACTGATCACGCGTGCTGGTTCGCAAGGCGCCAAAGAAGTTGTTATAGGAATGGCTCATCGGGGTCGTTTGAATGTGCTGGTTAATGTTATGGGTAAAAACCCATCAAAGCTTTTCGATGAATTCGGTGGCAAGCATGACGAAATTTTATCTTCTGGCGATGTTAAATATCACCAAGGTTATTCGTCTGACTTTGTGACTCCAGGTGGCACTGTTCATTTGGCATTAGCATTTAACCCATCGCATCTTGAAATTGTTAACCCAGTGGTTATCGGTAGCGTTCGTGCTCGACTTGATCGACGCGAATGCAGCGAAGGCGATTTAGTCTTACCAATCACTATTCATGGTGATTCGGCAATAGCTGGTCAGGGTGTTGTACAAGAAACTTTTAATATGTCGCAAGCAAGGGCATTTAAAGTTGGCGGTACTATTCGTATAGTCGTTAACAATCAAGTTGGCTTTACGACATCAAGTTCAGAAGATACGCGTAGTGGTGAATACTGTACTGAAGTCGCCAAAATGGTATCAGCACCTATTCTTCATGTTAATGGGGATGACCCAGAAGCAGTGATCTTAGCAACGCAAATTGCGCTTGATTACCGTAACGAATTTAAACGTGATGTGGTGATCGATTTAGTTTGTTACCGTCGTCATGGTCATAATGAAGCCGATGAGCCTAGTGCTACTCAGCCACTTATGTACAAAAAAATTAAGAAGCATCCGACACCACGTCAACTTTATGCTGATAAACTTAACGCTGAAAACTCACTTAATAAAGCTAAGACTGATGAGTTAACTGCTTATTATCGTAAATTGCTTGATGAAGGCCAGTGTACGGTTGAACAATGGCGTCCGATGACAGAACATTCTGTTGACTGGTCACCTTATATTGGCCATAACTGGGATGACGATTATGATAAAGAAATTTCACTTGAGAAGTTAAAAGAACTCGCTGGTAAAATTTCAACTATTCCAGAAGATTATCATGTTCATAATCGTGTAAACAAAATTTATGACGATCGTGTCAAAATGGCCAGCGGTGAAAAGCTGCTTGATTGGGGCATGGCAGAAAATTTAGCTTATGCATCAATTGTTGATTTAGGTAAACGTGTTCGTCTTACCGGTCAAGACTCTGGTCGTGGTACTTTTTTCCATCGTCACGCTGTTTTACATAGTCAAGATGACGCAAGTCGTTATTTACCATTGCAAAACATTCGCGAAGGACAAGGTCCTTTTGATGTGCATGACTCAGTGTTATCAGAAGTGTCAGTATTAGCGTTTGAATATGGTTACACAACAGCAGAGCCAAGTGGATTAACTATTTGGGAAGCACAATTTGGTGATTTCGCTAACTGTGCACAAGTGGTATTTGACCAATTTATCAGTTCAGGTGAACAGAAGTGGGGCCGTTTATGTGGCTTAACTATGTTGTTACCGCATGGCTATGAAGGTCAAGGCCCAGAGCATTCGTCAGCCCGTTTGGAACGATTTTTACAGCTTTGTGCCGATCACAACATGCAAGTTTGTGTCCCTACAACCCCAGCGCAAGTATTTAACATGTTGCGTCGTCAAGTGGTGCGTCCTATGCGTCGTCCATTGGTTGTTATGTCGCCTAAATCATTATTGCGTCACCCGATGGCAGTTTCTTCATTAGAAGAGCTATCTACTGGTGTTTTCCATAATGTAATTGGTGAAGTTGACGAACTTGATGCTGACAGTGTTGAACGTGTAGTGTTCTGTAGTGGTAAAGTTTATTACGAACTACTCGATCAACGTCGTAAGAATGAGCAAACGAATGTTGCTATCGTTCGTGTCGAACAATTATATCCATTCCCAGAAGAAGAGCTAAAAGCTGAAATTGCAAAATATCAGCATGTTAAGCAATTCGTTTGGTGTCAGGAAGAACCGCAAAACCAGGGTGCTTGGTACTGTTCACAGCATCACTTTAGAGCGGCTATCCCTGATAATACTTATTTGACATATGCAGGTCGTAACGCTTCGGCGGCACCGGCTGTAGGTTATATGTCAGTTCATGTTAAAGAGCAACAAGCGCTAGTTCATGACGCGCTTAATGTAGAATAGACCCTCTTTTTTATAAAGAGATTAATTAAGAGTGTGTAAGGAATATTATAAATGACAACCGAAATTAAGGTTCCCGTTTTACCTGAATCAGTTGCTGATGCAACTATAGCAACTTGGCACGTACAAGTTGGCGATAAAGTATCTCGCGATCAAGTATTAGTTGATATCGAAACTGACAAAGTGGTACTTGAAGTACCGGCTACATCAGATGGCGTTATTACTGATATATCTCAAGCTGAAGGCGCTACGGTTTTAGGCGAGCAAGTTATTGCTATTTTGTCTGAAGGTGAAAGCGAAGCTGCAGCTCCTGAAAGTAAAAGTAATGAAGCGGCACCAGCAAAAGCAGAAGCAGAAACTACTGCCAGTGCGCCTAAAGCATCAGGCGATTCAGCTAAAGTGATTGATATTGTCGTACCAGTACTGCCTGAATCAGTTGCTGATGCGACTGTTGCTGCATGGCATGTTGCTGCAGGCGATACCGTAACTGTTGATCAAAACTTAGTTGATATCGAAACTGACAAAGTGGTTTTAGAAGTTGTTGCACAAGCTGATGGTATAATTGGTAAAATAATTCATGCTGAAGGCGATACAGTATTAGGCGACCAAAAATTGGGTGAACTTAATGTTGGTGCTGCAGCAAACTCAGCCCCTGCAGCGTCTCCTGAAGAAGCGATTAGCTCTGACGAGCTTGCTAGCCCATCAGTGCGTCGTTTAATGACTGAGAAAGGTCTAACGGCTAGTGATGTTGTTGGTACCGGTAAAGGCGGACGTATTTCTAAGGAAGACGTAGAAACGGCAGCTAATAAACCTAAAGCAGCACCAGCAAAAGCAGCGGCGCCAGCGCCTGCAGCCCAAGCGACTGCCGCACTAGGTGAGCGTACTCAAAAACGCGTACCTATGACGCGTTTACGTAAAACTATCGCGACACGTTTATTAGAAGCGAAAAATTCTACTGCGATGCTAACGACGTTTAACGAAGTTAACATGAAGCCAATAATGGATCTTCGTAACCAATATAAAGACGTATTCGAGAAAACACATGATACCCGTCTAGGTTTTATGTCGTTCTACGTTAAAGCGGTTACTGAAGCGCTTAAACGCTACCCTGCAATTAACGCGTCAATTGACGGTGATGACATTGTTTATCACAACTTTTTCGACATCTCGATTGCGGTATCTACACCACGTGGTTTAGTTACACCGGTATTACGTGATGCAGATCAGCTAAGCATGGCAGGTATCGAAAACGGTATCCGTTCATTAGCGATTAAAGGTCGTGACGGAAAATTAACCATGGACGAAATGCAAGGTGGTAACTTTACTATCACTAATGGCGGCGTTTTTGGTTCATTAATTTCAACGCCTATTCTTAACTTGCCACAAGCGGCAATCTTAGGAATGCATAAAATCCAAGATCGCCCGATGGCGGTTGACGGAAAGGTTGAAATTTTACCTATGATGTACCTAGCACTTTCTTACGATCATCGTTTAGTTGATGGTAAAGAATCTGTAGGTTTCTTAGTAACCATTAAAGAGTTGTTGGAAGATCCAACACGCTTGTTACTAAACATCTAGTAAGCAGTAATATTGAAATATTTGGTTTGATTTAGACTATAGTATTAGGCTCTAAGGACTATGCTCTTTAGAGCTTTTGTACTATAATCGGTCGACTCTTTTCGATGGTAATAATTATAATTATTGCCATTTTCATCTACAGATAAATGGATAAAACACCATGAATTTGCATGAATATCAAGCGAAACAATTATTCGCTGAATATGGTTTACCAGTTTCTGAAGGTTTCGCTTGCGATACCGCTCAAGAAGCTGCCGAAGCTGCCGACAAAATTGGCGGCGATATGTGGGTTGTTAAAACTCAAGTACACGCGGGTGGCCGTGGTAAAGCTGGCGGTGTTAAGCTAGTTAAAAGCAAGCAAGAAATCAAAGATTTCGCGCAAAACTGGTTAGGTAAAAACTTAGTTACATACCAAACTGACGAACATGGTCAGCCAGTTGCTAAAATCTTAGTAGAAAGCTGTACAGATATTGCTAACGAATTGTATCTTGGTGCTGTTGTAGACCGTGCAAGTCGTAGAGTAGTATTCATGGCCTCTACTGAAGGCGGTGTTGACATTGAGAAGATTGCTGAAGAGACTCCTGAGTTAATTCACCAAGCTGAAATTGATCCACTAGTTGGTGCTCAACCATACCAAGCACGTGAATTAGGCTTCAAGTTAGGTTTAAACCCAACGCAAATGAAGCAATTTGTTAAGATCTTTTTAGGTCTTGCACAAATGTTTGAAGATTTCGATTTCGCTTTATTAGAAATCAATCCGTTAGTTATTACTGACGAAGGTAATCTTCACTGTCTAGATGGCAAAATTGGTATCGATGGTAATGCTTTGTACCGTCAACCTAAAATGCGCGCATTTCACGATCCATCTCAAGAAGATGAGCGTGAAGCACATGCAGCACGTTTTGAATTAAACTACGTAGCTTTAGATGGCAACGTTGGTTGTATGGTTAACGGTGCAGGCCTAGCAATGGGTACTATGGATATCGTTAATTTACACGGCGGCAAGCCAGCTAACTTCTTAGATGTTGGCGGCGGGGCGACTAAAGAGCGTGTATCTGAAGCATTCAAAATCATTCTTTCTGACGACAACGTTAAAGCTGTTTTAGTTAACATCTTTGGTGGCATCGTACGTTGTGACATGATCGCTGAAGGTATTATCGCTGCAGTTAAAGATGTAGGCGTTCAAGTGCCTGTAGTTGTACGTTTAGAAGGTACAAACGCTGAAGAAGGTCGTGAAGTACTTAAGAAATCTGGCTTAGACATCATTGCTGCTGAGTCATTAACTGATGCAGCAACTAAAGTTGTAGCAGCTGCGGAGGGCAAATAATGTCTGTCTTAATTAATAAAGATACTAAAGTAATCTGTCAAGGTTTCACTGGTGGTCAAGGTACATTCCATTCAGAACAAGCACTTGAGTACGGTACACAAATGGTTGGTGGCGTAAGCCCAGGTAAAGGCGGTCAAACGCATTTAGGCCTTCCAGTATTCAATACAGTACGTGATGCAGT